>JANQKE010000212.1 GCA_028281265.1 Alphaproteobacteria bacterium | reverse complement strand
GTGGCGTTGAGCGCCAGCAGGTTGGTCTGCTCGGCGATCTGGCGGATCAGCGTGACCACATCGCCGATCTTGCGCGCGGATTCGAGCAGCGTGCCGACGACCTCGTCGGCCTGGCGGGCCTGCTCCACCGCGTTCGACGCCAGATTGGTGGCCGATTGGACCTGGGAGGAGATTTCGGCCACCGAGCTTGCCAGCTCCTCGGCGGCTGCGGCCACGGCCGAGACGTTGCCGGCGGTCTGATCCATGCTGCCGGCCATGTCGCTCGTCGCCGCGCCGCTGCGTTCGGCGGTCGCCAGGAAGGTGCCGGAAGCATCGCCCACGTCCCGGGAGGCGGACTGGATCGTCGACACCGCCGAGCCGATATCCGCCTCGAAGTCCGCCGCCAGGCGGCCGAGCGCGGTCTTACGCTCCTTCTGGACTTCTTCGAGATAGGTCGAGATCACGACCCCGACATCGAACATGGCCACCCGGTTGATCGCCCGGACCAGGTTCTGCGCTTCCTGCCGCTTGGCCTTGCTCATGAAGCCGCCGGAGAAGTCGGCCCAGACCGCGTCCATCAGCCCTTCGGCGATCGCCGAGTAGCCGCCGACATAATGGTCGGGCGTCAGGCCCAGGCGGCAGTGGGTGCGGCCCGTGCGCCGCACCGAATCGAGATACGCTTCGTCGAACCTGGCATCTGCCAGCAGCGCCCAGTGCTGGAGCTGCTTGTCGCGGGCGTGTCGGCGGACTTGGTCGCTGCCGAACATCCCGTTCAAAGCCTCGAACTTCGCCAGATGTCCGTAGAAATCGTCCATGATCGCCGGCAGCGCCTTGACGATCCGGGCCTTGTGCGTCCTCAGGATCTGCCGGGTTTCCTCATCGATGCGCAGGAACCGCAAGCTGTCGGCAATGGTCGCCGCTGTCGTGCCGGTCTGGTGCATACGCTTTCCTCGGCCTTTGTGGTGTTGGAAGATCCCCGTCCTATTCCTGCCGAGTCCATTAATACTTCGTGAATTCGCAGGCGTTTATCGACGCACTATCCGAATGAAGGCAATGATGGCTCTTAGTTATGGTTCCAAACAGAACCATTTTGTCAGCAAATACTGAAGGTGAGTATAGATAGGCGCTTGCATCTTCTGGTAGTATATCAGGTCAAGGCAGGACGAACCGCTCCGAGGAAGACGATCAAGCGTGATCGGCGGTTCTTCAGGCTGCTGGTGTATCGCTCAGGAGGGTCAGGAGTCCTGCCGGGAGACGACCTGGACCCCATCGGCGACCCGGCTCGACGGGAACAGCACCAACCGGTCGCCCGCTTCCAGACCGGCGTCGATCGCGGCCAGGCTGTCGTTCAGGGCGGCCACCACGACCGTGGTGGTCCGAGCCCGGCCGGAGTCGTCGACCCGGAACACGCGCCACTCTCCGCCTTCCCGGAACAAGGCCCCCAGCGGGACCAGCAGGGCATCCTCCCGCCGGTCGGTCTCGATCTCCACCCGTACCCGATATCCGTGCCCGAGACCGGCGGGGGCCTGGTCTCCGGCGAAGTCGATCACCGTGTCGACCCGCTGCTCCTCGATCCCCAGGGCGGACACCCGGGTGACGCCCAGGGGGTCGACCCGGCGCACCGTGGCGGTCACGTCCGGCCCGCCCCAATCCGTGATCGTCACCGGGGCGGTGGGGGCGACCCGGACGGCATCCATGGACAGAAGGTCGACGACGACCTGCAGGTCGCTTGGGTCACCGATCTCCAGGACCGGGCTGCCGGCGGCGATCACCGTCTCGCTCTCCGCCAGGACCCGCAAGACGACCCCGTCGGTCGGACTGCGGACCGGGACGCAGCAGGCCTCCCCCTCGGGCCCGGCCGTATCGACTCCCGTCGGCTCCATCAGGGCGGCCTCGGCTCCCTCCCGTTGACGACGGCGGACGTCGAGCGCGGCTTGGGCGGCGGCCACCTCCGCCCGGCGGGAGCGGAGTTCGGCCGCCGCCTGATCCAGCGCCGCCAGCGAGACCGTGCCGCGATCCGCCAGGGCGGCGGTGCGGTCGTAGGTCTGCCGGGCCAGGTCGCGGACCGCGATCGTGCGCTGCAACTCGGCTTGGGCGAGGGCTTCGGCCGCCTCGGCGGCGTTGAGGGCCGCCTGCCGTTCGGCGACGAGCCGCCGGTCCAGGAAGCCCGGATCGACCGGCTCCAGCGTCGCGACCACAGTTTCCCCGCCGATCACCTGATCGCCGGGATCGAGGGTGACGCGGAGCAGCCGTCCCGTGATCGGGGCGGAGACGGTGTACAGATCCCGGACCTCGGTCTCCCCCTCCTCGTCGATGGTGACGACCAGGGTCCCGCGGACGACCGGCGCCAGGTCGACCAGGACCGGTTGCGGCAACAGGGCCCAGACGATCCCGCCGATCAGCAAGACCCCCAGGACCAGCGAGACCAGATGCCGTCTGACGAACCGCAGCATGCCGTTCATTCCCGTGTCTTCAGGACGTCGATCAGGGACAGGGTGCCGATCCGGCGTCGAACCAGCCAGCCGGCCAGCACCGCGCTGCCGACCATCACCAGCGCGGCCTCCCCGTAGGTGCCGCGGGTGATCACGAACGGCAGCCGGAACAACTCCGGATCCATCGCGTAAGTGACGATCACATAGGCGAGGAGATTGCCGAACAGCGCCGCCCCCGGCAGGGCGATCACGGTGAGGATCGCAAGCTGCCCCAGCAGGATGATCGCCACTTCCCCCTTGGTGAACCCCAGCACCCGAAGGCTCGCCAGTTCCCGCCCTTGCTCGGACAAGGTGACCCGTGCCGCGTTGTAGAGGATCCCGAAGACGATCGTGCCGGAGAACAGGCTGAACAGCACCCGATAGACGGAGATCGTGCGGTCCAGCATCTCCTGGGTGGCCTCGACGGTCCGGTCGAGTTCGACCACGTCGGAGATCTGCGGCGTGTCCTTGACCGCGGCGAACAGGGCGTCGAGCCGGTCGGCATCGACCAGGGCGTATACACCGGTGATGACCGGCCCGTCGCCCATGGCGCGGTTGAGGGTTTCGAGCCGCAGCGTGGCCATCGAGCCGACATAATCGTCGACGACCGCCGTTGCCGGCAGGGTGAGCGTTGCCTGCCGGCCTTCCAGCACCCGGATGGTCAGCAGATCGCCGGGACCGACCTCCAAGGTGTCGGCCAGGTGGGCCGACAGGGCGAGACCGGCAGGAGGGATGTCGATCGGCCGCTGCTGCCGGTCGAGGGGGTGGACAAGGTGCGCGTCCGCAAGCAGGCCTTGCAGCACCGTCCGCTCGGTCCGGTGGCCGTAGGAGAGTTCGACGGGGACGATCCGGAAGGGCTCGACCGTCAGGACGCCGGGGAGGGCGCGTGCCAGGTCGATCGCCCCATAGGCCCGTTCGTCGACGAATTGCAAGGTGACGTCCTGCCGTTCGGAGAAGCTGAACTGAATGTCGAGCATCCAGTTCGCCGCCCCGCCGGTGAAGGTCGTGCCGATATAGAGGCTGCCGCCCAGCGCGATGCCCAGGGCCGTCAACAGGCTGCGGGCCGGCTTGATGGTCAGTTGTCGGATCATCACCCGGCCGAGCTGGCCGACACGCCGGATGAGGCCCAGCCGGTCGATCACCGATCGACCGTAGACCCCCGGGGCGGGCGGGCGCATCGCTTCGGCGGGGCTCAGGGCCAGGCATCGCCGTACGGCCATCAGGGCTCCCAGGCTCGCCGTGGCCGCCGCCGTCGCCGCGGTGACCAGAAAGACGCTGGGGTCGAGGGTCAGGACGAGGGCCGGGAACTCGAAGAACCGGATGTACAGGCGCGTCACGCCGTAGCCCGCCCAGATCCCGCCGGCGAAGCCGACAAGGGTGCCGGCCAGGCTGATCACCATCACGAGCTTCCAGTAATGGGATGCGATGGCGAGGTTGCCGTAGCCGAACGCCTTGAGCAGGCCGATCTGCTCCCGCTCGGTATCGACGATCCGGGTCAGGATGACGTTGAGGACGAAAGCGGCGATCGCGATCAGGACGGTCGGCAGCACGGTCGCCGTGGCGACCAGCCCGTCTATCTCGCTTTGCAGGAACGCGTGGGAGGACTGGTCCGACCGGTCGATGGCCCCGACCGAGCCATAGGGGTCGAGTAGGCGGTCGATCACCTCGATCACCCGGTTGCTGTCCGTCCCCGGGGATAGGGAGACGACGATGTCGTTGAACGCGCCGTCCAGGTCGAAGGCGGCCTCCATCGCTTCCCGTCCCATCCAGAGCACGCCGAAACGCTGGTCGTCGGGCAGGAAGCCGGAGCCGCTGACGGTGTAGACGAACTCCGGCGACCGGCCGATGCCGGTGACCCGCAAGGTCCGCCGCACGCCGTCCAGGGTGGCGAAGACGGGATCCCCCGGCACCAGCCCATGGGCATCGGCGAAGGCGGCGCTGACGATGACGTCATCGGCCCGGCCCGGCGTGATCCACCCGCCCTCCCGCAGGACGATCCGGTTCAGCGTCGGCTGGCCGGTCTCGGGGATGGAGACCAGATGACCGCTCGCGGGGGCCGCAAGACCCGGCATGTCGAGCGTCGCCCGCTCGACGATGCGGGACTGGATCTGCCGCATCCCGTCGATGCGGGCGATCTCTCCGGCGATCCGTTCGGGCACGCGCACGGCCGTGGCGAACACGTCGGCCATGCGGCCGCGCTCGTAGAAGGCGGTCCGCGTCTCTTCCAGCGAGAGCAGCAGGGTCGTGCTCATCACCAGGGCCGTGACGGCGATCGCGATGATCGCCGCCGTCGCCGCTGCCTGGGATCGGATGCGCACGAGATCCCGCCACAGCTTGCGATCGAGCGGATGCAGCCCCCGCACGGTCACCATGTGATCTCCGTCGGCCGGATCGGGTCGGCGTTGGTCGCCACCTCGCGGACATGACCGTCGGCGAACCGGATCACCCGGTCCGCCATGCGGGCGATATCGGCATTGTGGGTGATCACCAGTGTCGTCGTGCCGAGATCGCGGTTGACGGCGGCCAGCGCTTCCAGCACCCGGACGCCGGTCTTGGAGTCGAGCGCGCCCGTGGGTTCGTCGCACAGCAGCACTTCGGGCCGCTTGGCGATCGCGCGCGCGATGGCGACCCGCTGCTGCTCGCCGCCGCTCAACTGGGCGGGAAGATGATCCTGGCGTGCGTCCAGCCCGACCAGGGCCAAGGCATCGGCCGGCGGCATCGGCGTGCGGGCGATCTCCGTGACCAGGGCGACATTCTCCCAGGCCGTCAGGCTGGGCACCAGATTATAGAACTGGAAGACGAAGCCGACATGATCGCGGCGGTAGACGGTCAGCCTGCCATCGTCGAGGGCCGTCAGCTCCTGGTTGCGGAACCAGACCCGTCCCGCGGTGGGATGATCGAGCCCGCCGAGGATGTTGAGCAATGTCGACTTGCCCGACCCCGAAGCGCCGAGCAGCACGACCATCTCTCCGTTGGGGATCACAAGGGAGATGCCGCGCAACGCACGGACCTCCGCTTCGCCCGCCCCATAGGTTTTGGTGACCTCCTCGCAGCGGAACGCGGGCGCGGCCGGGTCGGAGGCATCGGGCCGGGCGGCCCGGCGCGCGGTAAGGCCGAGAGGCATCGAAGCGGTCGTCGGGTAGGCAAAGGTCGAACACACAGGCCGGCAGTCTGGCCGCTTGCTGTGCCCCTTGTCCTTCGACCTTTGGTCGAAGTGCCGCCCTGACGTACCTCAATCCCGGTACCGATCACCGCGGCGGAGCGACTATCCGGCGGTGTCGCGTTCCTGATCCATCAGGGCCCGGTGATAGGCCAGCATGACGTCGTGTTCGTGCAGGAAGCCGACCAGGCGGCGGTCGTCCCAGCCCATCACGACCGGCAGATGGCTGTGGCCGGTGCGGTCCATGATCCGCACGGCGCGGTCCAGGCCGTCGGTGCGGGCGACGACGGTGCCGTCGTCATGGGCGATGTCGCCGGCGCGTAAGCGCGCTGATTCCTTCTCGTCGTCCAGCATGCGGTGATTGAGGTCGGCGATGGTCAGGGTGCCGACCAGCGTGTCGTCAGGCATGACCACGAACAGCTCGCCGTAGCGGGCGGTCCGGAGCCGTTCCCGCACCTCACCGATCGGGGCGTCCGGGCCGATGGTCGCGTAGTCGTTGGTCATCACCGTGGCGACCTTCTGCTCGCCCAGCACGCCGGCCGCACGACCGCCCTTGAGGGAGATGCCGCGCCGGCGCAGTTGCCATTCGAACAGGCTCTTGCCCAGGGTCTGGGTGGTGATGGTCGAGGCGATCACCACCGCCACCATCAGCGCGATCGTCAGCGGATAGTCCCCGGTCATCTCGAAGACGATCAGGATGGTGGAGATCGGCGCGCCGAGCACCGCCCCGGCCACCGCCCCCATGCCGACCAGGGTATAGGCGCTGGTGCCGGACGAAAGCTCCGGAAACAGCCCCGTGGCGATGAAGCCGAACGCGCCGCCCAGCATCGCGCCGACGAACAATGAGGGGGAGAACACGCCCCCGCCGAACCCGGCGCCCAGGCAGACGGCCGTCGCGGCCGTCTTGGCGATGATGAGGATCACCATCAACTCGAAGCTCAGGTCTCCGCGCAAGGCGTCGTCGGTCGCCTCGTAGCCGACGCCCAGAACCTCCGGCAGCCATAGTGCCATGATGCCGACCACCAGACCCCCGACCATCGGATGCAGGTATCGCGGGATCGCGGTCACCTTCTTGGCGACCGCATCGGCCGTCATCACCGACCACATGAACACGATCGCCACCCCGGCACTGACCACGCCCAGCAGGGCAAAGGCGGGAAACTCCCAGAATGAGGCGATCGGGTAGGCGTCGGGCAGGATGAAGGCCGGATAGTCGCCGTAGTACAGCCGGCTGACCACCGTCGCCGCCACCGCGGCGAGGACGATCGGGGCGAACGCCGCCAGGGCATAGTGGCCGACCACCACTTCCAGGGCGAAGAACACGCCCGCGAACGGGGCGTTGAAGCTCGCCGCCACCGCCGCGGCGACCCCGCAGCCCAGGAGCGTGCGGGACAACCCGCCGGGCAGGCCGAGCAGGCGGGCGACGGCCGAGCCGATGGTCGCGCCGAGATGGACGACCGGCCCCTCCCGCCCGGTCGAGGCACCGGAGCCTAAGGACAGGGCGCTGACGATCGCCGCCCCGATCCCGGCCCGCACGCTGATGCGGCCCTGCCTCAGCGCGGTCGCCTCCATCACATGCGCCACCCCTTGCGGTGCGCCGCCCGGCATCAGGTATTTGAGGAACAGGCCCACGACCAGGCCGCCCACCATCGGCGCGCCGACCACCTGCCACCAGGGCAGCGCGCGGGCGAGGCTCGCCAGCCGCTCGGTCGAAGCGCCGTACAGCAGGGCTTGCCAATGGCCGAACAGGGCCCGGAAGCCGATCTCCGCCCCGGCCGCCGCCACCCCGATCACCACCGCCAGCAGGCCCAGCAGGAGCTGGTCATTGCGCAACAGCCGGCGGACGGCGACGAGCAGTCGGGCGAGCAGACGGGGGCGATGCATCGCCCGGCTCCCATTCTGGACGGGGAACGGCCGAACCGCCGTCTCCCGCCCCTCTTTCTAGAGCATCCCGGATCCGAACGGACGCAAGATGCTCTACCTCTTTGAGAATTTGAAGTCGATCAACTCACCGGCGTTCAGACGAGTCCATCTGGACACCGGTCGATCTAGAGCGTTTTCAGGGAATACCGGGTCGATCTGTTGGCGTGTGCCGGATCGATCCGTGGAGGCGCGTCGCGCCGCGCGATGTGGTGCCATCGGGCCAGCGGCGCAACGCAGCGGGCG
>JANQKE010000211.1 GCA_028281265.1 Alphaproteobacteria bacterium | reverse complement strand
CGCCCGCTGCGTTGCGCCGCTTGCCCGATGGCACCGCATCGCGCGGCGCGACGCGCCTTGCGGATCGATCCGGCACACGCCAACAGATCGACCCGGTATTCCCTGAAAACGCTCTAGCGACCGTGATCGACACCGCACCCGTTCGGCTTTGCCAGGCGGCGCTCGACCGGCTGCCCGAGCCTGTCAAGCGGCCGCGCTACGACCGCAGCGCGCTCCGGCCCGGCATCGTCCATATCGGCGTGGGCAATTTTCACCGGGCGCACCAGTCCTGGTATCTGCATCGGCTCATGCAGCGCGGGCTCGCCCAGGACTGGGCGATCATCGGCGCTGGGGTCCGGCCCCCGGACGCGGCGATGCGCGAGCGCCTGCTCGCCCAGGACTGCCTGACGACCCTCATCGAGCTCGGCCCCGACGGCGTGTCGGCCGAGGTGGTGGGCCCGATGATCGACTACGTTCCGGTGGTCGAGGGCAACGCGCCGCTGATCGCCGCGCTGGCCGACCCGGCGATCCGCATCGTCACCCTGACGGTGACCGAGGGGGGCTACTTCATCGATCCGGCGACCGGCCGCTTCGACGCCGCCCATCCGGACATCCGGCGCGACGCGTCCGCACCCGGCACGCCCGGGACCGCGTTCGGCGCGATCGTCGCGGGCCTGCGGCGGCGGCGGGCCGACGGCGCGGGCGCCCTGTCGGTCCTTAGCTGCGACAATCTTCACGGCAATGGCGAGGCCACCCGGCGGGCGGTCGTCTCCCTCGCCCGGCTGTCCGATCCCGATCTGGCGGCCTGGATCGAGGAGACTTGCGCGTTCCCCAACTCGATGGTGGATTCGATCGTGCCGGCGACCGGGCCGGAGGAGATCGCGCTCGCCCGCTCGTTGGGGGTGGATGACGCGGTCCCGGTCACCCACGAGAACTTTCGCCAGTGGGTGATCGAAGAGGCGTTCTGCGCCGGCCGGCCGGACTGGGACCGGGCCGGCGCCACCTTCTCGAACGATGTCGCGGCCTACGAGACGATGAAGCTGCGCGTTCTCAACGCCGGGCACCAGATCCTCGCCAATGCCGGCGAGGTCCTCGGGCTCGCCACCATCGCCGACTGCATGAACGCGCCCCCGATCGCCGGGTTCTTCTCCAAGGTCCAGACCGAGGAGATCCTGCCGCTGGTGCGCGGCCCGGCCGGGATGAGGCCACGGACCTATTTCGATCTGGTGGCCACCCGCTTCGCCAACCCGGCCATCCGCGACACCACGCGTCGGGTGGCGTTCGACGGGTCGTCGCGCCATTCGGGCTTCGTGCTCCCCATCCTGCGCGATGCGGTCGATGCGGGGGCACCGATGGCGGGGCTGGCCCTGAGCGAGGCGCTTTGGGCGCGCATGTGCTACGGCGTGCGGGAAGACGGATCGACCATCGAGCCGAACGATCCCCATTGGGACGGGTTGCTGACGGTCGCCCGCCGGGCCCGGGAGCGGCCAGCCGCCTGGATCGAGCAGGAGCACATCTATGGCGACCTCGCCCGGAACGCGATGTTCTCCGGCCTGTTCGAGCAGGCCCTCGCCGACCTCTGGCAGCGCGGCGTGGAACCGGTACTGGCGGATTACGGCCGGATCGACCTGCGTTCAGATGGCCTGATCTGAATGCAGATAAGTTGATCTATTTCAAAGACTTAGAGCATCCTGCGTCCGTTAGGACGCAGGATGCTCTAACGCGACCGTGCAGCGCCCCGTTCGGCCAGGGCGACGATGTCGAGGGCGCGCTGCCGTCCCGGATCGCCTTGGGGCAACCCCTGGATGGCCCGCTCGGCCATCTCCAGCGCCAGCGGATAGTCCCGCCGGGCCAAAGCCTCCTCGGCCAGCAGCAGGTTCGCCATGGGAACGTCTCCGGCCCGGCCATGGGCGGTCGCCAGCAGGCGAAACGTCAGCGGGGTGGCACCGCCCGGCTCCCGGCTGGCCCGGCTCAACAGGTCGATCGCCGCCGACAGATCGTCCGGCGCCCCGCCGGCCAGGCGGATCTGGCCGAGCATCATCAGGAACTGCGCCTCCCCGGGACGCACGGCCACCGCCCGCTCGTAATAGGGACGCGCCGACTGGACCGCGCCTTCCTCGAACAGGATCTGGCCGATCAGTTCCTGGAAGAACGGATTGCCGGGCTCTTCGGCGGCCAGTTGACGCAGAAGGGCGAGTGCCTCCTCCACCCGGCCCCGCCGCCACAACGCGACCGACCGGCCATAGCGCTCCGCGACGCCGGTGCTGAGGTCCGGATAGAGCCGGAGCGCCGAGACCGGGTTCTGGTAGCCGACCAGCTTGGCCCGGACCCGGTCGAACCGCTCCTGCCAGCCGTCCGGGATCGTGGTTTCGTCGTAGCGCGACCGCTCGACATGGCGCCGCACCGTCTCGACCCGGTCGCGGCTCAACGGGTGGGTGCGCGCATACTCGACCTGTTGAGACGCGGGTAGGAGTTCCTGGTCTTCCAGCCGCTCCAGGAACGTCAGCAAGCCCGTCGCCGGCAGTCCGCTGGTCTCGAGATAGGTCAGCGCGGCCTGGTCCGCCGCACTCTCCATCGCCCGGGAGAAGGACAGGAACGTGTTCTGGGCGGTCGCATTGCCGCCCGCCACCACGGCCGCTCCCAGACCCCCGTCCTGAGCCGCGATCGCCGCGGCCACCCCCAGCAAGGTGGTCAGCAACGCGGTCCGCCGGGCGTTCTCGATCGCGTCCTGCCCGCGCGCCAGATGGCCACCGGCGATATGCCCGGCCTCATGGGCCAGCACGCCGAGCAGTTCGGACACCGACTCGGTGTGGGTGAACATGCCGGTGTTGAAGAAGATGTTCTGCCCGCCGGTGACGAAGGCGTTCAGGGTGGGGCTGTCGATCAGATAGATGTCGACCGCCGCGGGGTTGAGACCGGCCGCCTGGAACACCGGACCCCCGATCTCCCGGATCAGGGCTTCGGTCTCGGCGTCGCGCAGGAAGGACAGCCGCTGCGGTTGACCGATGGCCTGCAGCGGGAGGACAACCATCAGCATCATCAGCAGAGCGCTGGCCGCCAGACGGCGTGTTCGAAGGAAGACCATGGGTCCCAAGATATCCGTGTTCCGGGCGGGGTCGACAGATGCTGCCACCCCCATGTGGCGGCAGTGCAGCCGGATTGCCATGGCTGCGGTGACCGGCGTGGCGCTGGCCGCCTGCGTGGTGTCGCAGCCCCGCGAGGCGGATCTGCCCACCATTCATCTGGCGAGTGACGAGCCGCAGGCCACGGTGGTCGGCCGCGCGGTGCTGGAGGACGGCGGCAGTGCCGCCGATGCCGCCGCGGCGATGGGCTTGACCCTGGCGGTCACGCTGCCCTCCCGCGTCGGGCTGGCCGGTGGCGGCGCGTGCCTGATCTACGATCCGGAGACGGACAGGCTGGAGGCCCTCGACTTCCTGCCCCGCGCGGTCGGCGATCAGACCGCGGCGGTACCGATGCTCGCCCGCGGCCTGTTCGCCTTGCAGGCGCGCCACGGCACGGTGCGCTGGCAGCGCCTGGTCGCCGGCGCCGAGGAAGCGGCCCGGTTCAGTGGCACCGTCAGCCGATCCTTCTTCGCCGACTACGAATCGGTGCTGCCACTGCTCGCCCGGGACCAGGCGGCCGTCCGGGCCTTCAGCCGCCCCGACGGACAACCGCTGCGGGAAGGCGACCCGCTGGCCCAGCCCGCATTGGCCGAGATGCTCAGCCGGCTGCGGGTCGCCGGCGCCGACGGCCTCGCCTCGGCGGACATCGCCCCGGCCTACGCCGCCTTCGCCGGCCGGGTCGGGCTGAGCCTCGGCGCCGAAGCGCTGCCGGCGGAGCGGCCGCGCTGGATCGCGCCGATCGTCATCCGCGCGGGCGTCGACACCCTGGCCGTCTTCCCGGGCTCGAATACCGGGGGAGACCGGTTGGCGGCCCTCGCCCGCGCCCTGCCCGACCGGGTGCCGGAGACCCGGGCAGAGGTCACCGACCTTGTCCGAGACCTGCACCCCCACACCCTGCCGACCGCCCCGGGGGCCGGTCTGGTGGTCCGCGACGGCGCCGGCCAGACGGTGGTCTGCGGATTGACGATGGTGGGACCGTTCGGCACCGGCCGCTATGTCCCCCCCATGGGCCTGTTCCCCGCCCCTGCCCCGGCGCCCGACGCGGTCCTGCTCGGCGGGCTGGCCCTCCAGATCAACCGGCCGACCGCGTCGCTGGAGCTGGCACTGGCCGGCACCGGGCTGACCGAACCGGTGGCGACCGTTCTGATCGAAGCCGGGCCGGGCGGCCGCGATCTCGGCGATTCCGTCGCGGCTCCGCGCACGGCCGTGCTGCCGGATGGAACCCGCCGGGACGAGGCCGCACCGGGCGAGGTCGCGGAACTCGGCCGCGTGATCGGCATCGCCTGTCCGAGCGTGCGCGGGGAACGGGGGCCCTGCCGGGCCGTCGCCGACCCTCGGGCCGATGGCCTCGCGTTCAGCGGCCTGCCGCTAGCATTCTGACCGGCCGCCGAGGAGCCTTCCGCCATGGTTCTGAAAGTCACCGAACGCGGCCGGGTGCCGCCGTTCATCGTCATGGACGTGATGGCCGCGGCCGCCGAACGGCAGGCCAGCCACGCCGACATGCTGCCGCTGATGGTCGGCCAGCCCAGTACGGCCGCCCCGAAGGGTGCGCTGGACGCGGCCAAGCATGCCATCGATACGGACACGCTGGGCTACACCCTCGCCCTGGGACGGCCGAGCCTGCGCGACCGGCTGGCCCGGCACTACCGGGAAACCTACGGCGCCGAGGTACCCGCCGAACGGATCGCGGTGACCCAAGCCTCCAGCGGCGCGTTCACCCTGGCCTTCCTGTCGGCCTTCGAGGTGGGGGACCGGGTGGCGCTCGCCTCCCCCGGCTATCCCGCCTACCGCAACATCCTCAAAGCCCTGGGGATCGAGGCGGTGCTGCTCGAAACGGCCCAGGACAGCCGCTACCAGCCGACGCCGGCGATGCTCGCCGCGCTCGAGCGTCCGGTCGACGGGCTCATCGTCGCCAGCCCGGCCAACCCCACCGGCACGATGCTGCACGCCGACGAGATGCAGGCGCTCGCCCGCCATTGCGACACCGAGGGGATCCGCCTGATCTCCGACGAGATCTATCACGGCATCACCTACGAACGGCCGGCGGTATCGGCGGTGAGCTACAGCGACAGCACGATCGTGGTATCGAGCTTCTCCAAATACTACTCGATGACCGGCTGGCGGATCGGCTGGATGGTGCTGCCGGAAGACCTGGTGCGGCCGGTCGACTGCCTGCAGGGCAATCTGTTCGTATCCGCCTCGGCGATCGCGCAGCATGCCGCGGAGGCCGCCTTCGACTGCACCGACGAGTTGGAGGCCAATGTCCGCCGCTACGCCGCCAACCGGGCGTTGCTGCTGGAGGAACTGCCCAAAGCCGGGTTCACCCGCCTCGCCCCGGCGGAGGGCGCCTTCTACCTCTACGCTGACATCGCCCATCTGACGAACGACAGCGTGGCGTTCTGCCGCCGGATGCTGGACGAAACCGGTGTCGCAGCGACGCCCGGAACCGATTTCGACCCGACCCGCGGCCATGCGACGATGCGGTTCTCCTTCGCCGGTGCGACCGAGGACATGGCCGAAGCCGCCAAGCGCTTGCGGCGCTGGCTGGCATGAGCGGCCTTCCGGGCGGCCGAACGGGCGGCTGGGGCTGGGTGTCGACCGGCAAGCGCGGGACGGCGGTGGCCGGGCCGACCACGACCGGCGCGAGGAAAGCTTGCCGGCAGGCATCCGACCCGGCGCCCGCATCGCCGACCAGGACGACGGCAACCGCGCCCCAGGGGGGCGTACGATCTTCGGCCTGCGGTGCGGTGAGGCTCGCAACGGCCACACGGTGCAATCGGGAACAATGTCCCGGCAGCGCTCATGAAATCGGCACACGCAACCTGTCCGTGTTGCTGATCACGGCTCAAAAACTCTACCTCCCGCGGAGGCAAGAAGGGGCTCGGGTCGATCTCGGCGCTGCAGCCGGAGCGGGATGGCGTCCGGTGCGATCGCGCATGACGTCTCAATCCCGCTCCAACTCTCATCCTGCTCCAGGCGGCAGACCGGAAGCGATCGCCGATGACCGGCGGCGTGCTCGGGCGGTGGCGGTGGACAGAACGGACACCAAGACCTAAAGTCATATCTTATAGACAACTAGATCAACCTGCGCTCAGACAGACTCATCTGAACGCAGATAAGGTGATCTATTTCAAAGATTTAGAGCATCCTGCGTCCGTTAGGACGCAGGATGCTCTAGCAGCGCTAGAGTGTCCCCGCGTCCGAACGGACGCGGATAGGATGCCTTCACTCTTTGAAGTCGATCACCTTACCTGCGGTCAGATCAGTCCATCTGACCGTAAGGTTGATCGGGAGCAACAGGACAGGAGGGTCGGTCACCCTCCTGTCCTGTTGCTCTCACAGATGAATGTCGGAGCGAGATTGAGACGTCATGCGCGATCGCACCGAACGCCATCCCGCTCCGGCAGCGATGTAGCCGAACGCGGGCTTGGCATGAAGGGGGGACGGTTGATAAGCATGCGAGACTTCGCAAGACTTGGCCGTGCTTGTTCCCGCCTTGGTAGCATGCGGCCGCGTAAGCCGTGCCGCCCCGCGGCGAGGAAACGACGCCCATGAGCACGCAGCAAGGCGATGCGCCCCGGTCCGACGGGTTGTCTCCCCTACCGCTCTACCACAAGATCTACATGGTGCTGCGCGAGCGGCTCGAGGAGGGTGCGTTCCCGGCCGACGCGCCGATGCCCTCCGAACACGTCCTTGCCGCCGAGTTCGGCGTGTCGCGGATAACCATCCGGCGGGCGCTGGAGCGACTGACCGGCAAAGGGATGATCGCGCGCCACCGCGGGCGCGGTACCTTCCCGATCGCACCCCGTGTCTCGCGGCCCTTGCGGACCGATATCAGCGGACTGATGGAAAGCCTGCAGGTGATGGGGCGCAACACCAGCGTGCAACTGCTGGAATTCGGCTATGTCCATGCATCCGCCGAGATCGCCGCGGCACTCGAGATCACACCTGGTGCGGAGGTGCAGAAGGCGGTTCGGGTGCGCCGCCATGACGGCCGCCCGGTCTCCTACCTGACCACGCATGTGCTGGCCGAAGTGGGGCGGCGCTTCGGCCCGTCCGACCTGGAGACGACGCCGCTTCTGTCGCTGCTCGCGAAATCGGGCGTCGAGGTCACCGCTGCCGATCAGAGCATCACCGCCTGCATGGCCGATACCGCCGCTGCCACGCAACTCGAGGTCGAGATCGGTGCGCCGCTTCTGGTCGTGGTGCGCGTCATCCGCGACCAGTCGGATCGCCCTGTCGAGCATATCCGCGCGCTTTACCGCCCCGATCTCTACGAGTTCCAGATGTCCATGTCGCGCAAGGCCGGTAGCGGGAAGATGCGCCTGGAAACCGGTCAAGCCTGATCGAGCCATGCCGAGAGGGCGGCCGCCGTCGCCTCGGCACGATCCGGTGTGGCATTGCCCGGGGTCACAAGACGCTGTGCATCCGGCATCAACGTCATGACCGCGTCGAGATACTCCAGCAGCATGTCGTCCTCGGCGCAGGCCACCAGCGTGCGCACGCTGACCAGCGGCAGGCGCGCGCGCTTGTCGTAGGCGAAGGCCGCCCGATAGGAGTGATGGTAGCTACGCACCGCCTTGAGCACCTCGACCACCTTCTCGTGAAGAACCTCCGGGGCGGGTAGACCCACCTTGCGCAGATGCGCCGCGTCGCGCCGGAACCAGGGCCAGAACAAGGCGTTGTCGCGCACAAAATGCCAGGCCCAGTTGAGCTGGCTGCCGGTCTGGTCCACCGCCACCTCAGGCGCGTAATGGGCCAGCATGTCGGCCTGCTCGTCCGTGGCGTAGACGGCCATGCCGTCGAGGATCAGCGCTCGCACCGCACCGGGCCTTCCGATCGCCAACTCGACGGCGATGTTGCCGCCCGTGTGGCTCCCATAGGCGTCGAAAGCACTCACCCCCATTGCGTCCAGCGTGCGGCGATGGGCATCGGCGAAGTAGCGGATATCCGGTGCGTCCCCCGGCGCGGGCGGGCAGGAATCGCCATTGCCCAGCGTGTCGGGGGCGATCACGTGCCGAGACCGGCCTGCCGGTAATGCACCTGGCCTTCCGCGATGCGCACGAACCCCCGGTCGATCTCGGCCAACTCCCCGGTCATGGGTGCGGGCTCACAGGCCCAGCTCACGGGCGATGGTGTTGCGCTGAATCTCGTTGCTGCCTTCGCCGAAGCTGTACAGCCGAGCATCGCGCCACAGCCGCTGCATCTCGCTTTCGATGATGTAGCCGGCGCTGGCCAGCGTTTGCATTCCATGCTGGGTGACGTATTGCAGGGCCTCGGTGGCGATCACCTTGGCCTGGGCGGCGTGGCGGCGGGACGGCAGGCCCTCGCGGATCAGCCAGGCGAGGTGCCAGGAGATCAGGCGCGACTGGTCCACCCGCATCTGCATATCCGCCAGACGATGCCGGATTACCTGGAACTTGCCGATGGGCCGGCCGAACTGCTCGCGTTCGGTGACATGGGCCAGCGTCAAGTCGACCGCACGCTGCGCCGCACCGGTGACCGCGGCCGCCAATCCCGCGCGCGCATAGTGCAGGGTGGACATCAGATGCACGAAGCCCTTGCCTTCTTCGCCCATCAGCGCCTCGGCGGGGACCTCCGCACCGTCGAAGGCGATCTCGTAGCTAGGCAGCGCATTGTTGCCGACCTTGGGCAGCGGGGTGAAGCTCACGCCCGGGGTGTCCTTCGGTACGAGCAGGATCGACAGGCCCTCCCGGCCGGACGCGCTCTCGCCGGTCCGCACGACGGTGACGATGAAATCAGCCTGGGCGGCGTCACTGATCCAGGACTTGCGCCCGGTGATGATCCAGGTGTCGTCCGCACGGCGGGCCCGCGTCGCGACGGCCGCCGCATCGCTGCCCGCCTGCGGTTCGGTCAGCCCCAGGGCGAACAACAGCCCCTCGCCGATCAGGCGTGGCATCAGGGCGGCCTTCTGCGCCTCGGTGCCATATGTCATCAGCGACATGCCGCCGAAGCCTACCGCCCGGTTGAACAGCGACGCCGCCATCCAGCCCTTGCGGCCCATCGTCTCCTGCACCAGTGCCACGGTGTCCCAGCCGCTGCCGAGGCCGCCCTGTGCCTGCGGGAAGGGTAGAGCCAGAAGACCGTCGTCGGCCATCACCTTCAGCAGATGGTAGGGCGGATCGTGCTGAGCGTCGCGGCGCGCCTGCTCCTCGGGGGGCAGATGACGCTCCAGAAAGCGCTCGACGCTGTTCACGATCTGCCGTTGCTCCTCGGTGAGCGAGAAGTCCATCAGGTCACCTTTTCCTGTGGGGTCAGAGCGTCGGCACGGCCCAGCAAGGTGCGGACGCCGACGGTGAAGACGAGGCTGATCGCAAACAGACCACCCAGCCAGATCCCCGGCTGACGGACATGCAGCAGGTTCTGCCCCATCACCTCGACCGCCACGGCGCAGAGCGCCATGAGCACCCAGAGCGGCCAGGCCAGTTCCTCGGGGATCGGTCGGGTCTCGGCGTCGGCGACCTTGTCGCTGGTCAGGTTGCGCAGATCGGGCTCGGCCGCCCTAGGCCGTTCCTCCAGCCCCTCCTCGGCCTTGGCCTTGCTGAGCCGTGCTGCCGCCAGCCGTCCGAACAGACCCGGGGATATCGCCTGCCTGACGTCCTCAGGCCGCACCGCCGGGACGCCCGAGCCGATGCCGCGCCAGTTCAGCACCGCCACGGCCAACACCAGCCCCAGCCCGGCCAGGTCGGTCACCCCTTGCGGGACGACCATCATCAGCCCGCCCGTCAGGAGTGCTGCGCGCCAGACCGCTCCCATGGGGCCGAAGAGGAAGCCCACGAAGGCCGCCGAGATCGCCACCAGTCCGATGGAGGCCGACCCGGCGGCCAGCGCGGTCTCCCACAGGGACCCCTCCAGCACCAGGGCCGGCTGGTAGATGAACATCACCGGTATCAGGAAGGCCGCGATGCCCAGCTTGGCGGCGTCGACGCCTGTGCGCATCGGATCGGCTCGGGCTATGGGGGCCGCGGCGAAGGCCGCCAATGCGATGGGCGGCGTGATGTTGGACACCACGCCGAAATAGAGGGCGAACATGTGGGCCGCCATCTCCGGCACGCCCGCGGCCCGCAGGATCGGGATCACCGTGGCGACCATGGTGATGTAGACTGCCGAGGCGGTCATCCCCATGCCCATGATCAGCGCCATCGCGCCGGAGATGAGGATCAGCAGCCATAGCTGCCCCTCGGCCGCCGCCATCGCCGCCTGCGACAGTTTGAAACTCAGCCCCGTGGCGAAGATCGCGCCGATGATGATACCCGCACACGCCGCCGTCGCCGACAGCCCGACGGTGGAGCGTGCCGCCGTCTCGGCAGCCAGCAGCATCTTCGGCGCAGTGGGCCAGGTGGGCCGGCGCAGAAAGCCGATCAGGAAGGTCCCGACGATCGCAACCACCGCCACGAAGATGATCGAATAGCCCGCCAGAAGTGTGCCGAGGATCAGGGCAATCGGGATCAACAGGTAGCCCTGCCGCTTCAGCACCGGCCAGGCGCGCGGCAGGTCGGCCCGCGGAATGGTGCGCAGCTTCGACCGGCGCGCCTCCAGATGGACGGCCACGAAGATCGCCAGGAAGTAGAGCAGCGCCGGCACCAGCGCCGCGAGCGCCACCTCCAGATAGGGCCGGCCCATGAACTCCGCCATGATGAAGGCGATGGCTCCCATGACCGGGGGCATGATCATGCCCCCGGTGGAGGCGGCCGCTTCCACCCCGCCCGAGAAGCTGCCGCGATAGCCGAGCCGCCGCATCAGCGGGATCGTGAAGGACCCGGTGGTCAGAACGTTGCCGATGGCGCTGCCCGAAAGACTGCCCATGAAAGCCGACGAGACCACCGCCGCCTTCGCCGGCCCGCCGGTACGATGGCCGAAGAGCGCGAACGCCAGCCGCAAGAAGAAGGTGCCGACCCCGACCACGCTCAGAAGCTGGCCGAAGAAGATGAACAGAACGACATATTGCGCCATCACCAGGACGGGGATGCCGAATACGCCGCCATCGCCGACCAGGAGCGCGCGCAGCAGCCCGGTGAGGCTCGTCGGCGGGCCGTAGAACACGCCCGGGAAGTGGTCGGCGTTCAGGGCGTGGACGCAGAAGAACAGCGCCACGGCGATGATGATCAGCCCCACCGCCCGGCGCACCGCCTCGAAGATCAGCGCCAGCGTCATCCAGGCAGCCACCATGTCCGTGGTGGACAGCCGGACCGTCCGCATTTCCCAGTCGTCGATGGTGGAGAGGTAATACCAGGCAAGCCACAGCGCACAGAAGAACAGCGCCGTATCCAGCGCACGTGCCCAAGTTCTGCGCGCGCGTCCCGCTGCGTCGAGGGGGAAGACCACGAAGACCAGCGCCAGCGCCACCACCACGTGCAGCATCCGGTAGAGCATGCTGTCGGGCGCGCCGTAGAAGCCCGCATAAAGGTGGATCAGCACGAAGAAGACCGACAGCACCAGACCCACCCATCGGCGAGCATCCGAGAACGTATCGGCCTCAGAGGTCAATCCAAGCGATCGAATGCCCACCAAGGGACATCCTCCTGTCAGAGGCGGGGGTGTGCCGCCGCTGCCGGCCGCGGCTTCGCCTTGGAGAGCAAGAGTCGGACATGAGGGTGAGGCACCCTCATGTCCTCTCGCTCTCGATCGACCGGCGTTCAGATGGCCTCATCTGAACGCCGGTAAGGTGATCGACTGCAAAGAGGGAGGGCATCCTATCTGCGTCCGTTCGGACGCAAGGATGCTCTCTAACGGGCGGTGATCCCCACTTCCTCATAGTAGCGCGCGGCACCCGGATGCACCTCGACCGGATTGTCGTTCAGTGCGATCGCGGGATCGATCTCCTCGGCACCGGCGAACAGGCCATGGAACTCCTGGTAGTTCTCCACCAGCACCTTGGTGATTTCGTAGGCCAGTGCGTCGGAGACGTCCGAGGAGATCACGAGCTGGTTGACCATATAGGGGACAAGCTGATCCTCCTGCTGGTCGGCATAGGTGCCCGCCGGGATGATCTCCGCGCGCGTGCCGGGCAGGAGCTCATTGAAGCGAACCGCGGCCTCTTCGGTGAGGCCGAGCATGTTGAAGCCCGGGTTGTCCTCGATCTGGAGCATCAGGCTGTAGGGTGCGGGCCCTGCGAAGAAGCCCACATCCAGCCGGCCGTCCTGCATCGCCTGGGCAGTGTCACCATAGCCGATGCTCTCGATCACGCCACCGGCGGCGGTGATATCGTCGAAGGTAACATCATGAGCCTGGAGCGCCGCCTCGATCATCGGGAAGAAGATCGAGGTGCGGTTGGCGCCCCACACCCGCTTGGGCGCATCGGCGACCTGCGACAGCGAGGTGATCTCCGTGTCTGCGGAGGCGATCGGCTGGAGGAACGCACCGTAGAGCGTCATCAGGTGGCGTACCTTGGGCACCTGGACGCCCAGCGAGCCGCCATCCTCGCGCACGATCCCTGACAGGAAGCTGTAGGTCAGCAACATCTCGATCTCGCCGTCCTGCAGACGCACGAAGTTGGCCGAGGTACCGCCGGCGACGGTGGTTGCCTCGACGCCTTCGATATTCTCGTTGATCAGCTCCGCTATCTTCGCGCCCACGATCGGATAGGTGCCGGCCAGGCCCGAGCCGATCCTGATGAAGGTGTCCTGGGCGGCCGCACCGCCGGCGGAAAGCACGGTGGCCGCGATCGTGGCGACACCCAGCAATCGGGCGAAGGGACGGGGCGTCGTTCGGTCGGACATGGGCAGAGACCTCCTTGTTGTCGTGCCGCCGCTTTCGAGGACGGTCACTTTGCAAGTGCGCAGGCGCCGGTCCGAGGGGTGCGCGCCGGGCGAGACGCTTCAGCGGTGCAGGATTGCCCCGCCGACAGCGATTGCACTATTCTAATGTCTTAATGATATGTCAATTAGTCATAGATGCGAGTCGCGGCCACCGCGTATCGCTGCGCCCGACCGTCGCCGTGCCGACAAGGAATGCAAGATGACCGCGCCGCACGACCTGCAGAACCTGGCCGCCATCCTCGACATCCATGCAGCGACGCGAGGCACCCATCCGGCGATCGTGGAGGGTGAGACACGCTGGAGCTATGCGGAGCTGGCGCGGCGCGTGCGCGGTCAGGCAGTGGCGCTGGCGGCGCGTGGGATAGGGCGCGGCGACCTGGTTGGCCTGGCGATGCGCGACGGCGCCGACCACGTGGCGGCGATGTTCGCGCTGGCGCGTCTGGGCGCGGTGCTGCTGCCGATGGACAGTCGCTGGGGGCCGGGCGAGACCACGCAGCTCATCGCCCATTTCAAGCCTCGCCTGGTGATCCGCGAGGACGCGGCGACGCTGGAGGGCACCGCCGTACTGGACAGCGCACGCTTCCTTGCCGAGGCCGATGCCGCAGACCCCGCCACCGCCCCCGCTGCGGTGCAGGAGGGCGACTTGCCCCTCCTGATCTCGCTGTCCTCGGGCACGACCGGGCGCCCCAAGGGCCCCGCCATCACGCATCGGCAGATGCTACACCGGTTCATCAACCAGACGATCAGCCTCAGCTTCGACTGGTACGACCGCTTCGTGGTGGCGACTCCGCTCTACTTCGGCGGCGGTCGAACCTTTGCGCTGTCCTATCTCTGCCTGGGCGGGACGATCCTGCTCTTCCCGCCTCCCTACAAACCCGAACAACTGGCCGCCGCGATGGCACGGTTCCGGCCGACGGCCCTCTTCCTGGTGCCCACATTGCTACGGCGGATGCTGACGCTCGACGACACAGCGCTGGTCCCGTTTCAGGGGTTGCGGCTGCTGATCTCCAGCGGCGCACCGCTGTTCCCCCGGGAGCGCGAGGCGGTTTGCGCGCGGCTGACGCCGAACTACTTCGAATATTACGCCTCCACCGAAGGCGGCGGCATCACCGTGCTGGCGCCCTCGGAGCGTCCGGGCCACGAGACGACCGTGGGCCGGCCCGCCTTCCGTGTCGAAGTCCAGGTGGTGGGCGAGGATCATCGCCCGCTCGCTCCGGACGAGGTGGGCCGCATCCGCTATCGCGGACCGGGCGTGGCCGAGGGCTTCTTCCGGGATCCCGAGGCCGATCGCGACAGTTTCCGAGACGGCTGGTTCTATCCGGGCGATCTTGGCGCGATCGATGCCGACGGCTTTCTGTCGCTGCGGGGCCGCTCCAAGGACATGATCATCCGTGGCGGTGCGAACATCTATCCGGTGGAGATCGAACAGACCATCGCCCAGATCGTCGGGGTGCGCGACGTGGCGGTGGTAGGCTTGCCCGATGCCGAGATGGGCGAGGAGATCTGCGCCGTGATCGTGGCCGACGAAGGCGTCACCGAGGCGGCCATCGCCGCGGCGTGCCGCGACCGCCTGGCCGCCTACAAGGTGCCGCGGCGTGTCCACTTCACCGACGAACTCCCCCGCAACTCTGCCGGTAAGGTGCTCAAGCTGCAACTGGTGGAGGCGCTTGCGTGAGTACGGGCGGCCGAGCCACCGCGGCTCGCCCGATCACGCCGCCCCGAAACGGCGGAAATTCGTCTCCACGCCAGCCTACGCTCGGCCGCTCTCACCCGGTTTGCCGCTGGCCGGGACGGATCCGACGCCCGAAGGCCCTTCGCAGCCCGGCCCGCGCCGCGGTCAGTTCTTGTCCTTGTCGACCAGCTTGTTGCTGGCGATCCACGGCATCATCGCGCGGAGCTGCGCGCCGACCTTCTCGATATCGTGTTCGGCATGGCGGCGGCGGGTCGCCTTGAAGCTGGTCTGGCCGACCTGGTTCTCCAGCATCCAGTCGCGGGCGAACCGGCCCGACTGGATATCCTCCAGCACCCGCTTCATCTCGGCCTTGGTCTGGTCGGTCACGATCCGCGGACCGGTGGTGTAGTCGCCGTATTCGGCCGTGTTGGAGATCGAGTAGCGCATATTGGCCAGGCCGCCCTCATACATCAGGTCGACGATCAGCTTGACCTCGTGCAGGCACTCGAAATACGCCATCTCCGGTGCGTAGCCGGCGTCGACCAGGGTCTCGTAGCCCGCCATGATCAGCGCCGACAGCCCGCCGCACAGCACCACCTGCTCCCCGAACAGGTCGGTCTCGCACTCTTCCTTGAAGGTGGTTTCGATGATGCCGGACCGCCCGCCGCCGATCGCGCTGGCGTAGCTCAGCCCGATATCGAAGGCGGAGCCGGTGGAATCCTGGTGCACCGCGATCAGGCACGGCACCCCGCCGCCCTTGACGTATTCGGACCGCACCGTGTGGCCCGGCCCCTTCGGGGCGACCATGAACACGTCGAGATCCTTGCGCGGCTCGATCAGGTTGAAATGCACGTTCAGGCCGTGGGCGAAGGCGATCGCCGCCCCTTCCTTGAGGTTGGCGTGCAGATCGTCGCTGTAGATGGCGCGCTGCAACTCGTCCGGCGTGCACATCATCAGCATGTCGCCCCAGGCCGCCGCCTCGGCCGGCGCCATGGTCTCGAAGCCCGCGGCTTGGGCCTTGGCGTTGGTGGCGCTTTCGGGCCGCAGGGCGATGCGGACCTGGTCGACCCCGCTGTCCCGCAGGTTGGCGGCATGGGCATGGCCTTGGCTGCCATAGCCGACGACGACGACCTTCTTGCCCTTGATCAGGTTCACATCGGCGTCGCGATCGTAATAGACGCGCATCTCGGGGGTCCTCTCAGATAACGGCGTTCATGGTGTTGGGCCCGGCAACGCAAGGCCATTGCCCGGATCGGCCGGATGTGTCGGTATCAGCCGGGGCAAGGCGGGACAACGCCTGCCCGCCCCCGCCCGGCGCATGGCGGCTAGCCGCGGCGTCAGGCCAGAAGCCCCTCTTCGCCCCGGGCGATGGCGACGACGCCGGTCCGGCTGACATCGACCAGCCCGAGCGGGCGCATCAGGTTGATGAAGGCGTCGAGCTTGCCGGACGACCCGGTGACCTCGAAGACGAAGCTTTCATGGGTGCTGTCGACCGCCCGGGCGCGGAAGATGTCCGCGATCCGCAGCGCCTCGATCCGCCTGTCGCCGCTGCCGTTGACCTTGACCAGGGCCAGTTCGCGTTCGACCGACGGGCCTTCTTCGGTCAGGTCGTTGACCCGGTGGACCGGCACCAGCCGGCCGAGCTGGCTGCGGATCTGATCGATGATCTGCGGCGTGCCGCTGGTGACGATGGTGATCCGCGACCGGGCCCCGTTGGCGTCGACCTCGGCGACGGTCAGGCTTTCGATATTGTAGCCGCGGCCGGAAAACAGGCCGATGACCCGGGCCAGCACACCCGGCTCGTTATCCACGAGAACGGCAATGGTGTGCCGCTCGGTCGACTCCACGGTATCGGACATCGGATTTTCGTCTTTGGCAGCGAAAGGGCGACCGCCGCGCCCGGCCCGGCGGTCGTATAAGCGCTCGGCGCGCGAGAGAAGCCGGGCCGGGCACCGCCCGGCCCCGCAGCCGGTCGATCAGACCAGCACCATGCCCTTTTCGTCGGGCACGCGCTCGGCCTCGTCCTCGGGTCCCAGCAGCATGTCGTTGTGGGCATGCCCGCCCGGGATCATCGGGAAGCAGTTCTCGGTCTTGTCGACCTGCATGTCGACGACGACCGGCCCCGGATGGGCGATCATCTCCCGGATGACGTCGTCAACCTCCCCCTTCGTGGTGGCCCGCAAGCCCCGGCAGCCGAACGCCTCGGCCAGCCTGACGAAGTCCGGCAGCGCCTCGGAGTAGCTCTCCGAATAGCGCTCGCCATGCAGCAGCTCCTGCCACTGGCGCACCATGCCCATCCAGAAATTATTCAGGATGAACAGCTTGACCGGCAGACGGTACTGCACGGCGGTGGAGATCTCCTGGATCATCATCATGATCGACGCCTCGCCAGCGACGTCGACCACCAGCGCGTCGGGGTTGCCGAGCTGCACGCCGATCGCCGCGGGGAAGCCGTATCCCATGGTCCCCAGGCCGCCGGACGTCATCCACCGGTTGGGCTTGTTGAACGGGATGTGCTGGGCGGCCCACATCTGGTGCTGGCCGACCTCCGTGGTGATGAAGACGTCGTCGCGATCGGCGGTGAGCTGCGCCAGCCGCTTGATCGCGTATTGCGGCTTGATGATCGCGTCGTCTTCGACCGGCTGGTTGAACTTCAGGCTGTCCCGCGCCCGCCACAGATTGATCTGCGCCCACCAGTCGTCGATCGCCAGCCTGTTCGGTGTGTAGTTCCTGGCCTGCCAGATCGCGATCATCTCCTCGAGGACGGCCGCGCAATCGCCGACGACGGGCACGTCGACGACGACGTTCTTGTTGATCGAGCTGGGATCGATATCGACGTGGATCTTCTTCGACCCCGGGGAGAAGGCCGACAACAGGCCGGTCACCCGGTCGTCGAACCGGGCGCCGATATTGATCATCACGTCGCACCCATGCATGGCCAGATTGGCCTCGTAGGTGCCGTGCATCCCCAGCATGCCCAGGAACTGCGGTTCCCGCGCGGCGAACGCGCCCAGTCCCAGCAACGTGCTGGTACAGGGATAACCGGTCATGCGGACGAACCGGGTCAGCAGGTCCGTCGCGCGCGGGCCGGAGTTGATCACCCCGCCGCCGGTGTAGAAGACCGGGCGCCGGGCATTGGCGATCAGTTCGACCGCCTCTTCCACCCGCGCCGTTTCCGGCACCATGCGCGGCCGGTAGGTCCGGTGCTCGACCTCGGCGGGGCCGACATAGTCGCCCTTGGCGAACTGGATGTCCTTGGGGATGTCGACCACGACCGGACCGGGCCGGCCGGCCCGGGCGACGTAGAACGCCTCGTGCATCACCCGGGCCAGGCGATCGGTCGATTTGACCAGATAGTTGTGCTTGGTGCAGGGCCGGGTGATGCCCGTCGTATCGCATTCCTGAAACGCATCGTTGCCGATCAGATGGGTCGGCACCTGGCCGGTGATGCACACCACCGGGATCGAATCCATCAGCGCGTCGGTCAGGCCGGTCACGGCGTTGGTCGCCCCGGGACCGGACGTCACCAGAACGACGCCCACCTTGCCGGTCGACCGGGCATAGCCCTCGGCCGCGTGCACCGCCGCCTGTTCGTGCCGGACCAGGATGTGGCGAATGTGGTTCTGCTGGAACAGCGCGTCGTAGATCGGAAGGACGGCCCCGCCCGGATAGCCGAAAATGACGTCGACGCCCTGATCGGCCAGAGCCTTCAGGACGATTTGTGCGCCGGTCATTTGCTGGTCGGTCATGGGAGTGCCTTCGCGTGACTGCAGGTCCCCGCCCCTTGTGGCGGTGGCGTTGGGTGGGAGATGTCGCCGATGGGATCGGCGATACGAAGCCTAACACCGGGCGCTGCCGATGCTGGACCTCTAAACAGACTGTCGAGGAGCCGAAGCCCCGTGTCAGTGGCCCCGGCGGCCCGTTGGATAGACGGCTTATTGCCCGTGGTCAACGTTACGTACGAATTATCTTCTGAAAACGGGCCAGAAAACCGTCTGATTGTTGCCCGTCATGGTCATGACAGACATGCACGCCACCCCCGGCGGCCGGCGGCGGCCATTGGTTCCGAAACCAGGTGAACTGCCGCTTGGCGTAGTTCCGGGTCTGCCGTTGGGCGGTGGCCAGGGCCTCCGCCCGGCCGATCCGGCCGGCCAGGGCGTCGAGGAACGGGCCCACCCCCAGCGCCTTCATCGCCGGCAGGTCGCACGGCAAGCGTTGGGCGGCGAGCGCTTCGACCTCTTCCCACGCCCCGCGCGCGGCCATCCATGCGAGCCGGCGGTCACAGCGGTCGTACAGGGTGTCGCGGTCGGGCAGCACGCGCACCAGATGAAAATCGACCCCCGGGGGCGGCCCCGCAGCGGGCAACGCCTGCCAGTCCGACAGCGGTGTCCCGGTGGCCAGCCACACCTCCCACGCGCGTTGGATCCGCTGGCGGTCCCCGGGCGCCAGGCGCACGGCGATGGCAGGGTCGACCGCGACCAGCCGGCGGTGCAGCGCGTCCGGCCCGGCCGCGGCCAGATCGGCCGCGGCCTGCCGCCGGACATCGGCCGGCACCTCCGGGACGGGGGAGAACCCTTGCATCACCGCGCGGAAGTAAAGACCCGTGCCACCCACCAGGATCGGGACCCGGCCGTGCCGCACGCTGTCGCCGACCGCCGCCAGCGCTTCGGCCCGGAACCGGTCGGCGGCGTAGCGCTCCCGCGCCGGGACGTGGCCGTACAGGCGGTGCGGCGCCCGCCCGCCCTCGTCCGCTCCCGGCCGGGCCGTCAGGATCGACAGGTCGCTGTACACCTGCATGCTGTCGGCATTGATGACGGTGCCGCCGAGCCGCACGGCGAGGTCCAGGGCCAGGGCCGACTTGCCGGACGCGGTCGGCCCGCCGATCACGATGACGGGATGGCGGATGGTCATGCGCATGCTGTGGGGAGCCGCCGCCGGGGGGTCAACCCGCAGCGTAAGATCGACTTGTCCGTGCTCGGACGGACTCGTCTGAACGCAGGCCGATCGACCTCAAAGAGTGAGAGCATCCTCTCTGCGTCCAATCGGACGCAGAGAGGATGCTCCAGCGTGGACAGGGCCGTGTCGCCCGCGCGATATGGTATGTGAGGACCGCTCCGGCGGCCCGGTGGCCGTCCTCCGTTTCGCCTTCGCCCCTGGTTTCCGCCATGCAGACCGTCGCCACCATCATCGCCGACCCGGCGCGAGCGCGCTTGACCCCCGAATTGGCGCGACGTCTGGTCCGTGCGGTGGCCGAGCGGGCGGCCGCGGTGGCCGGTCCGCACTGGCTGGCCCCGGACCGGGCCTGCGACATCCTCTTCGCCGACGCCGAGCCGGCGAAGATCGAGGCCGCGATCAAGGCGGAGCTGGGCGAGCTTGCGATCGATGTCGGCGTCCTGCCGACGGCCAACCGCCGCAAGCGCTTGCTGATCGCCGACATGGATTCCACCGTCATCACCGGCGAATCCCTCGACGAGCTGGCCGCGACGGTCGGCCTCAAGGACGCGGTCGGCGCCATCACCGCCCGGGCGATGGCCGGGGAGCTGGACTTCGCCGGCGCGGTGCGGGAGCGGGTCGGGATGCTCAAGGGACTGCCGTTGTCGGCGGTGGAGGAGACGATCCGGGCGCTGACCCTGACGGCAGGGGCGCGGACGTTGGTCGCGACCATGCGGGCGCACGGGGCGCATACGATCCTGGTCTCCGGCGGCTTCAGCCTGTTCACCGACGCCGTTCTCCGGCGCGTCGGCTTCGACGAAGCCCACGCCAACCGTCTCGATACCGACGACGTCGCCCTCACCGGCCGGGTCCATGACCCGATCCTGGGCCGGGACGCCAAGCGCGCGACGCTCTTGGATCGAGCCGGAGCGCTGGGGCTGACGTCCCAGGACGTGCTCGCGGTCGGCGACGGCGCCAACGATCTGGCGATGATCGAAGCCGCCGGGCTCGGTGTGGCGTTCCGCGGCAAACCGGTCCTGCGGAAGGAGGCGGATGTGCGGATCGATCACGGGGATCTGTCGGCCCTGCTGTTCCTCCAAGGATACCGTGCCGACGCGTTCGCCGGTGGCTGACACGGCTGGGTTGTTCCGCCGAGGATGGCCAGCGGGCGGCCGGTCGCCGAAGCTCGGCCGCTCCACGCGCTGCCGAGGACGCCCGCATGGTCCCCGATCTGGGGTTGACGTTCCTGCTCGCGGCCTCGGCCGTGCTGATCGCCGGCATCGCCCGGGGGTTCTCCGGCTTCGGTTCGGCGATGATCATGAGCCCGGCACTGGCCGTCCTGTACGACCCGGTGACGGCCGTGCTCGTGCTCCACGTGCTGGAGACCGCCGCCCTGGTGCAGATGCTGCCCGTCGCGGTGCGGGAGGCCGACCGCAAGGTGGTCGTGCCGCTGGGGCTTGCCGCCGCGGCGACGATCCCCTTGGGCGTGTATCTCTTGGTGACCCTCGATGCGGAACTGCTTCAGCGCGGCATCGGCGCGGTGGTGCTGGCCTTCGTGGTCGTGCTGGCCGGCAACTGGCGCTATCGCGGGCCGGTTGGGATCGCTCCATCGGCCGGTCTGGGGGCCGTCGCAGGCACCTTGGGCGGGGCGACCGGGGTCACCGGGCCGCCGGTTATCCTGTTCCTGATGGCAGGGCCCTTCCCGCCGCACAAGATCCGCGCCAACATCACCGGCTTCTTCGCGATCAGCACGACCGTCCTGTGGGTTGCCTATCTCGCCGGCGGCGTCTTCACCTTTCAGATCGCGCTGAAGGCGATATGGTTGCTGCCCATCTATATCATCGGCATCACCGTGGGCGCACGGTTGTTCGGCCGGGTGTCCGAGCCCGCGTTCCGCCGGGTGGTGCTGGTGCTTTTGGCGGCGGTCGCGGGTGTCGCGATCCTCGCCTGACCAGGGGTACCCGGCCGGGATCGGAGGCATGCGCCGGCATGCCGATCACCAACGCTTGTCACTCCCGATTCCGCATGGTTAGAGCGTTTTCAGGGAAGTAGGATCTGCCCAGGCGGATGGACCCTGATGTCAGGAGCGAGGAGGAAGGACATGCCCAAGCCTATGCGACGACGAGGGACGCCGCAGCAAGGCCCCTCCGCCCGGCCCTTCCGGGCGGCGTGTGCCGGCCGGCCCTTACGGTGCGCCGCCGGCCCGACGGCACCGCATCGGGCGGCGCGGCGCGGCTTCAGGATCGATCCGGCACGCGCCAACGGATCCCCCCGACACGCCTCGAGAACGTTCTAAGTCCGGCCGATGTTGGCACGGGGGGACATCGAACACGGCGACGCGGCCCGACGGCGGCAGGGGATGAGCGCATCCCGGCCGTTCACGGTGGCGTTCCTGCTGGTCCGCCACTTCTCCCTGATCGCGTTTTCGACCGCGATCGAGCCCCTGCGGACCGCCAACCGGCTGACCGAGCAGCAACTCTACCGATGGGTCGTGCTGTCGGCCGACGGCAATCCGGTCGCCGCCAGCAACGGTCTGAGCGTCATCCCCGACGCCGGCATCGGCGCCTACACCCAAGAGCCGGGCCGCAACCGGGAGATCGACCTGGTGATCGTGTGCGCGAGCGCCGCGGTGGAGCGGTGGCACGACCCGGCCGTGTTCGGCTGGCTCCGCCGGATGGAACGCAGCGGCAGCGCGATCGGTGCGGTTTCGACCGGGGCGTACGCGCTGGCGCGGGCCGGCCTGCTGGACGGATACCGCTGCGCCATCCACTGGGAGAGCCTGGACGGCTTCCGGGAGACGTTCCCGGAGATCGAGGTGACGGCCGACTTGTTCGAGGTCGACCGCAACCGGTACACCTGCTCCGGCGGTACCGCAGCACTCGACATGATGCTGTACATCATCGGCGAGCACCATGGCGCCCGGCTGGCGACACGGATCAGCGAGATCACCCTGGTCGACCGGATCCGCGGTCCCCAGGATCGCCAACGGCTGCCCTTGCGGGCCCGGCTGGGGATCCATAACCAGAAGCTCGTCTCGGCGATCGAGTTGATGGAAGGCCATATCAGCGAGCCGATCAGCCAGGAGGCGATCGCCACCCGGATCGGCCTGTCCCGCCGGCAGTTGGAGCGGCTCTTCCGCAAGCATCTCGGCCGCAGCCCGGCGCAGTACTATCTCGAGCGGCGGCTGGAGCGGGCCCGCCATCTTCTGTATCAGAGCGACATGCCGATCCTCGACCTCGCCCTGACCTGCGGCTTCGTCTCCGCCTCGCACTTCTCCAAATGCTATCGGGAGATGTACGGGAAGTCCCCGCGGGAAGAGCGGCAGGCCGCCCAGGCGATGGCCTAGATGCGGTCTTTCACCACGGCGACGGCCCGGGTGGGCCGGTCTGACATTCGTAGATCATCAGCCTCAACGAAACGGAGCCCCCATGCGTCTTGCGGACAAGGTTGCGGTCATCACCGGCGGTGCGTCCGGTTTCGGAGAAGGCATGGTGCGCCGCTTCGTGGCGGAAGGGTCCAAGGTGGTCATCGCCGATCTGAACGGGGCGGCGGCCGAGGCGCTGGCGGCCGAGCTGGGGGCTGCGGCGACGGCGATCGCCGTCGACGTCACCCGCGATGCCGCCCCCAAGGCCATGTTCGATCACGCCGCAGCGGCCTTCGGCGGTCTCGACATCGTGGTCAACAACGCCGGCTTCAGCCACCGCAACCAGTCGATGCTGACGGTGACCGAGGACGAGTTCGACCGGGTCTTCGCCGTCAACGTCAAGGCGATCTACCTGGCCGCCCGCCACGCCGTGCCGCGGCTTGTCGCCGGCGGCGGCGGGGTGATCCTCAACACCGCCTCGACGGCCGGCCTGCGGCCGCGACCGGGGCTGACCTGGTACAACAGCTCCAAAGGCGCGGCGATCACCGCCACCAAATCCATGGCCGTGGAACTCGCGCCGCAGAATATCCGCGTCAACGCCCTGTGCCCGGTCCTGGCGCTGACGCCGATGGCGGCGACCTTCCTGGGCGAGGACACGCCGGAACGCCGTGCGGCATTCGTTTCGACCGTGCCGCTGGGCCGGCCCAGCACGCCCGCCGACGTGGCGGGAGCGGCCGTCTATCTGGCATCGGACGAAGCGGCGTTCCTCACCGGGGTGGCGCTGGAAGTCGATGGCGGTCGTTGCATATAGAGATAGGCGGACCCTATATCATAAGTAGAGTTCTGTCAGCTAAATCGCCCAATGGTTGGGCGCAGCGGCCCAGGTTTTAAAGGCCAATGCTAATGGAGGACGGCCGCTCTTCGATTGAAGCCCTGGCTTTGACATAGCATCCGCTGCATTGCGAACAAAATTGTAAACGATGTTTCGAGTGGTCAACCGCTTGGCTATAGAAGCGAAAAAAGAGCGGGAGGCGCGACGGGTGATCGGTGGAGAAAGCAACAACTTTACGGCCTTGACACGACGGGTCTTCGAGTACTGGGTCGGTCTCAGGCCGGAGGGTGGACTCCCCTCCCGGGCCGATATCGATCCGGCCGATCTTAAGGTCGATCTCCCCCATCTGATGCTGCTGGAGGTCCTGAACGACCCGCTGGACTTCCGCTACCGGCTGGTGGGCACGGCGGTCGACCGTTTCTCCGGCGTCGGCCGGACCGGCAAACGGGTCAGTGCCGTGGCCGGAACCGTTTCCTCGGTCTGGCGGAACCTGTGCCAGGTGCTCGAAACCGGCCAGCCGAGCACCGCATCGATCCCCTATGAGGGACCGGAGAAGGACTACGTGACCACCGCACAGGTCGCGTTGCCGCTGCTCGGCCCCTCGGGACGGATCGAGTTCATCCTCATCGCGATCGATTATCTGCGCCATCCGCACGCGCTGGACCCGCTGTGACGGGCCTGCACAGGCATGCGACCTCACCAGCGCGGGGCATGATGGCCCAAAGGAACCGACGAGCGTCCGCTATGGGGTGACACCCCTTCGATGATCCCGGGCTGCGCAATCGCTTCGAGCCGTCCGAAACCGCTATCCACCGTCTCCAGGAACCCCGCCACCGCATCGCGCCCGGGGTCGGAGACGGCGAACCCGTCGGCGACCCGTCCGAGCCGCCGCAACCCGTGGCCGACCCCGGCGAGGCTGACGTCGACATGCCAGCTTCCGCCCGTTTCGGCCCGTCGCAGGAGGGCGGTCGCGATCCCATAGGCCAGCAGATATCCCGCCCCATGGTCCAGAGCCTGGCACGGCAACGCACGGGGTGCCTCGTCCCCGGCGGCTTCGGCCTCGGCCAGGTTGAACCCGCTGGCCGCCTGAACCAGGGAATCGAAGCCGCGCCGGCCGGCCCACGGCCCGGTGGCACCGAAAGCGGACAGCGTCGCCACGACGATCCCCGGCCGGCGGGCGGCCAGGGCCTCCGCACCGAACCCCTTGGCCGCCAGCGCGCCGGGGCGATAGGCGTCCACGAAGACATCGGCCCCCTCGACGAGGCGCCGAAGGTCGGACTGGCCGCGTTCGGTCCGCAGATCGACGAAGGCCGAGCGTTTGCCCCGGCCGGTATCGATCACCAGGCTGGGCACGAAGGGCAGATGCGGGGACGCCACGCGCATCACGTCCGCCCCATGGACCGCGAGCGTCCGTCCGGCCACCGGGCCGGCGAGCACGCGACTGAGGTCCAGCACCCGGATACCCGCCAGCGGCATCGACCCGTCCGGGAGCGGCCGGGGAGCGCCGTCACCGATGCGGGTCACGGTCACCGGGGCCCGGTGGGCCAGGGCCTGGCCTTGCGGGTGGGCATCCCACGCCTCGAACCGCCTCAGGGCGAAGGCCAGCATGCCCCGGTCGGCCGCCGCCTGCTCGAAAGCCGAGGCCGACCAACCCAGAAGGGCAGCGGCCACCGCCTGCCGCGTATCGGCGCCGTCGAGCAGCGCCTCGATCCCGGCCCGGTGGTGGGGGAAGTTGGTGTGAAGCCGCACCCACCCCCCACAGGCGGTCCGATAGAGGCCGGCCAACGCGTCCCACGGATCGGGCGGCGAGCGTCCGTCGACCGTGAGATAGCGCTCGCTGCGAAATGCGGCACAGGCATGGGCGCGATCGACGTCGACCGGCGGCCGGTGTCCCGTCCGCCGCGTCCACAGCTCCGCCACCGCGAGCGTTGCGGCGGCGATGCTGGCTTGGGCCAGGTCGGCCACCGCAAAGGATGAGGGCAGGACAGGCCCGGCACCGGTCAACCGCACCCGGTCGAGCGCGGCCGGCCCGTGATCCAGGGCGCGCCATAGCGCGTCGAGCGCCGATGCGACCCCGATCGCCATGGCGATCTACTCGGCCGCCTCGCGATAGCCGTCGATGGACGGACAGGAACATACCAGGTGCCGGTCGCCATAGGCCTGGTCCACCCGGGCGACCGGCGGCCAATACTTGCGGTCCTTCAAGCCCGGGACCGGATAGGCCGCCACGGACCGCTCATAGGCGTGCGCCCACCGATCGACCAGCAGGTCGTCAGCCGTATGCGGGGCGTTGACCAGCGGATTGTCGTCGGCCGGCCAATGCCCCTGGGCGACGCGGGCGATTTCCTGCCGGATCGCGATCATCGCCTCACAGAACCGGTCGATCTCGGCCAGCCCTTCGGATTCGGTCGGTTCGATCATCAAGGTCCCCGGGACCGGGAACGACATGGTGGGCGCGTGAAAACCGTAGTCGATCAGCCGTTTGGCGATATCGTCGACGCTGATCCCGGCCTCGGCCTTCAGCGGCCGGGTATCCAGGATCACCTCATGCGCCACACGGTCGTTCTGCCCGGCATAGAGCACCGGATAATGCGGCCGCAGCCGGGCAGCGATGTAGTTGGCTGACAGGATCGCCTGCTCGGACGCCCGGCGCAGCCCCTCCGCCCCCATCATCTCGATATAGGCCCAGGAGATCGGCAGGATCCCGGCCGACCCGTAGGGGGCAGCCGAAACCGGACCGATCCCGGATGCCGGCCCCGCATCCGACCGGAGCGGATGGTTGGGCAGGAACGGGGCGAGATGGGCGCGCACGCCGATCGGGCCGACGCCCGGGCCGCCGCCGCCATGGGGAATGCAGAAGGTCTTGTGGAGGTTGAGGTGGCTGACGTCGGCGCCGAACTTGCCCGGCTTGGCAAGGCCGACCAGGGCGTTGAGGTTCGCCCCGTCGACATAGACCTGGCCGCCATGGTCGTGGACGATGCCGCAGATCTCCCCGATCGCGGCCTCGAACACCCCATGGGTGGACGGATAGGTCACCATCAAGGCGCCGAGATGCGCGCCATGCTCGGCGGCCTTGGCCTTCAGATCGTCGACATCGACATTGCCGTCGGCGTCGCACGCGACGACCACGACGCGGAAGCCGGCCATCACCGCGCTGGCCGGGTTGGTGCCGTGGGCGCTTTCCGGGATCAGGCAGACCGTGCGGTCGAGATCGCCGCGCGACCGGTGATAGGCGCGGATCGCCAGCAAGCCGGCATACTCCCCCTGGCTGCCGGCATTGGGCTGGAGGGAGACCGCGTCGTAGCCGGTGATCTCTTCCAACGCGCGGCTGAGCCGATCGACCAGGTCCTTGTACCCCTGGGCCTGCTCGGCCGGGGCGAAGGGATGGATCCGGGCGAATGCGGGCCAGCTTATCGGCAGCATCTCGGCGGCCGCGTTCAGCTTCATCGTGCAGGAGCCCAGCGGGATCATCGCCCGATCCAGCGCGATGTCCTTGTCGGCCAGCCGACGGAGATAGCGCAGCATCTCCGTTTCCGATCGATAGTTGCTGAACGTCGGATGGGTCAGGAAGGGCGACCGGCGAACCAGGCCGTCCGGCAGCCGGTCACCGGCGGCCTCCGCATCCAGCCGATCGACCGACAGGGTCGGGCGATCCACCTCGAACGCCCGCCACAGCGCCTCCACGGTGCCCCGGGTCGACGTCTCGTCGAAACTGACCGCCACCGCGTCGGCATCGACCCGGCGGATGTTGATCCCTTCCGCCAAGGCGCGGGCGACCCGGTGGTCGGCGGTGCCGGGGCACGGGATGGTGACCGTGTCGAAGAAGGTCCCGTGCCGGGGCGTCGCTCCCCCGTGCCGCAGGCCGTCGGCGAACAGGCTGGCCAGGCGGTGGCTGCGCCGGGCGATCCGGGTGAGCCCGTCCGGGCCGTGCCAGCAGGCGTACAGACCGGCGATGACCGCCAGCAGCACCTGCGCGGTACAGATGTTGGAGGTCGCCTTGTCCCGGCGGATGTGCTGCTCCCGCGTCTGCAGCGCGAGCCTGAGGGCCGGCCGGCCGTCCCGGTCGACGGACAGGCCGACCAGCCGCCCCGGCAGCGATCGCCTGAACGCGTCCCTGGTCGCGATGAACGCGGCATGCGGGCCGCCATACCCCATCGGCACGCCGAACCGCTGTGCCGATCCGACGGCGATGTCGGCGCCGAACTCACCCGGGGCCTTGAGCACGGTCAGCGCCAGCAGATCCGTGGCGACGATGGCCAGCGCCCTGTCGCCATGCAGCCGGTCGATCGGTGCCGCCAGATCGGGGATCGCCCCGTCGGTGCCCGGATACTGGAACAGCGCCGCGAACACGGCCGCGGGATCGAGGTCACGGACCGGATCGCCGACGATCACCGGGATGCCCAAAGGCTCGGCCCGGGTCCGCAGCACCGCGATGGTCTGCGGGTGGCAGTTGGCGTCCACGAAGAACGCCTCGGCCTTGGACCTGCCGACCCGGCGGGCCAGCGTCATCGCCTCGGCGGCCGCGGTCGCCTCGTCGAGCAGGGAGGCGTTGGCGATCTCCAGCCCCGTCAGATCGGCGACCATGGTCTGGAAGGTGAGCAGCGCCTCCAGCCGGCCTTGCGAGATCTCCGGCTGGTACGGCGTGTAGGCGGTGTACCAGCCCGGGTTCTCCAGCACGTTGCGCAGGATGACCGGCGGCGTGTGGGTCCCGTAATAGCCCATCCCGATCATCGAGGTGACGACCCGGTTCCTGTCGGCGATCGCCCGCATCCGGTCGAGCATCGCGGCCTCGTCGCAGCCTTCGGGCAGGGCCAGCCCGTGGCCCAGCCGGATGCCGGCCGGCACCGTTTCGGTGATCAACTGGTCCATCGAGGCGGCGCCGACGGCCCGCAGCATGTGCTGCCGGTCTTGCGCATCGGGGCCGATATGGCGCGCCTGGAAGGCGTCCGGGGCTTCGAGATCGGACAGGGTCGGAGACATCGGGGTCACCTTCTTGGGCCTTCGAGGGCGGGCAGCGTCGCGGGGCTCAACCGAGCAGGGCCTGGTAGGCTTCGGCGGCCAGCAGGCCGTCGAGTTCGTCCGGCTTGGACAGCCTGATTCTGTAGAACCACGCGCCGGCCTCGGGGTCGGCGTTCACCTGGGCGGGATCCTCGACCAGGGCCTCGTTGACGGCGACGACCTCGCCACTGACCGGGGTGTAGATGTCGCTGGCCGCCTTGACCGACTCGACGACGCCGACCGACGCCCCCTTGGCGATGGTCGCCCCGACCTCCGGCAGCTCCACGAACACCACGTCCCCCAACTGCTCCTGAGCATGGTTGGTGATGCCCACCGTGCCGACGCCGTCGACGACATCGATCCATTCGTGGTCTTCGGTGAACTTGCGGATGGTCATGGTCTGTCTTGCCTTGCGGTGCTCGGGCCGGCGGCGGATGCCGACGGCTCAACGTTTGTAGCGGTGGGGAACGAAGGGGAGCGGCGTGACGGTGCAGGCGATCGTCCGGCCCCGCACCCGGGCGTGCAGGACGGTTCCGGGGGCAGTACAGGCAGCGGCGACCAGCCCCATGGCGATCGGTGCGCCGACGGTGCCGCCGAAGCCGCCGCTGGTGACCGTCCCGGCGGGATCGCCGTCCCCGGTCACCAGATCGGCGCCGGCGCGCACCGGCATGCGGCCGTCGGGCCTGAGCCCGACGCGCCGCCGGCCAGGGCCGTCGCGCATCTCCCGCAGGATGCGGTCGGCACCGGGGAAGCCGCCTCGGTCCCGCCGGCGTTTCTGGATCGTCCAGCCGAGATCGGCTTCGACCGGGCTGATCGCCGCGGTCAGGTCCTGGCCATACAGGCAGAGCCCCGCTTCGAGGCGGAGCGAATCCCGCGCGCCCAGCCCGGCCGGCGCCACCTCCGGTTCGGCCAGCAGCCGTTCCGCCAGGCGCATCGCGGCATCGGCCGGCACCGCGATCTCGAAGCCGTCCTCCCCGGTATAGCCGGAACGGGAGATCGCCAAGGCCTCCCCATCCCAAGCGAAGGACCCCCCGGTCATGAAGTCCAGCGACGCGACACCCGGGACCAGCCGGTCGAGCACGGCTTCCGCCTGGGGCCCCTGCAGGGCCAGCAAAGCGAGATCGTCCCGTACGGCAAGCGTGACGGCCGCGCCCAGCACCGACCGCAGCAGGTCGAGATCATGGTCCTTGCGGCCGGCGTTCAGGACCAGGGTCAGCCGATCCGCCCCGGCCGTGACCATCAGATCGTCTTCGATCCCGCCTTCGGCATTGGTCAGCATCGTGTACCGCAGCCGGCCCGGCCTGAGCGAGGCGATCGCCGCGGGCACCAGCCGTTCCAGGGCGGTGGCCCGGTCCGGCCCGACGATCTGGGCGATGCCCATATGGGCAACGTCGAACAGGCTCGCCGCCGTCCGCGTGTGGGCATGTTCGGCCAGGATGCCGGTCGGATACTGCACCGGCATCGTATAGCCGGCGAACGGCACCATGCGGGCACCGAGGGCCTGGTGCAGAGACGTCAGCGGCGTGGTTTTCAGATCGGGCGCGAGGTCCGCCAAGGTGAGGATCCGGACGCCGGTCGGGGCAGATCGCATCGCCCGGCGTCACGGTCCCCCTCGGTGCATCCGAGTCCGTGCGCCTCTGGCGATGCCCCCTTCTGTCCGGTCACCTGAAAGATAGGCCGGCCCGGGCTCGCGCGACCCCGGACGGTGTGCTTCGTCGGTGGGGGCAGCCGGCACACCGCCCCGCTCTCCAGAAACGCTCCGAACCCGCGCCGTCCTTTTGCCTGAGAGTTTGGCAGGGGCGCTTGCTCCGTCGGCGCCGACCGCAAAGGGGGGTCGGTCTCTCCGGCGCAGGCTCGTGGGAGCGATACGCACACCATGGATCAGGGCGCCGACTTGAGCAAGAGCGACGATTCTGCCCCTGGCCACGACATACGGATCGCCACGCCGCCACCGATCATGCCGATGCGCCAGATCGACCCGCGTTCAGATGGACTCGTCTGAACGCAGACAAGGTGATCGACTTCGAAGAGTGAGAGCATCCTACTTGCGTCCGTGCGGACGCGGGGATGCTCCCGTCAGCGCCGATAGGCGACCAGGTGGAAGATCCAGCCGCCGAACATGCCGATCAGGGCGAACCCGATCGCGGTGGCGACCAGCCCACCGGTCAGCGTCGGCACGCTGAGGCCATAGGCGAGAGCGTACCAGAAGACCACCGCCACCGCCATGCCGAGCCAGACATGGGGCCAGCGGCCATGCCGGCCGGTGACCCGCAGATACAGGTGGCCCGGCAGATAAAGCAGGAAGAACGCCGGAAAGCTGTAGGCAACGCCGACCAGGACGATCACGAACGAAAAGGTCGCGAACATCGGCAGCAGCACGACCCCCATCGGCAAGAGCACCATCAGACCGGCCACGGCCAGCCCCTCGGCGGTCCGCATCACGGACGGCGGTCCGACCGGCAGGGTCATTGGACCCTACCGCTCGGCCGCCAACAGCTTCTCCAGCCAATGGATGTTGTAGTCGCCATTGACGAACGCGGGCTCGTGGGTCAGGCGCACATGCAAGGGGGCGATGGTGTCGATACCGCCGATCACGCACTCCTCCAGCGATCGGCGCAGCCGCATCAGGCACTCGTTCCGGTTGGTGCCGTGCACGATCAGCTTGCCGACCAGGCTATCGTAGTGCGGGGGGACGGTATAGCCCTCGTACAACGCACTGTCGAACCGGACGCCCAGGCCGCCGGGCGGATGATAGGTCGTGATCCGGCCGGGGGACGGTGCGAAGGTCTCCGGGTGCTCGGCATTGATCCGGCATTCGATGGCGTGGCCCTGCAGGTCGATGTCGTGCTGGCCGTAGCCCAGGGCCGCTCCGTCGGCGACGCGGATCTGTTCCCGCACCAGGTCGATGCCGCTGATCATCTCAGTGACCGGGTGCTCGACCTGCAGCCGGGTGTTCATCTCGATGAAGTAGAACGCGCCGTTCTCGTACAGGAACTCCATCGTGCCGACGCCGCGATAGCCGATCTGCCGGGCGGTCTCCGCAGCCAGCCGGCCGATATGCTCCCGCTCGCCCGCGTTCAGACCCGGCGACGGCGCCTCCTCGATCACCTTTTGGTGCCGGCGCTGGACCGAGCAGTCGCGCTCGCCGAAATGCACCACATTGCCGTGGGTGTCGGCCAGGATCTGGATTTCGATATGGCGCGGCCGTTCGAGATACTTCTCCAGATAGACGCCGTCGTTGCCGAACGCGGCCCGGGCCTCGTTCTTGGCCATGCGGAAGGCGTCGCGCAGGCTCTCCGCATCGCGGGCGACCTTCATCCCGCGGCCGCCGCCCCCGGCGGTGGCCTTGACCAGGACCGGATAGCCGATCCGGGCGGCGATGGTCAGGGCGTCGTTGACCGAGGCGACCTCCCCGTCCGAGCCGGGCACGGTCGGCAACCCGGCGGCCTTGACGGCGGCCTTGGCGCTGATCTTGTCGCCCATGACCTCGATATGCCGCGGCTCCGGCCCGATGAAGGTGAAGCCATGCTCCTCCACCATGCGGGCGAAGGCGGCGTTCTCCGACAGGAACCCGATGCCGGGATGGATCGCATCGGCCCCGGTGATCTGGGCGGCGGTCAGGATCGCCTGGACGTTGAGGTAGCTGTCGCGCGCCGGCGGGGGGCCGATGCACACGCTTTCGTCGGCCAGCCGCACCGCCATGCCGTGCGCATCGGCCGTGGAATGGGCGACCACGGTGTGGATGCCCATCTCCCGGCACGCGCGGTGGATGCGCAGCGCGATCTCGCCGCGGTTGGGGATCAGTATCTTGTCGAACATCGGCGTTGCCCCGGTCCCGTCCGATTATTCGAGGGTCAGCAGGACTTCGCCGAACTCGACCGGCTGCGCATCCGTCACCAAGATGCGGGTCACCACGCCGGCGCGCGGGGCACGGATCGGGTTCATCACCTTCATCGCCTCGACGATCATCAGGGTCTGGCCTTCCTTGACCGCATCGCCGGGCCGGACGAAGGCGGGCGCCCCGGGCTCGGGGGACAGATAGGCCGTACCGACCATGGGCGAGGTGACCGCCCCGTCCGGCGTGGCGGTTCCGGCACCGCCCGGCGAAGCGGCGTCCATGACCGGCGCCGGAGCCGGTACGGCACCGGCCGCCACCGCGACCGGTGCCGCCACCGGAACCGGAGAGCGGGTGACGCGCAGGCGCCGATCCCCATCGGCGAACTCGATCTCGGTCAGACCGGTTTCATCGAGCAATCCGGCCAGTTTGCGGATCAGATCGCTATCCACGTCGAAACTGCTCATGGGAATGGGAATCTCTCCTGATCGACCTGGGGGCTAGAGCGGGATAGCGTCAGGTGCGATCACTGTCCCGATCGCGCATGGCGTCTGCATCCCGCTCTGACTCTCACCTTGGAGAGCAAGATTGAGACATGAGGGTGATTCCCCCCTCATGTCTCAATCTTGCTCGAGGGGCGCCGGACCGAAGGCATGCCGGATCCCGCTCGGCGGGGGGCCCCTACCCCGTCTCGTCATCGCCGATCAACGCCGCGATGGCGTCCAGCGCCAACAGATAGCCACGCGCCCCCAGACCGCAGATCACCCCATCGGCGGCCAGGGATACATAGGAATGATGGCGAAACGCGTCACGACGAAAAATGTTGGACAGATGGACTTCCAGAACCGGAACGTCACAAATCTGCAATGCGTCCAATACGGCGATCGAGGTGTGGGTGTAGGCACCGGCGTTCAGGATGACACCGTCATGCGCGCCCCGCGCCTCCTGGATCCAGGTGACGAGGTCGCCTTCCTGATTCGATTGCCTGAAATCGATCTCCAATCCCAGAACCCGGGCCCGTTCCTCGCAGGCCGCTTCGATATCGGCCAGGGACCGCGTGCCGTAATGGGCGGGATCGCGCACCCCCAGCATGTTGAGGTTGGGGCCGTTGGCGATCAGAATCACGGGCGGTTCGGCCATGGCAGCGGCTCGTCTTCGGAGAGGGGCGGCGGTTCGCCCCCCGCACCGGAAGAAAACCCCGATTCCATGCGGTTTCCAAGCGGTCCTCGCCGCCAGGGCCGTTTGCGCGTCAGGCGGAGCTCGGCTCGAGATCGTCGAGATCCCGTCCGTCGCGCGCCAGCCGGTTGCGCCTCTCCGCCCCCCTTTTGCAGCGGTACCGGCCCGGCAGCGCCTTGCCGGGCCCGATGGCCCCGCCGATGCAGAGGGGACACGGCGGCCGATCCGGGCCGTGTCAGCCATCACCATCGAGGCCGTCCTGCCGGCCGATGTCGCCACCGGACGGCGGGGCGGGCATGAAGGGGCCGGCGGCGGCCGGCCCGACCGATCAGCCTGCGGCCTTGCCGGCGGAGCGGGCGTCGACGATCCCGACCAGAAGCTGGCTGGGCCGACCGTAGTCATTGTGCAAGGGCAGGACCAGGCGTTGCCAGCGATCGACGCCGACATCGCGGGGCGGGGAATGCTCCGTAAACACCGGCACCGCACGCAGGATCGCGGCGCGATAGGTCACCAGAAGGAAGGCCGCCACGAAACCGCCCGACGGCAGTTCCGAGGTCCGGCTGCCTTCGAGGTTTCGGCCGAACGCCGCGGCGATCGTCTGCCCGTAATGGACGTAGCGGAAGTCCCACCCGCCTTCCAGCAGGTCCAGCAGCGCGACGCTGTGCCAATGCCCTCTGACCACCTCTTCCTGCAGCAGGGCGGTCTTCTGCGCCGTCCGGTTCCAGGCCGCGAGCAGATCCGCCAGAACCGGGTGGGCGATGGCGGCCGGCTCGGGGTCGAACACGATGGCCGGATCCGGCAAGCCCTCATCCCGAAACAGCTTGACGATGCCGTTCGTCCGGCCATTGCACAGGTCCGACGCCAGGGCCGCGATCTCGGTGGTCGTGAGCGACATTGGACGGCTCGAGCGTTCGGGTGCCGCGTCACGATGCCCGGGTCAACAGCACCGGCGACGCCCGCCGGTCATTGACCGATTGATGGGTCGCCCGAACACAGGCCAACAATGCGGTCAGTTGGTCCACGGCCCGGTCGGGTTCGTTCGACACGTCGTGCAACTCCTCCAGTCCGCACCGCAGCCGCAGGAACCCGAGCCCGTCGGCGATATCGGCCAGCCGGTCGGCCTCCCGCCGCACGGTGGCGGCCCCCATCCGGTGCGGGCGCATGCGCTCCAGGGACTCGGTCAGTTCTGCGATCGCACCGGCCAGCAGGCGGGTAGCCCGATGCGGTTCGCGACCGGCGACGATCTCATCGAACACGGGCGCGTCGATCAACGGCAACGCGTCCCAGGACTCGATCAGGATATCATGGGCATGCCCGCCCTGGGCATGCCCGCCCTCCACCTCCCGCTGGGGTATCGGGATGACGTCGCCGTCGGGGCCGGAAGCGTCCGCAGCGGCGCCGGCAATCGGGACGCGGGGGCCGTCCTGGAGATCGAGCGCCGACGGTACCCCCGCAACCGCATCCATGCCGTCGAGCGCGTCGGCCGAAGGCTGCGCATCCGACGACGCGACACCGTCCGACCGGGCGCCGGCCGGTGCCGAAGCGGCCGGCGCCGGATCGGTGGACGCACCCTGCGGCAACGGGGGAGGGCCGATCCTGTCGTTGGCCTTGTACTCGGTACGGGGGGCGGGCTCCATGGGGGTATCGAGCCGATCGTCGGGTACGTCGAGGCCCCGCCCCGGAACCCCGGCAAGCCGTTCTGCCTGGGCACCGCCGGTGGCCCCGGTCACCGCCGCCAGCACCGTGTTCAGCCGGCCCCAATCGATCGGCTTGGTCACGCAATCGTCCATGCCGGCGTCGATGTACTCGCGCTGCTGCCCCTCCATGGCGTTGGCGGTCAGCGCGATGATCGGCAGCCGTTCGAAGCGTCCCCCCAGCGACCGGATCGCCCGGGTCGCCCCGATGCCGTCGAGTTCGGGCATCTGAATGTCCATCAGCACGACGTCGTAGAGGTCGGTGGCCTGGACGGCCTCGACGGCGAGTTGCCCGTTTTCGACCAGCGTCACCGTGTGCCCCCCCCGTTGGAGCGCCTCGCGCATCAGCAGGCGGTTGACGGCCACGTCTTCGGCGACCAGGACCCGCAGCGGCGGCAACGACGACAGCCCGCCCATGGTCAGGCGCTGGCGGACGTCGCCCGTGCCGATCGGCAAGCGCAAGGTGAACCAGAAGGTGCTGCCCTCCCCCTCCACGCTGTCGACGCCGATCGCGCCGCCCATCAGGGTGACGAGTTGCTTGCAGATCGCCAGCCCCAGCCCGGTCCCGCCATAGCGCCGGGTCGTCGTGCTGTCGGCTTGGGTGAACCGCTCGAACAGCCGGTACTGCTTGTCCGGCGAGATGCCGATGCCGGTGTCCTTGACCGCCAGGCGGAGCCCGACCGTGCCATCGGCCCGGGCCATCTCGTCGACCAGCACCGACACGCCGCCGGTCTGGGTGAACTTGATGGCGTTGCCGACCAGGTTGAACAGGATCTGCTTGATCCGCGTCGGATCGCCCTTGAGCACCGGCGGGATCCCGTCGGGCAGGTCCACGGTCATCGTCAGGCTCTTTTCGCGCGCCTGCGGGGTCAGCGTCGTGACCACCTCTTCGACCGTCCGGCTGAGCGAGAAATCGATCGTCTCCAGGGTCAGCCGGCCGCTTTCGAGCTTGGAGAGATCGAGGATGTCGTTGATGAGCGTGAGCAGACCCTCGCCCGCCGTGCGGACCGCCTCGGCGTAGGTACGCTGACGCCGGTTGAGGTCTTCCTCCAGCAGCAATTGGGTCATGCCCAAAACCGCGTTCATCGGCGTGCGGATCTCGTGGCTGACCGTCGCCAGGAACGAGGACTTGGCCCGGTTGGCATACTCGGATTCCCGGCGCGCGGCTTCCGCCTCGTCCCGGGCCTTCAGCGCTTCGGCGGCCGCCTGCTCCATCCGGGTGGACGCCCGGGCGATCGACCCCGCCAGCAGGCCCAACAGCAGGATCATGATCACGATCGTCCCGCCGGTCGCCCAGGCCCGGGTGCGCCAGTCGGCCAGGACCAGGTCGAGCGGAAAGCCCACGCCGACCTGGATCGGCAGGCTCGACAGCGTTCGGCTGGCCGCGACCCAGGACTGCTCCTCCCCGCCGATATGGCCGTAGAAGACGTCCGGCCCATCATCGGCGGTCCGGGCGAGGGCAGTGAACAGCTCCACCTGCGGCGACGGGACCGACCGGGTCGACAGCTCATCCTGGTCCAGCACGAACAGATGGCCGCGATTGTCGAACAAGGCGGTGAAACCCTCCGCCGGGTCGAGCGCGGTCGAGAACACCGAGCGGAAATACGCCCCGTTGACATTGACGACCAGGATGCCGGCGAATGCGCCGCTCTGGTCCTCCAACCGCCAACTGGCCGGCACCAGCCGCCGTCCCAGCGGCCCCTGGGACAGCACCGGCCGGTTGACGTAGTAGTCGAAGGTCAGATCCTGCACATGGGCGTAGAAGTAAGGGTAGTTGCTGACATCCTGGCCAAGCATCTCATCCCGGCTGGCGGCCAGAACCCGACCGTTCTCATCGGCCAGGAAGGCTTCGGAAAATTGCGGCAGTTCGGACAGGCCGGTGATGATGGTCAGGAAATGCTCTTGATGGAAGCTCCGCGCGGTATGGTCTTCTTCGACGAACCGGTCCTGCCAGTTGCTGACATAGAGATCGATCGCCTGGACCGAACGGATGGTGTGCTGAGCGACCAGGCCGGCGGTGTCATAGGCACGCTGGCCTGCCGCGGTCAGCGTCTGCTCCCGATCGAAGATCAGGAACCAGCCGGCGCCAGCGACCAGCACGACGGCGAACATCACCGCGCTGAGAATGTTGAGCCGCGCGATGGTCGGCAGCTGCACCGAGCATTCCCCTTGCGTTGGTTCCGGTCACCGCCCGCCGAGTTCAGGGACATGACGCGGAAAGGACTCAAGTCTACCCAATTCGGGCCAAAATGGCGACTACCGGTGGGGATAGAGCATCTCCGGGTCCGAACGGACGCAGATAAGAGGCTCCCCCTCTTTGAAGTCGATCAACTTATCCGCATTCGGACGAGCCGATCTGAATGCAGGTTGATCTGGGGTTGACGGGCCGTGGGCGGCTCTTGCCAGCGTCGGCCGACGACCGATGTGAAGGTGCCGGGCACGCTCCGACCGCGCGCCCGGAACGAGTGATTGACAGCAGAACCTTGTCTGGACACTATATCTAGTAGCCAATGCGGCGACCGGGCCCAATCGACGATGCCCTCCCCGTCCGCACGGGCTGCAATCACGATCAGCGGTGAGTGGGCCGCTCTGTCGACGTCGCCGTCCAAGCGTGATGCGACGTGGCGAGCGTGCCCTCAAGGCGCGTCCGATTTCGAGGTGGAGACCCTTGGCATGCCGGATCAATCCTGGACGTATGGCGACGCGATCAGTCCGGACAAGGAGTTGCAGAACGCGATCCAGATGGATCATCGATCGCAGGTGTTCGTGGATCCCAGCCGCGACGATCTGCTGACGGCGTTCGGCAAGGCAACGCTGGAAGACCGCTACCTGATGCCCGGGGAGACGTTCCAGGAACTGTTCGCCCGGGTCGCCTCGCACTTCGCCGACGATGCCGGCCACGCCCAAAGGCTGTATGACTACATCTCCAAGCTGTGGTTCATGCCGGCGACGCCGGTGCTGTCGAACGGCGGCACCCGGCGCGGCCTGCCGATCAGTTGCTTCCTCAACGAGGCCGGCGACAGTCTCGACGGTATCGTCGATCTTTGGAACGAGAACGTGTGGCTGGCCGCCCGCGGCGGCGGGATCGGCAGCTATTGGGGCAATCTACGCTCGATCGGGGAACCGGTCGGGCAATCGGGCAAGACCGCGGGCGTGATCCCGTTCATCCGGGTGATGGATAGCCTGACCCTGGCGATCAGCCAGGGCTCGCTGCGGCGCGGCTCGGCGGCGGTGTATCTGCCGGTCAGCCATCCCGAGATCGAGGAGTTCGTCGAGATCCGCCGCCCCACCGGCGGCGATCCGAACCGCAAGGCGCTGAACCTGCACCACGGCGTGGTGATCACCGACGCCTTCATGCGGGCTGTCGAGCGGGATGAGCAATGGGCACTGGTCAGCCCCAGGGACGGACAGGTCCGGCACACGATCGCCGCCCGCAGCCTGTGGATCCGCATCCTCACCGCCCGGGTCGAAACCGGCGAGCCCTACATTCTCAACATAGACCACGTGAACCGGGCCAACCCCGAGCACCACAAGCTGGCCGGGCACGAGGTGAAGATGTCGAACCTGTGCTCGGAGATCACCCTGCCGACCGGGGTGGACCGGTTGGGCAACGAGCGGACGGCCGTGTGCTGCCTGTCTTCGCTGAACCTCGAGACCTATCTGCAATGGAAGGACGAGCCGCGCTTCATCGAAGACGCGATGCGCTTTCTCGACAACGTCCTGCAGGACTTCATCGACCGGGCCCCCGACAGCATGGCCAAGGCGCGCTATTCGGCGATGCGGGAACGGTCGGTCGGCTTGGGCGTGATGGGCTTCCACTCCTTCCTGCAGAGCCAGAGGATCCCGTTCGGCAGCGCGCTGGCCAAGTCCTGGAACATGCGGATGTTCAAGCATATCCGGGCCGAGGCCGATGCGGCGTCCACGCGGCTGGCCGAAGAACGCGGAGCCTGCCCCGACGCCGCGGATTTCGGCATCCGGGAGCGGTTCTCCAACAAGATGGCGATCGCGCCGACCGCGTCGATCTCGATCATCTGCGGCGGGGCGAGCCCCGGCATCGAGCCGATCGCGGCCAACGCCTATACGCACAAGACCCTGTCGGGGTCGTTCGCGGTGCGCAATCCGCACCTGGCCCGGCTGCTGGAGGAAAAGGACCGGAACGACGAGGAGACCTGGTCGTCGATCGTCGTCAACGAAGGCTCGGTCCAGCACCTGGACTGCCTGACCGACGACGAGAAGGACATCTTCCGCACCGCCTTCGAGATCGATCAGCGCTGGCTGATCGAGCATGCGGCCGACCGCACGCCCCATATCTGTCAGAGCCAGAGCCTGAACATCTTCCTGCCGGCCGACATCCACAAGCGCGACCTGCACCAGTTGCACTATCAGGCCTGGAAGAAGGGCATCAAGAGCCTGTACTACTGCCGCTCGAAATCCTTGCAGCGGGCGGAAAGCGCCGTCTCGGCCGCGGCCCGCCAGACCGAACCGGAGCCGCCGGAACGCATCGATTACGAAGAGTGCCTGGCCTGCCAGTAGCCCGCCATACCGGTATCACCCGGGGGGCGGCAGGGCCGCCCCGAGAGCGGCACCGGCGCCCCCGCCGCTGCCCCCACATCGCCGGCAGCGGGTCCGCGGCTTGTCCGCCGGTCGCAGCCGCGGGTCCGCCATCGGGTCGTGGGCGGTACCGGAAACCCGTCCTCGTCGCCATATCGGCGATACCGCCGGCAGGGCGGCAATTGCGCGACATCAAGGCCGCCCGGCGCCCGTCATGGCAGGCCTTTGGGGCTCGGCCGGCTCACCGTCGGCCGCAGCCACTTGTCCGTTCGCTTCGTTGATTGTTCGAGGACCCGGTATCATGGATCGTCTGTCGGCCGATGGGCTTCCCCTCGATGTGTCCGATCCCCCGATGACCGAGAGCACCGACACCGCGGACAGCACACCGGTGCAGTCGACCGATGTGATCATCATCGGCGCCGGACCGGTGGGCCTGTTCGCGGTGTTCGAACTCGGCCTGCTCGACATGAAGGCGCATCTGATCGACATCCTCGACAGGCCCGGCGGCCAGTGCACCGAGCTCTATCCGGAAAAGCCGATCTACGACATCCCCGCGGTGCCGGTGTGCACCGGCCAGGAGCTGACCGACAAGCTGCTCGAACAGATCAAGCCGTTCGGGCCCACCTTCCATTTCGGCCAGATGGCCGAGAAGCTGGAGAAGGCCGCCGACGGCAAGTGGCGGCTGACCACCGATCTCGGCACGGTGCTGGAAGCCCCGGTGGTGGTGATCGCCGCCGGTGGCGGAACCTTCGTGCCGAAGAAACCGCCGATCCCGGGGATCGAGGCCTATGAGGGCACGTCGGTGTTCTACGCCGTCCGCCAGATGGAGGCGTTCCGCGGCAAGAACATCCTGATCGCCGGCGGCGGGGATTCGGCCCTGGACTGGACCCTCAACCTGCAGCCCCTGGCCAACACGATCGCCCTGGTCCATCGGCGGGACGATTTCCGCGCCGCGCCGGCCAGCGTCAACGCCATGCGCGCGCTGGTGGCCGAGGGCAAGATGGACCTGCATATCGGCCAGGTCACGGCCCTGCAGGGGGAAAACGGCCGGCTCACCGGCGTGACCATGAAGATGGCCGACAAGACCGAACAACGGTGGGACTGCGATACCCTGCTGCCGTTCTTCGGGTTGACGATGAAGCTGGGACCGGTCGCCGAGTTCGGGCTCGACCTGCACGAAAACCTGATCCCGGTGGATACCGAGAAGTTCGAGACCTCGACCGGGGGCATCTTCGCCATCGGCGACATCAACTGGTACCCGGGCAAGCTGAAGCTGATCCTGTCCGGCTTCCACGAGGCGGCGCTGATGGCCCAGCAGGCGTTCCGCTACGTCTTCCCCGGCGCGAAGCTGCGGTTCCAGTACACCACCTCGTCGACCAGCCTGCAGAAGAAGCTGGGGGTGAGCTGAGCGGCCGGCGACCCAGTCCCTTGGCGGCGATCGGCTTGTGCGGCCGCCGGGGCCGGCCTACAACCCCACCCCGTTTGCCGACGTGCCCGCTTGGCGGAATTGGTAGACGCACGCGACTTAAAATCGCGAGCCTACGGGCGTGCCGGTTCGAGTCCGGCAGCGGGCACCAGCGGGCCGATGGCCTCGTCCCCGCCACCCCCGCATGACCGGCGCGGTTTTCGATGCGGCAAGCCGGCCAGGCGCATGCGGGCTCCAAGGTCGAACGGCCGATCCCGAACCCGCCGGCCGGTGTCCGCTGCCCCAAAAGCGCTACCCGGCGGCGAGCGCGTGCTCGATCCGCACCCAGCCGGAGAGCGACTGCCCGGGTTCCAGGCGCCTCAGGCCCAGATCGAGGCCGTCAACCGGATCGAGATTGACGGCGTTGGGGACGTGGCTGACCGGCTCGACGCAGACGAAGTCCGCACCGTCCGGGGCGAACACCACCAGATGGCCGAACACGTCCGGCTGCGCGGTGATCCGGGTGACCCCGCCCGGATCCGCGATCTCGGCAACCCCGGACCAGCCGGAAAAGCAATGATCCAGGGGATCGCCTTGGGCGGTCGGCACGATCGGGTCGGGGCGCGTCGCCCGCGGTTCGGCCGGCACCATGTCGGCCCCCCGCTCCCACCGATGGGTGACGGCGGCCCGCACCCGGGTGGCCGCGCCCCGCGGGAAGTAGGGATGCAGGCCCAACCCCGCCGGCATCGCCGTCCGGCCACGGTTCTGCACCGACAGCGTCACCGTGATGCCGCGATTGCGGAGCAGCAGATGCTGGCGGGCATGGTACGGCCACGCCCAACCCTCCCCCGCCGGCAAGCCCGGATAGTCGAACGTCAGGACGACCGCATCGGGCTCGACGGTCTCGATCACCCAGTCGCGCTGCCAGCCATGGCCATGGATGCTATGCGGTTCGGGCAGGAAGTTGCGGGCGAGGACGTATGGCACACCGTCCCACATCATCCGCCCCTCGACAACGCGATTGGAAAAAGGCACTAGGGGAAAACAACCGGCGCACAAGGGATCGATGATACCTTCGGGGGTCAACCGCAGTATTTGGTGGTAGCACCCATCGCAATCGGCGACTGACAGCGACCGTATCAACCCAAAAGTGCGATCGACGTTCAGGCGAAGGTGGTTTCCCATAAGTTCAATGTGGCGACTGGCTGACACGGTCTTCGACGTTTACTCCGTATTGTCGGGTCCAAACGGGTCTTTTAGGCTAACGGCCGTGCCCGAGTCTTGATCGTCATAGTCGCGCGGGCGTTGAAGGAACACAACAATGTATTTGGGAATAGATCTGGGCACGTCCGGCGTCAAAGCGGTGCTGATCAATGACCGCAACGATGTCGAAGCCCAGGCCACGGCGGAGCTCCATGTCTCCCGCCCCAGACCGATGTGGTCGGAACAAGACCCGCATGATTGGTGGGAGGCCGCCGACAAGGCGATCCTCGCGCTCAAGCGGGATCACGGCACGCTGTTGATGGCGGTGCGCGGCATCGGGCTGTCGGGCCAGATGCACGGTGCGACCCTGCTGGACAAAGCCGACCGGCCGCTGCGCCCGGCCATCCTCTGGAACGACGGCCGCAGCGGGGAGGAATGTGCCGAACTCGAACGGGCCGAGCCGAGGAGCCGTCAGATCACCGGGAACCCGGCGATGGCCGGGTTCACCGCACCGAAGCTCTTGTGGGTCCGCAAGCACGAACCCAAGATCTTCAAGCAGACGGCCAAGGTTCTCTTGCCGAAAGACTATCTGCGCCTCCTGATGACGGGGGAGCGCGTCTCCGACATGTCCGACGCCGCCGGCACCCTGTGGCTCGACGTCGGCAAGCGGCAATGGTCGGACGCGATGCTGGCGGCCACCGACCTCGGCCCGGAGCACATGCCGGCTTTGGCGGAAGGCACGGATGCCGCCGGCACGCTGCGGGCCGATGTGGCCAAGCGTTGGGGCATTCCGGCCACCGCCGTGGTAGCCGGCGGCGCCGGCGACAATGCGGCGAGTGCGGCGGGGATCGGCGTGCTGGAGCCGGGATCGGCCTTCCTGTCGCTGGGCACGTCGGGCGTGCTGTTCGTGGCCGATGACGGCTTCTACCCCGATCCCGAGCGGACGGTGCACGCCTTCTGCCACTGCCTGCCGGACCGCTGGCACCGGATGTCGGTGATCCTGTCGGCGGCGGCCAGCCTGTCCTGGTTCAGCCACGCCGCCGGGGCGGCCAACGAGGCGCAGCTTATGGCGGAGGCGGGCCAGCTCGACCGCGTGTCCGAGCTTCTGTTTCTGCCCTACCTGTCCGGGGAGCGGACACCGCACAACGATCCGCATGCCCAGGGCGTGTTCTTCGGCCTGACCCCGGTGCTGCAGCGGGGCGATCTGACCCGGGCGGTGCTGGAGGGGGTGGCCTTCGCCTTTGCCGACGGGCTCGACGTCCTGTCCGCCGCAGGGCAGGAGATCGGTTCGATCGCGGTGATCGGCGGAGGCTCCCGCTCCCCCTTCTGGGGCAAGATCCTGGCCGCCGCCCTCAACCGGCCGCTGGACTATCTGCGCGGCGGTGACGTCGGCGCCGCCCATGGCGCGGCACGGCTGGGCCGGCTGGCCGCGACCGGGGAAGCGCCGGAGGCCGTGCTGACCCGGCCGGAGACCGATTTCACCGTCAATCCGGGCCGCAAGCTGACCGATTTCTACGCCCGCAAGCGGGAGCGCTATCGCACGCTCTACCAGACCACCAAGGATCTGTTTCCGCGCAAGACGTGACCCACCGGAGCGCAAGCGGCCCCCACCGGGCCGTTCCGGCCATCCGCGTGCCGGCTGCACCCATCGGTGCGCGGGTCGAACCGGACCATGCAGCCCCGAACCGCCGGCCCTTCACCGCGTCGACGGGACGCGCATCGTCGATGGGGAGCTTTGCGATGAGGCGCGCTCACCGCGACGTGGTATTGGAGGGTCGAACACCAGATCGAAGGGGCTAGGCGCGTGTCGCCCGAACAATGGATGGGGTTGGCGCTGAACGGGGTGACCTGGGCGGTCATCGGCGGGGCGGTGACGCTGGTCACGGTCCGAGCGATCGCCCGGTTCCGGCCGGGATACGGGCGCTGCGTCCTGGCGGTGCTGATCGCCTACGGGCTCGGCATGGGGCTGATCACCAGTCTGCAGGACGCCCGAGCCGTCTCGGCCGGACAGGCCGCGCCGGTCTCACCGCTGATCGGCATGCTGATCGCCGTGGTCGTCCAGACGATCGTCTTCCTCGTGCTGATCCGCGGGCCCCGGGGCGAGCGGCTCGGGCTCGGCCGGTCGGCCGTCGCGGCGGTGCTGCTGAGTGTCGCCGGCATCGTGTTCACCATCGCCGCCGGCATGGTGCGGACGGTCATCGGCGCGGCCTAGAGCATCCTGCGTCCGACCGGACGCGCAGGATGCCGTAGCAAGCCGGTGCCGACGCAACTCCGCCCTTGCGCGGGAAGGCCGTGCGGGCAACCCTAGAGCGGGATGGCGTCAGGTGGGATCGCGTTTGCGATCGCGCGTGACGCCCTCCCGCTCTGACACTCACCTTTGAGAGCAAGACGACAGAAGGACGCCTCCCCCTCACATCGTCTTGTTCCCGATCAACCCGCGTTCAGATGGAAGCATCCGACCGCAGACAAGTTGATCGACTGCAAAGAGTGAGAGCATCCTATCAGCGTCCGCTCGGACGCAGATAGGATGCGCTAGGGGCAACCAATGACGGTGCCGGGACAGGCACCGCGGCCGCCACCAGGGAACCGCTACCGATGACCGCGTCGATCTTCGCCGACACGCCCGCGATCCGCTACGAAGGGCCCGACAGCCACACCCCGCTGGCCTTCCGGTACTACGACGCCGATCGGGTCGTCCTGGGCAGGCCGATGGCCGATCATCTGCGCATTGCCGTCGCCTACTGGCACAGCTTCTGCGGTGACGGGGCCGATACCTTCGGCCCCGGCACCCATCGCCGGCCCTGGCACACCGCGGACGACATGGCGCATGCGAAGACGAAGCTCCACGCGGCCTTCGATTTCTTCGAGCGTCTGGGCAATCCGTTCTTCTGCTTCCACGACGTCGATGTCTGCCCGCTGGGAGACAATCTGACCGAAGCGGGGGACAATCTGTTCGCCATACGCGATCTGATCGGCGACCGGATGGAGCGCACCGGCACCAAGCTGCTTTGGGGCACGGCCAACCTGTTCAGCCACCCGCGCTACATGGCCGGTGCCGCCACCAATCCGGACGCGGAGGTGTTCGCCTATGCCGCGGGGCAGGTGCGCAACGTGCTCACCGTCACCCACCAGCTGGGGGGAGAGAACTACGTTCTGTGGGGGGGCCGGGAAGGCTACGATACCCTGCTCAACACCGACATGAAGCGCGAGCAGGCGCAGCTCGCCCGCTTTCTGACCATGGTCGTCGAGTTCAAGCACAAGATCGGCTTCACCGGCACGATCCTGATCGAACCCAAACCGTGCGAGCCCACCAAGCACCAGTACGACCGCGACGCCGCGACGGTGCACGCGTTCCTGCGGCGCTTCGGCCTCGAAAAGGAGGTCAAGCTCAACATCGAAGCCAACCACGCGACGCTGGCCGGCCACGATTTCGAGCACGAGATCGCCTACGCGATCGCCAACGACCTGCTGGGTTCGGTCGACATCAACCGCGGCGACAGCCGGCTCGGCTGGGATACCGACCAGTTCCCCAACAACGTGCCGGAACTCGCCCTGGCTCTGGTGCACATCGTCCGGGCCGGCGGGTTCGCCACCGGGGGGATGAATTTCGACGCCAAGATCCGGCGTCAGTCGACCGAGCCCGACGATCTGTTCCACGCCCATATCGGCGGCATGGACGTGCTGGCCCGGGCGCTGCTGGCGGCCGAAGCCATGATCCGGGACGGAATGCTGCAGGAGTTCGTCGACGAACGCTACAAGGGCTGGGATCAGGGTCTGGGCGCCGAGATCATGGCCGGCGACTGGACCTTGGACGCGCTGGCCGACCATGCGCTGGATGCCGGCATCGCGCCCAAGCCCCGCTCCGGCCGGCAGGAGTATCTCGAAAACCTGGTCAACCGGTTCGTCTGAACCATGGCCCGGCATCCGCTCCGACCCCGGTTCACCGGTCCGCTGGCCGCGCTGGCGCTGGGGGCGGTGACCGTTCCGGCGCTGGCCGGTCCGGACGTCCGGATCGGGCGCGAGACCACGGTGCCGCCGCCGATCAGCCATGAAGCGATCGCGACCGGGGCCGTCGGCCTGCCGGAGGTGCTGGAGATCGGCCGGCAACTGTTCGAGGCCCGGTTCACCACCCCGGACGGCGCCGGGCGCCCCGCAGCGACAGCGGCCGAGGTCCCCACCCGGCGGGAGCTGGGGGACACACCCGCCTTCCTGCGCACCAGCGGCCCGGACGCCAATGCGTGTGCCGGCTGCCATATCCAGGGCATGGTCGGCGGGTCCGGCGACTTCTCGATGAACGTGTTCGTCGCCCCTCAGGACCTGGAGTTCGATTTCGACACGGTCGCCCCGGACCTGTCGATGGAGCGCGGGACCCCGTCGATCACCGGCGCCGGTTTCCTCGAACTCCTGGCGCGGGAGATGACGGCCGACCTGCACCGGCTGCGCGGGGAAGCCCTGGCCGAAGCCCGAACCACCGGCGAGCCGGTCACGGTCGACCTGGTCACCAAGGACGTCCGGTTCGGCCAGTTGACCGCACTGCCCGACGGATTCGTCGACGTCAGCCGGGTCGACGGCGTCCATCCGGACCTGATCGTCAAGCCGTTCAGCCAGAAGGCGGTGGTCATCAGCCTGCGGCAGTTCAGCGTGGCCGCCTTCAACACCCATCACGGCATGCAGCCCGACGAGCGGTTCGGCCGGCGCTGGACGGGCCTGGCCGATTTCGACCTCGACGGCATCGCCGAGGAGCTGACGGACGGGCACATCACCGCCGCGACCCTATTTCAGGCCGCCCTGCCGCCGCCGATCCAGGTGATGCCGGACCATCCGGTCCTGGCCGAGGCTACGGAGCGGGGGGAGGTGCTGTTCGGGGAGATCGGCTGTGCCGCCTGCCACCGGCCGCGGCTGATCCTGGACGATCCGGTCTTCACCGAGCCGGGCCCTTTCAACCCTGCCGGCACGTTGCGGGACGGCGACACCGATGCGATCGCCTCGGTCGACCTCGCAGCCCTGTGGGGGGACTGGATCGAGGTGCTGCCCGACGGACGGGTCGCCGTGCGCGCCTACACCGACCTGCGGCGGCACCGAATCGCCGACCCGGAGACGCCGCATTTCGCCAACGAGATGCTGACCCACAATTTCGTGCCGCGCGACCAGTTCCGCACCGCCCCCCTGTGGGGCGTGGGCTCCACCGCCCCCTTCGGCCATCGCGGCGACGTGACCACCTTGGATGAGGTGATCCGCCATCACGGCGGCGAGGCAGCGGACAGCCGGCGGGCCTATGAGGCCCTGGCCGATCTCGACCGCCGGTCGGTCATCCAGTTCCTGCAAAGCCTTCAGATCGTGCCGCTGGCGCCCGACTTCTCCACCCGCCACGCCGGGCTCGGGCGGTGATACCAAGGTGCGACGAGCAAGCCTCGTCGCGACGTCGCAAGCGCGACCGCGCAGGGTGCGCGGCAAGCCTCGCGGGAACGCTTGGACACGGAGCACGGCCTGAGATGACGTCACCTCAGCGCAAACCGGTACGGCGTGCCGCAACCCGCCTGGCTGACACGGTGACCGCGGACGAACGACGCCACGGGCGCAACCGGCGCCGGAGACGGCGCGGATAGGCTGCTCCAGAGCAAGGTGAGAACCAGAGCGGGATTCGGACGTCCTGCGCGATCGCGGCGCGATCGCACCTAACGCCATCCCGCTCTAGGCAGCGGCCAGTCCCGGCCAGGCCTCTTCCGGCGTCCGATAGTGGCGGAGCAACGCCACCCGGACGGCCGATGTGAGCGACTGGTTCGGGTGCCGACGTCCCTCGATCCACGAACAGAGCTGGTGAACGGTGCAGCCCCGTTCGCGACAGACTGCATACATCGCGTCCCACATCTCCGGCTCGAGGCGAATAGAGGTCCGGCGACCGTTGACGGTGACGTTCCGACTGACGAGTGAGCTCATCTCTCTCCCCAACTCAAAATAGTGGTGCGAGGCATAGTCACCCGATGACCGGTACTTGCCGACAGGCATCGTCACCGCGCCTGTTCAACGGTGGACCGCGCCATCCCGGCTGAATAGTTAAATTGCAGCCTAGCGTGATCACTCGCGATTTAGATGCGCCAATGTAGCCGCCATCGCAGAAACTTCAACCATTCAATGATATGCGTGTCGTCATTAGCACGCCAAAATCAACGTTGCGTGCGTGTGATCGCCTGCGCAAGCCGGTAGCGCGACAGGCCGATCGTCCCCATGGTCGGGTTCAAGGACCGCGGCAGGGCCCCAACGGCTCAGCCGCCCCATCCGCGGTCGAGGCAAGGCGACGGTCCAAGCTGCCGCGTCGGTGGTACAGACCGGTGCGATCTCCCACTAATCCGCGCTGTCCGCCCTCGCGCAGGCGGGGAAAACCCGTCATCCGGGGTGGGGCGTCAGGAGGCGGCCGAGCCCCTCACCATCCGCCCGGGCCGCGGACGACCGGTGCCGCGGCAACGGGACTCCGTCCGCCGCACAGGCCCGGGGTCGCCGGTCGGCGGCTCAGCGGTGCAGGGCTTTGGCGAGGCCGTCGGCGCCGGCCATCAAGAAACCGTGATCGGAGCCGAGAAGGAACAGGCTCGCCCCCCGTTCCCGCCAGCGCCGGGCCTCCTCGACCGTCGGCGTGAACATGCCGACCGTCCGCCCCGCCGCCTTGGCCTTTCCGACGATGGTGGCGACGGCATCGACGACCTCCGGTGCCTGCGGCGACGTCGCCCCCAAGGAGATCGTCAGATCCATCCGGCCGATGAACACGGCGTCGATCCGGTCCACCACCAGAATGTCATCGAGCGCGTCCAGCGCCTCGGCATCTTCGATCTGGGCCACCAGCGTCGTCTCGGCGGCGCTGGCGGCCAGGTGTTCCGCCGTCGTGCGGGCACCGAATCAGGCGGCCCGGGTCGACCCGGCATAGCCGCGGCCACCGCGGCCGAACAGCGCATGCTTGACGATCGCCTCGGCATCCGCACCGCTGGCGACATGCGGAACCAGGACCCCGGTCGCCCCGCTGTCGAGCGCGCCGAGCAGACTGTCCGGCCGGGCGGCGGGCACCCGGACCAGACTGGGCTTGTCGAGCAGGCGGAGCATCGCGACGGTCCGGTCGATCGCCTCCCGCCCGAAGGGTGCGTGTTCGGCGTCGATGCACACGCAATCCAGCTCGGACAGGCCCAGGATCTCGGCGGCGGCGGCCGACGGGGTCTTCAAGAAGGTCCCGACCAGCGTCCGCCCTGCCCGCAGGTGGTTGCGATAGCGGCCGATCCGGGCAGGGCTGTCGGTCATGGCACGGGCTCCGGCACGTCAGGTCACGGGATGGTGCTGCAGCGTTGGTGCCGTCGGTGCCGACCGGGGTCAATCGTCACCGGCGGCCGGGGTCCGCCCCCGGCCTGCGCAGAAGCCCCATGGCCTTCCGGACGGGTTGGAACCCGGCGGTCAGAACGCGAAGCCCTCAAGAGCCAGGCGGGCGCCGAGCACGATCAGGGCGATGAAGAACAAGCTGCGGAACAGGGCCTGGCTTATCCGACGGCCGAGCCAGCGGCCCACGGCCATCCCGGCCGTGACCGGCAGCACGGCCACGACCGACCAGGCCGTACCGGCAAGCGACAGGTGGCCGTTCAGACCCAGACCGATCGCCAGACCCACGGTCGCGGTGGTGAAGGTGATCCCCAGCGCCTGCACCAGAGCGGCCCGATCCAGACCCAGGGATTGCAGATACGGTGCACTGGGAAACGCGAACAGCCCGGTCGTCGCCGTGACCAGTCCGGTCACCGCCCCGAAGACCGGCTGGGACCAGGCTTCACTGTTGGCCGGCAGACGCGGCTGAAACGCCGTCACGCCCATCAGGCCGTACAGGATCAGCACCAACCCGATCACAGCGAAGGAAACGCTCCCCGTCCCGGCCTCGGGCAAGCTGAGGCCGAACGCACTGACCGCGACCGTGCCGATCAGCAAGACGGCGAGAAACACGCAGAAGCGGCGTCCGAGGCCGATCCGATCCGGACCGACCCAGCCCTGCCAGATATTGGTCACCAGCGAAGGGACGACCAGCAGCGCGGCCGCCTGGGCGGGGCCGATGACGAGACTGCCGAGCCCAAGGGCAACCGTCGGCAGACCGAAGCCGACCACACCCTTGGTGACGCCAGCCACCAGGAACACCACCGTCAGCAGGGCGCCCGTGATGAAGTCCATGCCGCCGATCCTGGCGGAGGGTCAGGGCGAACGCCATAGCCGTTCCCGACAGGCCAGCGGTGCCGGGATGTCAAACGGTGCTGGCAATCGGCTCGGACACGGGCGATGCGACCGGCCGGGAGACGGCCTGGACGGCGGCGGGATTGGTGCTCAACCCTTCCATGATGCTGCGGTTGACGTCGATCAGCGTGTCGGCATCGACCTCCCCCCGCATCACCTTGGGTGTGGTCTTCTGTACCCAGATCGACAGGCTGATCAGGCTCGCCTTGGTCTCGTCGGGCAACCGGTTGTCCGGCATCGCCAGGTCCGCAGCGAAGATCGTCCACAGCTTCTGGTTCAGGAAGCAGGCCTCGATCAGGGCCTTGCGGTCCTTGGTGGACCGGGCCTTGTCGCGGCCGTCCATCAGCTTCGAGGTGATCATCGCCATCGCGCGGTATTCGGTGCTGCGCGGCGATTCCGAGGACTGCTGTGCACGCTGATAGGATTTGATCGACATGGGTGGTGATCCTTCATGAGGTCGAACAACGGCCGACGGTCCCGGGTGCGCTGCGGCGCACCTGTGGCCGGATCGGCACCCAACGGCGACGGCCGGGACCGAGGCCCCGGCCCGCGCCGACACGATGTCCGTCACCCGATTTCATCGAGCTGGGCACAGACCAGCAGCGCCATGACCGGTTTTCCGGCCTCGGTGCGCAACTGGATATCTTCCATCTTGACCGGGGTGAGGCCGTTGTCGGCGAGCAGCCGCCTGATATAGGCCTCGGCATGGCTGTACCGGCCGTGGGGGTTGAGGTGGAAGTCCTCCTCCCCGTCCCAGCGCTCCACGGTGAAGACCAGATGGCCGCCGGGGATCAGCGCGACGGCGGAGGCCGTCATCACCTCCTCCAGGGCGCCGAAGTAGCACAGCACATCGGCGTCGACGATCAGGTCGTAGGTACCGGGGCGCTGCAGCAGGAACCCGGTCAGCTCGCTTTCGACCAGGTCGTCGTACACGTCACGGCGGCGGGCTTTCTCCAGCATCCCGGAGGACAGGTCGACACCATCCAGGTGCCCAGCGTAGCGCCGCAGGAACGGCCCGCACCAGCCGGTCCCGCAGCCGCCGTCCAGGACGGCCAGGTCGCCGTCGCCGGGGCCGATAAGGTCGGCCAGGGCGCGTTCGATCTTCTCCGGCCCCGAATAGCCGAGGGTCGACAGCTTGTCCTCGAAGGTGGCGGCGAACTGGTCGAAGGTCGTCTTCACATAGCCGTCGGAGGCCCGCTCCGGCGCCGCGTCGCCCCGCAGAGACGAGGCCATATGGCGGGCGTAGTCGTCGGCCGGATCGAGCGCGAGCACCCGTTCGAACGCCGTCAGCGCCTCGTCGTGCCGTTGCATCTGGAAGTAGGTGTTGGCGATGTTGTTCTGGACGATGGTGTTGTCGGGGCGCAGCCGCCCGGCGATCCGATAGGCGGCCAAGCCTTCGTCGAGCCGCTTCATCCGCACCAGGAGCCCACCGAAATCGTTGAACAGACCGGCGTCGTCGGGAGCGCGTTCGGTGGCGCGCTTGTACGCCTGCATCGCGCCGAGCCGGTCCCCGAGGCGTTCCAGCGTCACCGCTTGGGCGGCCAGTATCATGGGATCGTCGGGCGTCAGCGCCAGGGCCCTGTCCAGCAGGGCTTGCGCGGCGGCGTCGCTGCCGTCGGCCAGGTCCGCCTGGCCCAAGCGGAACAACGCCCGCGCCTGGGCCCATACCGGCGTGCCGGCGGCCGGCTTGGCAAGGCAGGCGAGATAGGCCTTCTTGGCCTCGTCCGGTCGACCGGAGGCGGTCAGCAGATCCCCGCGCAGGACCAGCAGGGCACCGGTGTCGGAGGCGCCCGCCAGCTTGCCGGCGGCGTTGTAGAGGTCGTTGGCCTGGCGGTAGTTCTTGATCTCGTACGACAGGACCGCCATCAGGATGTGGGCGGCGGCGCTGTTCGGTTCCTGCAGCAAGGCGTGCTTGAGCGCTTCGATCGCCGCTTCGTGTCGCCGACAGGCGATCAGGGCCGGCACCGGGGCGAGGATCGCCGCGATGTCGGCCGAGGCTGAGCGCGGCCGGCGCGCCGTCGCCTGGACCGTGCCGCGCTGGGCCCGGCGGGCTCTGCGGTTCGACCCGGCGGTCGGCGTTACTGATACGGTCATGGGTCGGTCGCACCCGCTGCTGCCTGCGATGGGACCCGGTCAAGGACCCCCGATCGACCCGCATCTTGCGGCAACAGCCCTAATCAACCGTTAAAGTACCAAAGGCCCGGTTGCCGAAGCGACCAGGCGCACCGTGCGGATCATGCCATCGAGAAAACGGGCCGGCGGGAGGAAGCCGCCGGCCCGAACAACGCACCTAAGGAACCGACGTTTTCGCTTACCGGAACAGCGACAGGACGGAGCCCGGCTGCTGGTTGGCGATGGACAGGGCCTGGATACCCAACTGCTGCCGGGTCTGCAGGGCCTGCAGCTTGGCGCTTTCCTCGGCCATATCGGCGTCGACCAGTTGGCCGATGCCCGATGTCAGGCTGTCGGTCAGCGACTTGACGAACTCCTTCTGGGTCTCGAGCTGGTTGGCCGAGGTTCCCAGGCGGGAGAGCGCCTGGTTGGCCGACGTGATCGCATTCTCGATCGTCGTCAGCGCTGCGGACGGATCGCCCCCGGCCGCGGTACCGGAAACGAAGCCCGTCAACGTAGAGGTGGCGTTACCGCCCATCCCGAGAGCGGCACTGACCTCGATGTTACCGCCGGTGCCGAAGCTGGCGGTCAGGCCTTCCTCGTTCATCTTGGTGACGAGCGCCGCCAGGTTCTCGTTGGCCGAGAGCGCGCCGTCATACTGGACGGCGATGTGGTCGGCGTGCGTCAGCGTGTCGGCGGCCAGATCGTCGACGAATTCGAACGTCAGCGTCTTGGTACCGCCCCCGGCGACGTTCACGGTGAAGTTCAGAAGCTTGGCGTCGGCGAACTTCAGGGTGTTGTCGAACTTCAACTCGACCGTCTTGTTGGTGACGTCGACACCGTTGACGCCCAGGCCGGCGGCCGAAAGATCCTCGTCGACGACGGTGATGTAGGTCGGCGTCGGCGCGGCACTCGGCGAGGTCCGGTTGAGCGACGACAGAACCTTGAGGTCGGTGGTGCCGGTGTTTTCGATCAGGTTCACGCCGTTGAACTGCGCGGCGCTGGCGATGCTGTCGATCTGCTGGGTCAGCGCGGTGATATCCCGCTGGATCGCGTCCCGGTCGACCGAGGACTCCTGGGCCTGCACGATCTTGGACTTCATGTCGTTCAGCCGGTTGGAGATCGTCTCCGCCGCCGAAAGCGCCACGTTCACGGTGGCTTCGCCGAAACCCAGGCTGTCGTTGATCGCCTTGAAGCCGGCGACGTCGCCGCGCATGCCCTGGGCGATGGTGAAGGTCGACGCGTCGTCCTTAGCACCGCCGACCGCGAAGCCGGAGTTGATCCGCTCTTGCGTGGTCGACAGCATGCTGTTGGTGGAGTTCAACAGCCGGATCGCGGTCATCGCGTTGTTGTTGGTGTTAACCGAAAAAGACATTTGTCTGGCTCCGAATTTTCGGGTGGGTGTCAGCCGCTTTTGCGGCCCGCCGGCTTTGCCGACGACGCCACCCTATCGGAGCGGGTATGAACGAATGCTTAATGCGGCCGACTAGATCAACCTGCGTTCAGATGGACTCATCTGAACGCAGATAAGTTGATCTATTTCAAATATTTAGAGCATCCTGCGTCCGTTAGGACGCAGGATGCTCTCTAGGCGACGGACACGATGATGGGCGGGCGTTCACGCCGCCGCCCGGTCCGGGACGTGGGAGACCAGCAGCAGATCGTGGACGGTGCGGACGAGGTTGAGATGGCCGGCCAGGCCGTTGCCGACCTTGGGATTGCCGGTGTACAGGCTGTCCCCCAGGGGCAGCAGCGGCTTGCCGCGATAGGTGCCGGTCGCAAGATCGATCGGCCGGTAGCGGGGTGCGAACACGAAGGGCGGCTCGATCCGGATGGACGCATCGGCCCCGGCCCGCCGCTCGATCGCCTCCAGCAGGGTCACGAAGCGGCGATCGAGCGCGGGGATACGATGGCCGCCCTCGGCCAGGAACCGCGCCACCGGCATGGGCGACGGCACCCGCTCGGCCAGCGCCTCGAAGGCGGGGCGCCGGAGGCAGGCGAACGCCAGCGCCCGATTGATCCGCGCCCGCAGGGTTCCCGGCCAGAGATAGAGATGGCCGTCCGCGTTGTCCCGCCGGACCAGCGGCAGCAGCATCTCGTAGAGGTCGATCGGAAGCCCCGTCAGCTTGGTCATGCCCACCGCCATCGGCCCGGATCCCGCCAGCGGACGATAGGCCGGCCCGAACGCGGCTAGCGGGAACGTCCGTGCCGGCGCGTCGCGGGTATCGGTGATGCCGTGGGTGGCGTGGCCCCGCCCGTAACCGGGCACGGGACCCACCGGCACCGCGGGCGGGTCGGCGGGCAGCGGGTCGGCCTGGACGGCCAGCCGCCCGCCGGTGGCGTCGACCACCAGATGGGCTGCCGACCCGGCGATCAACGCCGGATCGGGTGCGGCCTCGAACAGGAACCGGACTCCCTTCTGCCGGCAGGAAAGGAACAGCAGCGTCTCGAACATGCTGAGTGGGACGCCCATGAAGCCGTCCCGGCCCAACCCGTTGAGAAGCCTGACGACCGCCGGATCGAACAAGGTATCCCACCCTTGCGTCCGCACATGGGTGAGCCAGTCGCGGTCGTAGGGGCGCTTGATGCCGGACGTCTCGACCCGGGTCTCGACGACCAGGATCTCCACCTTCCGGCCCAGGCCGAGCTTGAGGGCGTTGGCCAGCGCCAGCCCGACGCAGCCGGCGCCGAGCACCACCACCGTGAGACCGGGGCCGGCCAGTGCGCGGGCGGCCTGCTCGGCACGTTCGGGCCGTGACGCCCCGTCGAAGCTGTCCGCGAGCAGGGTCCGGTCGCGCGTACCGACGACCTGCACGAGCGCCTGCCAGCGCTCGGACAGGTCGTCGATCCGGGCCAGCCGGCGCAGGATGTCGGCCGGCGGCGATCCCGGCGGCAGGGCGGCCGGTCCGTCGCCGCCGATCCCCGGCCGCGGTCCACGGGAAACCGGGGGATCGGTCACCAGGCTGGGATCGACGAACGCGGCTTCGAGCTGATCGGTGTACTGCCAGCCCAGGGCGGCGTTGCAATCGAGGCCCGGCACCGTCTTCAGGGCGTCGAGGGTCCGGGCGACGAGCAAGGCGGGATCGCCCGGCCGTTCCCGTTGCACGGCGGCGCGCAGTCCCGCGCGGGCCCCGGTGTCGTGCGGGAGCTGCTGCAGGATGCGGGCATAGACCGACTTCGCCGCAGAGGTATCCCCCCGGGCCAGAAACGCCGCCGCCCGTGCGCGCACGGAGTCCACCGTCTGCCTCTCCGCCACGCCGACCACCCTCCCGACCGCGGTTCCCAAGCTCCCCGGCAGCCTAGGCGGACAGGGTTAACGGTCCGTAATGCGGTCGACGGGCCGGGACGAGGGTCCGGGACGGCAGCCCGGCCGGGCCTCAGCCGTCCTTGCGACCGGTCTCCACATCGTCGACGCGGTGAACCCGGTTCCGCCCGCCCCGCTTGGCGGCATACAGGGCGTTGTCGGCTTGGGTCATGAGCGCCTGGGAGGTGGTGGCGTCGGCCGGAAACGCCGCGACGCCGGCCGACAGCGTCGTCCGGGGCAGCATGTCGCCGAGATAGCGGATGGTCATCTCCGCGACGATGGCCCGAAACCCGTCGGCACGCTGGAAGGCCCGCTCGCGATCGGTGTCCGGTGCCAGAACCACGAACTCCTCGCCGCCGATCCGGCATGGGAACAGACCGCCGGTGAAGAAGTCGGCCATCGCGCGGCCGACCTCCCGCAAGACGGTGTCGCCGGCGTCATGGCCATGGTTGTCGTTGAACTGCTTGAAATGGTCGACGTCGATCGAGATCAGCGACATCGGCCGGTCGGCCATCGCACTGCGGGCGATCTCCTTGCGCATCGCGTCCAGGAACCAGCGCCGGTTCATCAGACCCGTCAGCGGGTCCCGCACCGACTGATCGCGGAGCTGATCGCGCAACCGGGCATTGGCCAACGCAAGGCTGATCTGCTCGGCGCACAGCAGGGCAAGCTCCCGCCGGGCGTCGAGCACGGCGCGCAGGTCGCAGCCCCCGGCCCGGTCGGCCGCCGGACGGCGGAAGCCCAGATGGACCAGCCCTATGGTGTCCCCGCTGGCGGTGATCGGAATGCACAGATAGGGCTGAGGCTGGGTTTCCCCGACATGGTTGCAGGGAAAGTCGACCAGGTTCGTGCCGTAGCCATAGGCCCGGCCCTTGCGCAGCGACCAGCAGTCGGACGGCTCGATGTGATCGGGCGCCGCCCGATCGCCCCAGGTGGTGGCCAGCACCAGGGCGTCGCGCGAGTTGCTGTAGAGGAAGAGCTGCCCGTCCGCCTCGGGGATGAGCAGCCGCATGCACCGGCCGATGACGGAGAGCAGCTCCTCCTGCGATTCGGCGGTGTAGAGCCACTCGGTGGTCTCGAACAGCAGCCGCCGTTCCTCCTTCCGCCTCTGCTCGGCGTCCAGGGCGCGCTGCATGTCCCGCTGCAGGGACATGCGCTCGGTCACGTCCCGCTCGACGGAAATGAAATGGGTGTGGACGCCCTGGGCGTCGAACACCGGCGCTATGTTCAACTCCACCCAGTACGCCGCGCCCGCCTTGGTGTAGTTCAGTATCTCGCTCCGGATACGCCGCCGGTCCCGCAAGGCGGCGGAGATACGCCGAACCTCCTCCCCGTCGGTGTCCTGGCCCTGCAGAAGATCGCCCGGCTTGCGACCCGCGGCTTCCGACATCGTGTAGCCGGTCAGCGTGGTGAACGCCGGATTGGCCCATTCCACCAGACCATCGACGCCGGTGATCACGATGGCATCGACGACATGGTCGGCGATGATGGCCGAGTAGCAATCGGGCGCCGCCGGACGCGGCATCACGACGGGTTCCAAGTGCGGTGTCGGCATTTTCCAGCCCCCTGCGATCGTCACGACCTCAGAGTACAACCAGGACGTGCACGAATAATTAACGCAAACGTCCATCCCCTACACATGATACCCGACAACCACTTGCTACCCAACAATCACTCTACAAATCCGGCACGGCCGTCCGCATATCGGCGGCGCGAGCACCCGCATCCGACGCCTTCCCCCCCAAGACGTCACCGTTCCGTTTCGTCGTCGACGACCTCCCGGGAGGTCCTGGGCCGGCCGATCACCTTCTGCAGCTTCTTCAGCGCCGGCACGAAGTTCCGCTCGCCCACCAGGGCCACGAGCTCGGTCACCAGAGTGCAGATCGCGTGCTCGCCGTCCTGCAGCGCCCGGGCGTAGGTCAGGGAACTGGTCTTGATGAACTGGGAATGGTGCTGCTGGAACTGATCGGGCTCCAGATGCATCAACTGGATCGCCAGATACACGGCCTTGAGCGGCGTATCGGCTTCAGCGGGCAGCATGATGTCCCGCTCGTGCAACAGGATCGCGGTGTTGAGCACCTCGAGTTCCACCGACCGGTTGGAGCCGTTGCGAACCACCGCCCCGTTGATCGCCAACCGTTCGCCCGGCCGGAGCCGCAATCGCAAAGCCACCCGTTCGCCCCCCCGCTGCCCGCACCGCGGTTCCCTCAGCCGGAACCGCCGGACCCCGACCCTAGGCGGCTCGACCGCGTCTCACAACGGTGCCGAAGCGGCGGCTCCGCCCGATCACGTCAGGATCACATGAAGTTCGCCAGGGTCAGGTCCTGGAGCTGCCCCGTGACCCGGAACGTCGCTTCGAGCTGGACCCGCAACTGGGACAGCCGGGTTATGGCTTCATAGATGTCCACCTGTTCGAGGGCGTTGAGCTCGGTTTCGCCGATCAGCCTGACCCGATCATGGCTTTCCTTGTGGCTTTCCAGTTGGGACAGATGGGAGCCGTTGCGGGCGATCAGACCGTTGAGATCTTCGGTCGAGGTCGCCAGGACCACCGTCGCGTCCTCCATCAGTTGCCGGTAATCCTCGTCGGTGAACACCGTGTCATCGGCGAAGGCGATCGTCGCCAGCGATGCGAGGGTATCCGCGATCCCCTGATCCGCCGCGGTGGTCACCTGCTGGATCTCGCGGTTGTCGGCGATGGCGATGCCGTCGGGCCTGTCGCCGCCCTGATACCAGTTGGTCCGGTCGTCGAAATAGTCGCGTACGGCCGTGAACACCGCTGCGGGGTCGTCGGGCGGGACGGCGGCGGCCATGGCGGCTTCCACATCGGTCTGCATGTCCGACGCCAGCCGCACCGGCGTCACGCCGGCATTCTCCCCGGCGAAGACGTGATGGCCGGCGATCTGCACGTTGAGCTGGTCCACCGCCGAATAGAACACCCCCCGAGCCTCATCCTGGATCTGATCGGGCCGGACCTGGTCGGTGGAGAACAGCAGACCGGTGTCGCGGACCTCGAGCGTGTCGTCGCGGATCTTCATCAGCGACTGATCCACGCGGGAGGCCCGAATGTTCAGGATGTCGATGCTGCGCTGATACTGGTCGATCCGGATCGCCTCCCCCCGCAAGGACAGGATCGACCGGCTGACCGACAGCCCGTGCTCGCCGAACCGTTCCGCCTTGAGGCCTGTCGACAGTTGGCGCTGCAAGTCGCCCATGTCGGTGGCCACGTTGCTGACGCGGGCCCGCACCAGGGCGTTCTGGGTGACGGAGTTGATGACGGTCATGGCGTGGTCTTTCGATCGGGACGGTCGGGGTCGGCGCTACCGCAGCAGGCTCAACAACTCGTCCAGCATTTCCTTGGTGGTCTGCATGACCCGCGCCGAGGCGGTGTAGGCGTTCTGCAGCACGATCATCCGGGCCATCTCGTCGTCGATATTGACGTCCGAACCGACCGAGATCGCCTGGGCGACGAGATCCTCGGAGGCTTGCAGGGCCGACAGGCGGGCATTGGCGTCGGCCACGTCGCCGCCCAGGCTGGCGGTGAACTCGGTTGCGACCTGCTGGAACCCACCGGTCGACGGCAACCCGGCAGCGGTGAAGCTGTAGCTGTTGGTCAACAGGACATCGCGCGCATCGGTCGCGACGGTGACGTCGCCCACCGGGGTGACGGCCCCGCCGCGCAGCAGGTCGGGGTCGTTCCGGATCGCCTCGTTGAGGGCGATGCGGCCGCCATAGCCGATCTCGTTGGCGGGGTCGTGCGGCACCAGCCCGTCGATGCTGAAGACGGCAACCGGCGGCGGTGCGGGCGGCCCGCCGTTCTGCGGCAGCACCAGCGCTTCGGTCAGCCGCCCGGCCAGATCGTCCAGCTGGTCGAGGCGGAACGGGATGTCCCGCTTGATCACCTGCTCCAGACCGCCGAGCCGTCCGCCCGCATTGATCACCGGCTCCCCCTTGATGGTGATCGACCCGTCGGCGCCAGCCTGAAGCTGATTGGCGGTCTCGCCGGTCAGGTACTTCCCGTTCTTCGAATAGGCGTGGAAGATGTTGCGGTCGTCGACGAACCCCCGGATCTCGATGATCTCGCTGAGGTCGTCCAGCATCTTGTCCCGTTCGTCCAACAGGTCGGACAGGTCCGCCCCGGGACGATCGATCTCGACGATGCGGGCGTTGATGTCGGCCACCCGTTCGAGCAGGCGGTTGGCCTGGATCACCTCTTCCTGGACGACCTGCTCGGCATTGGCCCCGATCTCTTCGATCCCGGCGTAGATCTCCCGGAAGGTGTTGGCCAGCTCATCGCCGGCGTGGATGACCTGGGTGTAGCTGAGCGGACGGGTCGGATCGGTCACGAGCCGCTGGAACGCGTTGCCGAGTTCGGTGACCTTGGCAGACAGATTGCTGATGTCGTTGGACGCGCCGGACAGCGCGTCGAGCCGCTCCAAAGAGCCGATGCGCGCTTCCGTCATCGCCCTGTCCGCATAGATCTTGCGCATGTCGCGGATCAGGAACTCGTTGACCTGACGCTGGATCGCACCCGCACGGACACCGCCGGTGTTGGTGTCGGTGAAGGTCTCTTGCGTCTTCCGGCGATAGCCTTCGGTCCCGGAATTGACCAGATTCCGGGTGGTCGTGCTCAGCAGCGTCTGAGAGGTCTTCAGACCGCCGAGCGCGTTGCCGATCGTGTTGGTGACACCGTTGACCATGGTTCAGGACACGTCAGAAGAGCCGTCCGGCGTAGTCGAGGGGCCGCCCCCGTCAGACCAGCAGGTTGACGCCGCCACCGCCGCCGCCGCCCAATCCGAACAGCGCCAGTTCGGGCGCTTGGAAGCCGGTTGCAGGGTTCTGCAGGTCGTTGTTGATCAGGAAGCGTTCGACGAACCGCTCGAGTTTCTGAGGATCCTTCATGTCTTCGGGATCGAACAGCTTGTCGAGCCGGGCCTTCTGCTGATCGGGGTCGAGCGCGCCGAACTCCTGCGGCAGACCAAGGCCGATACGGACGACCTTGGACAAGGTGCGATTGCCGATGACCTGCCAGTTGTTCTCGATCGAGGAGATCGACCGCTCGAAGAACAGCGCCTCCCGCAGGGCCGGGTTCCGTTCGCCTTGCCATTTCTCGAACTCGTTCATCTCCCAGCCGGTGACGATCGCGTCGGCCACGCCGGGGATGCTGAAATGGTCGGGGTTGTCGACGAGCGGCTGGATGGCCTCCGCCAACTGACGATAGCGCGGCTCGATCAGCCGGTTGACGGTCGACCGGGCGTCGTCCAGCGGTTCGGACATCACCCGCTTGACCAGCCCCACGGCATCGATCTGATCGTCCAGTTGAAACGCCGACAACGTGAACGCCAAGAGCCGCCGATCCTGGACGAGGCTGTCGACGTCCTTGATGGACTCGATGGTGTCGAGGAAGTACTGGCGCGCCTGCTCGGTCTGCGGACGACGCTCGAACTGCTGGTCGTATCGCTCGCGACCGGCCTGCAGCAGGCGATAGGCGGTGAAGGCGGGCTCTCGGGCGCCGCCGCCGCCAAGGCCGAACAGGGCTTCGATCATGGACCGTTCCTCCTATGCAGTCGGTCAACCGGAGGCGCGGAGGATCGCGCGGTCGCGGTTAAGGAGTGGTTTACTATTGACCGGTAGGCTGCGGCCTCGTCAGCGCGAAAACCGTGCCTGTTCCGCCCTTTCACCCCGGCAACCGGGACAGGAGTGTGGCCATGAAGGTGAACCCCGTTCCCCCCGTCGGTGACGCGTCCGCGTTCATGCGACAGCCGGCACCCGACACGCCGGCCATGCCGAGCTTCGACCCGACGCAAGCCGACCCCGCGGTGTCGGCAGCACCCGCGGCCTATATGAGCCCGCTGGTAAGCTACGATCAGGTCGCCCAGATGGTGGTTATCCAGATCCGCGACGCGGCCAGCGGGGAAGTGACCCGTCAAATCCCGGCTCAGGAAGTCGTCGAGCGCTACCGCGACCAGGCGAGCGGCCGCACCGCACCGCCGGAGACGCCGCCCGAGAACACGGTGGCGCCGGCCGGCACACCGGGGGCGGAGGCACCGCCGCAACTGCAGACCACCGTCGCCGCCGCGCCGGACACCGTCGCCGTCACCCAGCCCGGTGCGGCCGTCCGCAGCACCGCGGCGGTTCCGGGCGAGGCCGGCTGACGGCCGACGGCCATGGGTCGATGGACGGGTGATCATATCGGCCGCCTTCAAGCGCGTGGGTGACCGGTCACGGCTTACCGGACCAGGTTCACCGCCTCCTCCATCAGGTTGTCCGAGGTCGTCACCACACGGGCATTCGCCGAATAGGCCCGCTGGGTCACGATCATCTTGGTGAACTCTTCCCCGATATCGACATTGGACGCTTCGACATTGGCGGCCACGATGTCACCGGCGTTGATCTGTCCGGCGGAGACCATGGAGACCGGACCGCTGTTCGGCGTCTCGGCAAACGCCGTTCCCGACCGGGCCTGCAGTGATTGCGGCGCGGAGAACACGCCCACGGGGATCTTGTACACCGGCGAGGTCCGGCCGTTGTCGTAGTTCAGGTTCACGAAACCCGACTCGTCGACCGTCACGCTTTCCAGGGACCCCAGGGCAACGCCGTCCTGATCGATCCGAGCCAGTTCGATACCGTCACCGGCATATTGGCTGAGGCTGCCGGCCTGGCCGAACTCACCGAACCGAAGCTCGAAGTCCCAGTCGGTGTCGGGGTCGTCGACCGACAGGGCGATGGTCGCCGGATCGCCCAGCGGCGGCATCGTGGCCGGGGGGGCGTTGGTCGTGTTCATCCACTCGATCGTGCCGGCCTGACCGGTCGGGCTGTTCCCCGCATGGAACTTCACGAACATCGACGTCGTCTGCGCACCGTTCAGCGGCGCGCCGCGATCCGCCGCGCTCGACGCCAGGGTGAAGGGCGTGTTGACCGCGCCGGTCAGCGTGATCTCCCCCTGACCGGTGGCGGCTGCCGTCACGCCCAGGCCGGCCCCGTTGATCTGGGCGATCAGGGTGTCGCGTACGGCGTTGATGTCCGCCTCCGCACCGGTGGTGGTGTAGCTCAGCGTCGTGCCGTCGATGGTGACCGAGTAGGTGTCGCCCCCTTCGATCGTCCCCGACAGGTTCAACGTATCGATCTGGGGCACGCCGGGCGCAGCCGCCTGCTGCGGCGTGCTGGAAACCTCGTTGTCGTCATTCGTCAGTCCCGAGGCCGAGAGGTCGACCCGCCAGACATTCTCGTTGCCGGGGATGGTGGGGTCCATCTTCACCCAGCGCAGGTTCAGGTCGCGCTCATTGCCCAGCGGGTCGAAGATCCGCACCTGGCTGGCGGAGAACTCGATATCGCCGGTGGTCGGATCGACATCCTGTCCGGCGGTCGCGCCGGAGGGCAGGTTGACGTTGTACTCCACGAACGTGGTCTGCTCGGGACGGTTGCGCAGATCGTTGATCTGAATGGGTTGCAGATTGGTATCGACGCTGCGGCGTTCGGGATCGGTGACCCGCCAGCCGTTGAGGAAGTAGCCGGCCGAGTTGACCATGAACCCGTCACGATTGATCGTGAAGTCGCCGGCCCGGGTGTAGACCGGTTCACTGAACGTGCGGGTGCCGTCCTCCCGAATGGTGAAGTTCGACACGGCGAAGAAACCGTCGCCGTTGATCGCCAGATGGGTGTCGATCGAACTCTGCTGCAGCGACCCCTGCAACATCACGTTCCGAAACGGCGTCGTCTGCACCCCGCCGGGATTGTGAAACTTCGCCGTCGAGGACGCGACCATGGACTGGAACTGGGTGTCCAGGCGCTTGTATCCGATCGTGGTCTGGTTCGCCAGGTTGTCGGAGATGTGACCCAGCGAGCGGCTCTGCGCGTTCAGGCCGCTGACGGCTGTGGTCATCGCACCGAAAAGGGACATCGATTTGGTCTCCCATTCCTCGTCAAAATAGTCCGGGTCCCGTCCGGCGGACCGTGCGCCGGCATGCGGCAGCAGCGGGGGACGAGACGTTTGGCGGATCGGGGAAGCAGATGCCGTGCCAATCTGCTTTCATGTTGTTTCTCAGTCACTTGAAAGGAGACGTCCGAGCCGGTCGGCGATCTCTGCCGAGCCGTCCGACGCAGATCGCCGGGCAGAAACTGCCCATGCGGGTGACCCGGTCGGTTTTTGCCGCCACCAACGGGCAAGGCTTGCCCGGCCGAACCGGACCGGCCGGCCCCTGTTCGGGCAATTCTTTGGAGAATCAAATCGTTACGGGATGTGCGGCTGTTGGCACGCCACCTGCGTTCGCTCAGCCGGCCGTCCATACCCGACACGCTCGGGGCGATACGGTCCCGAGCCTCCGAAGCCGATCCCAAGACCATGATCCTTCCGGCGATCCCTGTCGTACCCACGGCACCCCCGGCCAGCCATCCGCCCGCGACCGAGACGGCCGCGGCTGCCGGGTCGACACGCTTCCGACAGAGCCTTGAGCAGTTCCTGTCGGCGGCACCGGCCGATCGCGCCGCTCCGCCCGCCGACCACCGGCCGGCAGCCGCCGCGGAACAGCACCCCATCGCGGTCGCCAAGCCGGACGCCACGGCCACCGGCGACACCGCGCCCGAACGGAGCCGGGGGGTCCTGGAGGCGGCAACCGACGGCGTTCATGTCACCGGCCTCGCAAGGATCGTCGAGACGATCGAGGCACCTCACGCTCCGCCATCGGACACTCCGCCATCGGCGGCCGGCCAGCCGGACGACGCGGTCGGGTCCGAGACATGGCCGATGTCGACGGCCGCCCCGGGGGAAACCACGGCCTTGACGGCCGTACCGGCGGAGGAGAGCCAGACCGATCCGTCCGAACGCGCACCGATCCCACAGGCGATGGAAACCGCCCCGGCGGATGCCCCGGCAGCCGCGGTCGGCCGTGCCCCCCGGATCCTGACAGGGCCGGTCCCCACAGAAACGGTGCCGACCGAAACGGTGCCAACCCAGGCGGTCGCCGTCACCGCGGCGACGGCTGTCCTCGGCACGGACACCCTGACCGGGACGCGCGATGGCACAGACGGGGGTGAGGTCACGGTCGCGACCGACGTCACGGCGGTACACTCCGGTCGGACCCGGACAGACGCCGGCGCCCCCGACGCCGCCCCGTCCCATGAGCACGCCCGGCCCCATGGGCACGCCCGGTCGGAACCGGCGGTGCCCGCGGACGGCGGCGCCTTGCGGGACACCGACGGGGTCTCGGGGTCGACCATCGGCACACCCCCCTCGATCGTCTCCGGACCCGCTCTCGCACAGATGGCGGCGGCAACCGCGGCCGGGGTGCCGGCGAACCAAGCGACCGAGTCGTCGGCGGCGGTGTCCGGGACCCAGCCGACGGCCCCGGCAGCAGCGGCGACCGTGCCGGAGCATGCCGGCCCCTGGCGACCGGCGACGGTGCCGGGCGATGGCGATCCGGGGGCATCGTCACAGGCCGACACCGGGACGCGCCTTTCCGGGGGTATACCGGTCGAGGCGGCGGCGATCGAACGGGCCGATGGGGCTTTCCGCACCGAACCGACGGCGCCGCCGGTCGACGCAACGGCGCCCACATCGTCGGCCCCCCTTCCGTCATCGACTCCGGCAGCCGACAACAGGCCGGGGCCGGCCGACCCGGCGGCTGCGGGACCGTCGACATCGCCGGCCGCTGCCCGGAACGGGCCCGGGGACGCCGGCACCGCGCCGACCGACAGGTCTGGCCCTGCATCGGCCGCCGCGAGCGCGGATCGGCCCGCCATCCCGAACGCCTCCGCTCCGACCTCGGTGCCGAACACGGATGAACGGGCGGCGGGCCCGCCGGTCGCCCGGCCGGAGGCCCGTCCGGACACCGTCGCCTCACCCGCCACCGGGAACGGAGCCGATGGCGGGACGGAAGCGGCTGTCATCGACGGCGGTCCCGTCGACGGGAAGGCCATCGCCAACGGCCCCATGGCCGACAGGCCGGAGGCGGACGGCACCGCCGGTCCCCCATCTCCCGCGGCGGAAAGCGCGGCCGTCAAGGGCTCCGCCATCTCCGGACCCGGTGATCCGCCGCCGACCGACCACGCACCGGGATCGCCGAGACCGGCGGCCGGGGCCGAAGCGGATCACCCCTCCGCCACCGGAGACCGAACCGACGCGGCCATCGTCACCGACGGCGTCTTGCCGCAGGCGGACGCCGCATCGGCGACGGACGGCAAGCCGCGCCAATCGGCGGCGGCGGCGCTGGCAGCCCTGCTCGGCGATCCGCCCACGGCCCCGAACGGGGATCTTCCCGCCGGCCAACGGGCGCCGGCGGCACCCGTCAACGCCAACGCCAACGCCGGATCGCCGACCACCGGCGGGCCGGTGGGCGAGGTCGCCCCCCCCGGCCCGGGCGGGATGAACGGCCCCGGGATCGCCGCGACGCCGGCCGGACCGATCGCGGCCGTCCCGGTTCCGCAACGGGGGTCCGATGCCGCCCGGCAACCGGCGCCGGCCGTTGACGGTGCGGCGGGGGCGGAGGCCGGATCGACGGCGTCCCCCGCCTCGGCCGGGGCCGGCGACGCCAGCGCCCTGCTCAGCCGCCATCCGACCCTGGCGGCCCAGGCCACCCCGCCCCGCCCCGCCGCCCCGCATGTTCCGCTGCCGGCCGACCAGGTGGCCGTGCAGATCGCCAAGGCCGCCGAGGACGGGCTCGATCGCATCCGCCTCCAGCTACGCCCGGCCGAGCTGGGTCGCGTGGAGGTGCAGATGGAGGTCGGCCAGGACGGTCGCCTGCACGCCCTGATCACGGCCGACCGGCCCGACACCTTGCAAACCCTTCAGCGCGATGCCCGGCTGTTGGAGCAAGCCCTTCAGAACGCAGGCTTCGACCTGGGTTCCGGTGACCTCAGCTTCCGCCAGGGCGGGGATCGGCAGGACCAGGGCGACGAGCGCCCATCCCCATCGGGCTCCGCTCAGAACGACTTGCCCGACGACGACCGCGATACGCCCTCCCCCCTCCAGCCCGTCCAACGCCTGCCGGTCTGGCAGCAGGGCCGGTTGGTCGGCCTCGACATCCGGCTGTGACGCAGCGAGCGGCCCCCCAAGCCGAAAGGAACTCCCCCTGCCATGACGACGATCGCCAACAACCCCTTCGGCGCACTGGGCGGACAGCAAGGCGGCCTGGCCGCGCAGTCGGCGTATGAAGAGGACTTCAACCAGTTCCTGCAGATGCTGACGGTCCAACTGCAGAACCAGGATCCGACCTCGCCGATGGACACCAACCAGTTCACCCAGCAACTGGTGATGTTCAGCCAGGTCGAACAGCAGATGGCGCAGAACGCCAATCTCGAACGGCTCATCGCCTTGCAGTCGGTCGGTCAGATCGCCGCCGCTACGTCTCTGGTCGGCCAACAGGTGGAGGTGCCCGGCGTCCAGACCCGGGTGACCGAGGGCGGCGGTGCGACCTGGCGCTACGGCCTCCCCACCGCCTCGGCGGAGACCGTGATCACCGTCCGCGATGCCACCGGCGGCACCGTCTTCCGTACCACCGGCGCGACGGAGGCGGGCCGACACGAATTCGCCTGGAACGGCCGGGACGCCGACGGGGAGCCGGTGCCGGCGGGGACCTATTCGATCCAGGTGCGGGCCGACGACGCCGACGGCGAGCCCGTGATCGCGACGGTGTCCGCGTTCGACCGCGTCGACGGCCTGACGTCGGACACCGGACAGATCATGCTGGACATCGATGGCCGCGACGTCCGTTTCGAAGACGTACGCTCGGTCCGGGCGGATGCGTAAAGGCTCGTGCCTTCCTCCTTTAGGTCAGCGCCTGTATTTATTAACTCAGCTGACTGAACCGGCCCGAGGCATTTCACAGGCCTTGGCGCTTTATTGATTTGCGCAGGCATTTGTGCACAAATCCGGCGATCTGTAACCATCTGTTCACCATGTCGTTTAGCCGTTCATTAAGGGAGCACGGATAGGACTTACTTACACCTTTACGGAGCGATCGGGGTCCGCGCGGCATCCGATCGGACTGCTAGAGCGTTTTCAGGGACTATCGGGTCGATCTGCCGAGGCGGATGGGCCCTGATGCCAGGAGCGAGGAGGAAGGACATGCCC
>JANQKE010000207.1 GCA_028281265.1 Alphaproteobacteria bacterium | reverse complement strand
ATTGCCGCGATGCTGACCGAGGCCCTGCCGCATCTCTCGGTCTCGATGTCCTCCGAGGTCTGCCCCGAGATCCGGGAGTACGAGCGGCAGTCGACCACCGTCGCCAATGCCTACGTGCGTCCGAAGATCGCGGGCTACCTGGCCGACCTCGAAGCCCGGCTCCACGCGGCGGGACTCGACTGTCCCTGCATGCTGATGACCAGCGCCGGGAGCCTCGTCACCATCGAAACCGCGGCGCGGTTCCCGATCCGCCTCGTGGAGTCCGGTCCCGCCGGTGGCGCCATCCTGGCCGCTCACATGGCCCGGAGCCTGCAGGAAGACCGCCTCGTCTCCTTCGACATGGGCGGCACCACCGCAAAGATCTGCCTGATCGATGACGCCGAGCCGCTGCTGAGCCGGGAATTCGAGATCGACCGCGCGCACCGCTTCATGAAAGGCAGCGGCACGCCCGTGAAGGTGCCGGTGATCCAGATGGTCGAGATCGGTGCCGGCGGCGGGTCAATCGCCCATGTCGATTCCCTGGGCCGCATTCAGGTGGGGCCCGAGAGCGCCGGATCGGAGCCCGGCCCTGCCTGCTATGGCCGCTGCGGGCGCTCGGCGACGGTGACCGACGCCAATCTCGTTCTCGGGCGGCTAGACCCGGAGGCCTTTGCCGGCGGCAGCCTTCGCCTCGATGCGGAGGCGGCCGAGACGGCGCTCGCGGCGGATGTCGGGGGGCGGCTCGGCCTCGGGCCGCTGCAGGCCGCCAAGGGGCTGATCGAAATCGTCGACGAAAACATGGCCGGTGCGGCCCGCGTTCATGCCGCCGAACTCGGTTGCGATCTCGACGGCCGAACGATGATCGCCTTCGGCGGCGCCGCCCCGCTCCACGCCGCCCGCCTCGCCGACAAGCTCGGGATCGACAAGGTGATCGTGCCGGCCGATGCCGGCGTAGGCTCCGCCGCTGGGGTCCTGCTGGCCCCCGGCGCCTATGGAGGGGTGCGCAGCCACTACGCCCGGCTCGACGGTCTCGATGCCGGCCTGCTGAGCGACCTCTTCTCGGCCATGGAAGAGGAGGCGAGGGGGGTCGTCCGCCTCGGTGCGCCCGGACGCGGGATCGCCGTGCAGCGTCACGGCTATGCCCGCTACGTCGGCCAGGGGCATGAAATCAAGATCGAGCTGCCGGACGGTGCGTTAGACAGCCGGTCGTCCGGTCTCATCCGCGACGCCTTCGAGGCGGCCTATCGGACGCGCTTCGGATTGCTGATTCCCGATATGGCGGTCGAGGTGCTGACCTGGTCGGTGACCGCTATCGCCGCAGGCGAAGCCGGCGACCGGGAGGCAAGACCCGCTACCGCCGCTCCCGTCGGGGCCGGCGGTGAAACCTCCAGGACGCTTCACGACCCGGACGAGGCCGAGGCGCTCTCCGTGCCGGTCCTCGAGCGGCGCAGGGTCGCCGGCAGCCGCATCGGCGCGACGATCATCCAGGAAGCGCAGACCACCACCATCATTCCCCGGGGGTGGTCTGCGGCTCCCAATGCGGCCGGCGATCTCGTTCTCACCCGTGACGCGGACGCCGCATCCCGGCAGGAGCGCCGCGGTCTCGCCGATGCCATCCGCATGCAGGTTCTTTGGGATCGTCTGATCTCGATCGTTGAGGAACAGGCCCAGGCCATCATCCGCAGCGCCTTCTCCACCTCCGTGCGCGAGGCGGGCGACCTCTCGGCCGGAATCTTCGACCCGGCGGGCCGCATGCTGGCGCAGGCGGTGACCGGAACGCCGGGCCACGTCAACGCCATGGCGGCCTCGGTGGGCTTCTTCCTGGAACGCTATCCGGCTGCGACCATGCGCCCCGGCGACGTCTTCGTCACCAACGATCCCTGGCACGGCACCGGCCACCTGTTCGACTTCACCGTCGTCACGCCGGTGTTCAATGACCGGTCGCTGATCGCGTTGTTCGCCTCGACCGTGCACGTGGTCGATATCGGTGGGATCGGCTTCAGCCCGGACAGCGGACAGGTCTTCGAGGAGGGGCTCTGCATCCCCATCATGCCGCTGTTCATCGCCGGCGAAGCGAACGAACACCTCTTCGAGATCGTGCGCGCCAACGTCAGAGAGCCGGTGCAGGTCGTCGGCGATCTCTACTCGCTGGCATCGAGCAACGATATCGGCGCCCGGCGGCTGCGCAGCCTGATGACTGAGACCGGGCTGGAGACCCTCGATGCTCTGGGCGAAGAGATCATCGCCACCTCCGAGCGCGCGATGATCGAGGCCATCGCCAAGCTGCCGCGGGGCCGCTACGAGAATGCCATGACTGTCGACGGCTATGACCGGCCCGTCGAGCTGCGCGCGGCGATGGAGATTGCCGCGGACAGGATCTCCGTCGACTACAGCGGATCCTCGCCGACATCGCCCTTCGGGATCAATGTGCCGCTGACCTACGCCCAGGCCTATACGTCGTTCGGCATTCGCTGCATCGTCGGCAACGCGGTTCCCAACAACGCGGGCTCGCTCAAACCCATCGCGGTGACGGCGCCCGTCGGCAGCATCCTCAATGCTCCGCGGCCCTCAGCGGTCAACGTTCGCCATGTCGTCGGGCAGATGCTCCCCGACGTGGTGCTCGGTTGCCTTGGACAGGCGCTGCCGGGTCAGGTCCCGGCGGAGGGGAGTTCGAGTCTTTGGAACCCCATGCTGTGCGGCGGTCACGGTCTGGTCGGCGATCAGACCTACGGCAACGCCCGGCCCTTTGCGGTCAACATCTTCCACTCCGGCGGCACCGGTGCGCGTCCGGGCAAACCTGGGCTCTCTGCCACCGCCTATCCCTCCGGTGTGCGCAACACCTCGGTCGAAGTCACCGAGTCGATTGCGCCGCTGCTTTATCGCCGCAAGGAGTATCGAAAGGGGTCCGGCGGCGCAGGCCGGTTGCGGGGCGGCGACGGTCAGGTTATCGAGATCGAGCACAGCGAGGGGGCACCCTTCGCCTTGCTGGCGCTCTTCGACCGTATCGAACATCCCGCGCGCGGCCGCGACGGCGGCAGGCCGGGCGCGGCAGGGCGGGTCGCGCTCGCCAATGGCCCGGCGCTCAAAGGCAAGGGCAAGCAGATCGTGCCGGCGGGTGAACGGCTGGTCCTCGAGCTGCCCGGCGGCGGCGGCCTCGGAGACGCGGAACCGGAGTGACCGGCTTACCTTACTGCCGCCTTCTGTGGCCGGTGGCTCAGGACCAGCAGGCCAGCCAGGCCGAGGAGGAGCACCCCGAGGCTCGCCGGTTCGGGAACGGCGATGAAGGTCTGGGAGAAGCGCTGGTCGAACTGCGTCAGCCGGCCGAAGTCTTCCACGCCTTCCACGAGCCCGGATACGGCGGTCGTCACCAAAATACTCTGTTGCGGCAAAAAGGTCTCCGCATCGAACAGCACCTCAAAGTTGGGTTCGCCTTGGGAGATGACGTCCTTGGTCGCCAGGGTCGTGGTTCCTGTCGCGTCCTCGACGCTTTCGCGGACCTGGACCAAGGCGAATCCCTCGGTGGCGACGTCCACCAGCTCAAGGGAGTTGCCGGTGATCTGCTGCCCTGGATCGAGCACCGTGACGGTAAACTGGAAGGTAAAGCCGAACTCCTCGCCGAGGGTATCCAGGGTCAAGACACCGCCCGTGTCGGTATAGCGGAGGCCCAGGTTGTCGGCCGGATCGGCAAGCGGCGTGACGTCGATCTGAGAGAGGTCGGTCTCGTCGCTGTTGGAGAGCAGCGTCCAGCCGGAGAACAGCTTGTCTCCGGCGACGATGGTCTCGGGTACCTCGCCGCCGAACAGATCGGCGAGGGGAATTGCCTGGGCGCTGTCCGCCGCCGGTACGGCAAGACAAGCGACGACTGCGCCTTGCACGACAGCACCCAGCCAACGCCGCAGCCTTCTTTCAGTTCGGATCATCAGTCCTCGCTCCTCGTCGCGGCATCGAATCCTCGTCGATCATCCGGTCGGGCCGTGCCGCTGTCGATGAAGGCTTATGAATAGGGGAGGTGGATTTCTTTTCCGCCGCCGATGCCGACGGTCAACATGGCTCAGCGGCCGGTGAAACGCTGCCGGTCGCGGCGCACCGCATCGCAGAGGTGCTCGATCACAGCGCGCATGCGCGCCGTTTCCTGGTGGTCGCGGTGGGTGAGCAGCCAGAGATCCATCTCGACGTCGAAACTGTCCGCCAGTACGCGTTTGATTCCCGGAGCCGCCCCGGCCATGTAGAGCGGCACGGCGAGCAGCCCGCAGCCGCCAGCCATGGCCGAGAACTGGGTGACGAGATTGTCGCAGGCGAAACCGGCGGTCCGGCCGCCGGCCGCATGGTCGCGCAGGATCCTGGCCTGGGGCAGGTCTGCAATCTCGCCGCTCGACTCGATGATGTCATGGCCGGCCAGGTCCTCCAGCCGCTGGGGCTCGCCACGGCGGGCGAGGTAGCTGGATGCGGCAAAGAGACCGAACGAGACCTGCGCCACGCGGCGGCCGATCAGACTGTCGTCCCCCGGATCGCCCAGCCGGATGGCGATGTCCGCCTGATGGCGGGTCAGGTCGAGGGTCGGGATACAGACGGAGAGTTCGATCTGGATCTCGGGGTATTGCTGCATCAGCCGATGGATCTGTTGAGGCAGCCAGTAGGTACCGATGCCCTGGGCGGCGGTGATGCGGACCTTGCCGGCGAGCTTGGCCTTCTCGCCGCCGACCCGCCGGCTGATGACCTGCATGACGCCATCGATATCGCGGACCAGCTCGAGGATCCGCAGACCCGCGTCGGTCACGGCGTAGCCGTCGGGCCGCCGATCGAAGAGCCGCACCTCAAGGGTCTGTTCCAGCACCTGGACCTGACGGCCCACCGTCGGCTGGCTGACCTTCAGGGCGCGGGCGGCAGCCGAGAGGCTGCCGGTCTCCGCAACCGCCAAGAAGTACCTGTAGGCGTCCCAGTCCATGGAGATTCCTAAATTAGAACAATTCTAATTTAGTGAGCTTCTCCGGGGGTTCCACCTCGGTTGGTGCGGCCAGCGTCACAATTCGCCTCTCTGTCGGTAAAACGCTCGTGAGCGCGGCCCTTGGCGGCGCCTTTTGCGGCTGGCGGATTCGGCCCGGCCGGAGCGTTGCGAGGTGACCTCCTTCAGAAACTTGCAGCCCTATTCAAACTTCGACAGTTCCCGCAAGGGCGGCTTTCCGGCAAAGCTTGTGGACCGGACCAGGACGGTCCAAGAGGCCCGGCAATCAGCCCGGCCATGGGGGGAGAGGAGATCGGGACTGTCGGTTCAGCCTGTGGATCTACATCGGCCTGCTCCCCCCCGACTCCCGAGCTTGGCGCTGTTGTGCCCCCTGGCA
>JANQKE010000205.1 GCA_028281265.1 Alphaproteobacteria bacterium | reverse complement strand
CGACCCCGCCTCCAGCGGTGAGAGGCCTCTCACCGCTGGAGGTCCATCTTCTACCGATGGACCACGATCCTCATAAGACAAGCATCCTGCGTCCTAACGGACGCAGATAAGATGCCCTAAGTCCTTGAAATAGATCAACTTATCTGCGTTCAGATGAGTCCATCTGAACGCAGGTTGATCTAGTGAGGCTCGAGACTTTAGCCGCCGCCCGACAGGAACGGCAGCAGCGCGTCCAGACAGTCGTGGGGCGCCTCTTCCTGGAGGAAATGGCCGCAGGCGAGGTTCCGGTCGCGGACATCGTCGGCCCAGTGCCGCCAGACATCGAGGATCATGTCGGACCGGGCGCCGAGATAGTCGTCACCCCAGAGCACCAGCACCGGACAGGCGATCTTGCGGCCGGCGTCGCGATCCGCCTTGTCGTGCGCCCAATCGATCGTCGCCCCGGCCCGGTAGTCGGCGCATGCGGCGGCGATCCCCGCCGGGTCGTCGTATTGGCGCAGATAGGCGTCCCGCGCCTGGGGCGTCAAAGCGGACGGATCGCGGGCCCACAGGTCGAGCAGATGGCCGAAGAACCGCCTCGGATCGGCGCCGATGGTGTCCTCGGGGATCGGCTCGGGCGCGGCCAGGAACGGCCAGTGGAAGGTGCCGATCGCCTTGTCGGCGTCCATCTGCGCCCAGACGTCCAAGGTCGGGATCACGTCGACCGACACGAACCGGCGGACCCGCCCGGGATGGTCGAGACACAGCCGGTAGCCGACGCGCGCCCCGCGGTCGTGACCGACCAAGGCGAACCGGCCGATGCCGAGCGCATCGGCCAGACCGATGATGTCGGCGGCCAGCCGGCGCTTGGAATAACGCGCATGGACCGGGTCCGGAGCCGGCTTGTCGCTGTCGCCATAGCCCGGCAGGTCGGGGATGACGACACGGAAGCGCTCGGCCAGGACCGGCGTGATCCTGTGCCAGGTCACCCCTGTCTGCGGGAAGCCATGCAGCAGGATGAGGGGGTCGCCGGCCCCGCCCAGCCGCACCGACAGGGTGGCATCGCCGACGGGGATGCGCTGTGTGTCGAACCCTTCGAACATGTCGCTTCCGCCCCCATCGTCCAAAGCATCCCCGCGTCCGAACGGACGCAGGATGCTCCCCCTCCTTGAAGTCGATCACCTTACCGGCGTTCAGATGCGTCCACCTGACCGCGGGGTTGATCTAGCGATCCAAGCAGGCCGCAGCGACGGCGTCGAGGATGGCGTCGGTGTCGATCCGGTAGGTGCGGTAGAGATCCGGCAGATCGCCGGACTGGCCGAAATGCTCGACACCCAGGGAGCGGGTCTTGTGCCCGCGCACCGCCCCCAGCCAGGCCAGGGTCGCCGGATGCCCGTCGAGCACGGTCACCAGCTTGGCGGTCGGCGCCAGGGGGGCGAGCAGGCGCTCGACATGGCTCAGCGCCCCGGCCCCGCCGGCCTGCTGCCGGGCGGTCTCCGCCGCCGTCCAGCCGGCGTTGAGCCGGTCGGCCGAGGTGACGGCGAGCAGGCCCGCACCGGGGATGTCCTCGGCGATCGCCTCGACCGCCGCGATCGCTTCGGGCGCGATCGCACCGGTATAGACCAGGGCCAGCTCGGCGCCCTCGGCCGGTGTGCACAACCAGTAGCCGCCGGCGATGATGTCGGCACGCAGCCCTTCCGACAGTTCCCGGTCGGGCTGATCCAGCTCGCGGGTCGACAGGCGCAGATAGGCCGAGCCGCCTTCGGTGTCGCGCAGCCACTCGGTCTCCGACGGACCGGAGCCGTCCCGCTGCAGATAGTCGAAGGACCAGGTCATGATCGCGGCCAACTCGTCGGCAAAGGCCGGCTCGAACGCGGCCAGACCATCCTGGGCGAGGCCGATCAGCGGTGTGCCGATCGACTGATGCGCCCCGCCTTCCGGCGCCAGGGTCAGGCCCGACGGCGTCGCCACCAGCAGGAACCGGGCGTCCTGGTAGCAGGCATAGTTGAGCGCATCGAGGCCGCGGGCGATGAACGGGTCATAGAGGGTCCCGACCGGCAGCAGCCGCTGGCCGAAGATCCGATGCGACAGCCCCAGCGCGCCGAGCATCAGGAAGAGATTGTTCTCGGCGATGCCGAGTTCGATGTGCTGACCCTCCGGCCCCTGGTTCCATTTCAGCGCCGAGGCGACTTTTTCGACCCGGAACAGGTCCGGCCGGTCCTGGCGGTGGAACACGCCGCGCTGGTTCACCCAGCCGCCGAGATTGGTGGACACGGTCACGTCGGGGCTGGTGGTCACCACCCGGTCGGCCAGGGCGGTGCCGGACCGGGCGAGGTCGTTCATGATCTTGCCGAAGGCGGCCTGGGTGGACTGCCGCGTCCCGGCCGGGCTCGGCAGGGCCGGTACCGGCAAGGCGGCCGGCGCCGCCTCGGGGCGCGGCCCTTGGAACGGCACCTGCCGGACGAAGGCGTCGAGGTCGGTCGCGGCGCCCGGGTCGAAGGCCGACCAGCGCTCCCACTCCCGGCCCTCCGGCACGCCCAGGCCGCGCTGGAAGACGGCCATCTGCTCCGGCGTCATCAGCCCGGCATGGTTGTCCTTGTGCCCGGCGAGCGGCGTGCCGAACCCCTTGATCGTATAGGCGATGAAGGCGTGCGGCCGGTCGTCCTCGACGGCATGGAACGCCTCCAGCAGGCTCTCCATGTCGTGGCCGCCGAGATTGGTCATCAGACCGGCGAGGGCGGCGTCGTCATGGCCGTCGAGCAGGTCGGCGAGTCCGGCCGTGCCGTGCAGATCGGCCTCGAGATGCTTGCGCCAGGCCGCCCCGCCCTTGAACGTCAACGCCGAGTAGAGCTGGTTGGGGCAGGTGTCGATCCAGTGCTTGAGCGCCTCTCCGGCCGGCCCCTCGAAGGCGGCCTGCAGGCGTTTGCCGTATTTGACAGTGACGATCTCCCACCCCACCGAACGGAAGAAGTCCTGCACCCGCCGGAACAGGAAGTCGCTGACCACTCCGTCCAAGCTCTGGCGGTTATAGTCGATCACCCACCACAGGTTGCGGACATCGTGCTTCCAGCCCTCCAGAAGGGCTTCGTAGATGTTCCCCTCGTCCAGCTCCGCATCGCCGAGGATCGCCACCATCCGCGGCGGCAGGTTCCCCTCCTCGGCGAGACCGTGCAGGCGCACATAGTCCCGCACCATCGCGGCGAACAGCGTGATGCCGACGCCCAAGCCAACCGACCCCGTGGAGAAGTCGACATCGTCGGTGTCCTTGGTCCGGGAGGGGTAGGACTGCGCCCCGCCCAGCGCCCGGAACCGCTCGAGCTGATCCCGGGTCTGCCGGCCGGTGAGATACTGCATCGCATGGTAGAGCGGGGCGGCGTGCGGCTTGACCGCCACCCGGTCCTGCGGCCGCAACACGTCGAAATACAGGGCCGTCATCACCGTCGACAGGCTGGTCGAGGACGCCTGGTGGCCGCCGACCTTGAGCCCGTCGCGGGCGGGGCGCAGATGGTTGGCGTTGTGGATCATCCAGCAGGCATGCCAGATCGCCTGCTTCTCCACCGCCTGCAGCCGGGCGAGGGTGTCGGGACCGACCACGTTGCTGCCCGGCCGGCTGCCCGCCCATGCCAGATCGTCCATCGCCCTTTCCTCCTCAACGCCGCCCGGAAGCCCTCGCGGCGCCGCCGCACAGAACCATGCGCGCCCATCGCGATCATCTGATGTAGCAGAGGCGGTGGGAGGGAATCCTGCCAAAGCTCTCCATCCGAACCGGCCGGTTTGGCAGATTTCCCTCTGAAAGCCCCGTTAGCCGAGGATCATCCGCTCATGGCCGCCGAACCGCTCGACCCGACCGACCGCCGTATCCTGCAGGTGCTGCAGGATGACGCCCGCATCACCATGACCGAGCTGGCCGACCGGGTCGGCCTCTCCCCCACCCCCTGCACCCGCCGGGTCAAGCGGCTGGAGGAAACCGGCATCATCCGCCGCTACGCGACGTTGCTCGATCCCACCGCGGTGGGACTGCCGGTGAACGTGTTCGTCTCGATCAGCCTGACCGCCCAGACCGAGCCGGCCCTGCAGGCCGTCGAGGAAGCGGTGAGCACGTATCCGGAGGTGATGGAATGCTATCTGATGACAGGGGACGCGGACTATCTGCTGCGGGTGGTGGTGCCGGACCTGGAGACCTATCAGCGCTTCGTGATGGAGAAGCTGACCCGGCTGCCCGGCATCGCCAACATCCGCTCCAGCTTCGCCCTGCGCCAGGTCGCCTACCGCACCGCCCTGCCCCTGGGCTGACGGCAGGCGGCCGATGGTTGACCCGGCAAGCGGCTTTGCGTGCCCGATGGTGCGACCGGTGCTGGCACCGCCCCGCCACACCCTCCAGGGGCTGGGTTTCGGACAGGGAGATCGTCTGCAGCTATCGCGGCTGGCCCTGTGCTGCTGACGGCAACAGCGTTGGCGCAACACCCTTGCGGCAGCAATCAAGCGACGTTAACAACCATGAGCTTCGACGACGAGGCTGCACGACCAGAAAATGAATAGGGAGATTCCGGCATGAACAAAGGGGTCCTTGGGGCGATCGCGTTGTTGGGTTTGTTCGGGCTGTCGGCCTGTGCGACTCCGACGGTCGTAGATAGCCGGCAAGCTGGCGACGAGAGCTTGTCCTGCTCGCAGTTGGCGGCAGCCATTGAAGAAGCGGAGCAGTTCGAAGCCGATGCCCGGGAGGAACGTGGTGTCACCGGAACCAACGTGGCAGCCGCTGTGTTTTTCTGGCCAGGCTTGATCGGCACGTATGTGAATACTGAAGAAGCGATCGAAGCGGCTGAAGAGCGCCAGGAGTATCTTCGGGATCTCCAAGAAAGGCGAGGCTGCTAGAGAACCTTGTCTGGACCGGCAACATCGCAAACAGGTTAGGTAGGTAGGGTGGGGCGCAGCGACACCCGGTACGGCACCCGTCCAAGCCGGGTGTCGTTGCGCTCTCCCCAGCCTTGTCTCTTGGGAGATTGAGATATCAGACCTGACACCCTGGGCCGCCGCGCACCGAGATCCTATTGCACACCCGAAGCGGGGGCAGATCTCGCCATCCCGTCTAAACGGACCGCCCTCGAAACGTACGCCGGAACGCGTCGGGTCCCATCTTGATCCACTTCGCAAGCTTCGGCGATGCCCGCTTGGCCAGGGGGCGGTACATCTCCGGATGCACCAAAGCCATCGGCCTTGGGGAGCATCGGCCCGCGAGCCGCTCCAGCTCCGGGTATTTCGAGAGCCCTTCCTGCGACGCGTAGACGATGAGATTTTGACGGTACACATATGAAATCTGCTCGTCTTCCCAGATGAGCGGGCGCAGGCAATCAACCGCCCGGTAGCCGTGGCCGGCAAAGCGCTCGGCCCAATAGACAGGCCATTGCTCGTTGACATGCCCCGTCCCGCCCTGCCCCGGCACGGCGGCGCTGAAGCAGATCACCGGCGCCAGGCCAACCAGCTCGGCGACGAAGCCGTCCGCCCGGGACGGCGCCAGATGCTCGGCCACCTCAAGGCTGATCGCGAGATCGAAGCGTCGATCGACGCCGATGGATCTGGCCAGGTCCCGATGGGCGAAGCACTCTCCCGGGATGAGCAGACGGCTTGCATCGACCCAGGCACCATCCACGCCAAACCGATCTTCCACGCCCAACCGACCCAGTTCGGCCAGCCACGCTCCGTCCCCACAACCGACATCGATGACAGAGCCGACCGGTAGGACCGTCAGCAGGTGAGGCAGCAACCGCTCGGCGGACCGCGTCACCTGGGCGCGCCGGTCCTCATAGAACCCGGCATCGTATAGCCTGCTGCTCACTATCCCGTCTCCGACTGCTGACTGCGGTAGCGCGACACCGCCCCGGACCGCACGCTTCCGAACCGGCCCGGCACCGCCTGCGCCGTCAGTTCGCTGAACAGGCTCTCCCACCGGTCGAACACCATCTCAGGCTGGTACTGCGCGATCCGCTCGGTCGCCGCACGGGCAAGCGCGTGTCGCGACGCGCCATCCGCCATGAGGTCATCGAGGGCGGCACCCAACCCGGTGGATCGGAGGTCGGGTGCCACGAGCCGGCCCGCCCCACCGTCCAGAAGATGGCGCACACCGACGCAGTCACTATGCCCCAGACAGGCGAGCCCGCTGGCCATCGCCTCGCTCAAGGCCCGGGGGAAGCCTTCATAGAGCGACGGCAAGCAGAAGATCTGTGCCTGGGCATAGGCCTGGTCGATCGACGTCGTCGTGCCCGACAGCTTCACCCGGTCCTCCAGACCGTGCCGCTTGATGTCCGCCTCCATCGCCGGTCGCTCCGGCCCTTCGCCGTAGAAAACGAGGTTCCAGCCGGGATGGGCGGCGGCCACCAGCGCGAACGCGGCAATCAGCGACCGCGGGCGCTTGTAGTCCACCAGCCGGCCGACGAAAGCGATCGTGCGGGGCCGTTCGGCCAGGGGGATGGCCTGGATCCGTGCATAGTCGGCGACAGGGACGTCGTTGGGGATGCAAACGGTCCGGCTCCTGAGGGTTGCCGGCAGCAGCTCGGCATAATCGGGCACGAGCACGGTGAGCCGATCGAACCGATGCAGCGCATCGCGGACCGTACGCGACTTAACGGCCCTGGCGGGGTCGTCCTCGGGTTCGGCGAAATCGAACTCCGGCGTGTTCCTGAGGGCGAGCACGCTGGGAATGCGCGGCAATCGAGCGGCCGCCCGGGAGACCTCGAACGCCATATGCGGAAGAAATGCGACAACGACGTCCGGCCGCTCGGCGGCCAGATAATCCGCCACCCGATCGGTCACGGCCCGGGAACGCACCGCAGCCGTCAGCCGGCGCAAGGGCGAGATCTTCAGTTCGATCTGCCTGAGCCACCTCTTGGCTCGCCGTGGACCGGGTCTCACGGTGCCGGGGTCCGGCTTGGTGCGACCTGCGGCATCCGCTATCGGGTCGACACATCGGGCATAGGCCTCAGCCTTGGGATGCAGGCTCACCACGGGGACATCCGGGGGCACCGGATAGTACGGCGGATCGGGACGCTTGTCGTAGTTGATGATCGAAACCTCATGCCCCCGGGCGTTCATGCCGCCGGCCAGACGGATCAGCGATCTTTCCGCACCGCCGGCGATGCCTGAGAGGAACTTCGTGGCAAATACGATCCGCACGCCTTGATCCCCGGCGAGTTTGCGAACGAGCGACGCCGGTTGACGACGTCCTCTTGTACCGGGTGTACCCTACATGCAGCACCCCGTTCGATCGCCTGCTCCGCATGGCAAGGCAGGCATAGGATCGGGACGACCGTCCCCGTGCGCAGGCTGGATCGTCCGGATCGGCCAAGGCGTGAAGGCCGGCGCCTCCGGACCGGAGGGGTCAGCTACACCCGGTCGTCGCACCGCAGGTATCGCATTTCAGACAGGTGCCGTTGCGGACCAGGGTGAAGTTGCCGCATTCGGGACAGGAGTCGCCTTCATAGCCCTTGGCGCGGGCCTCGGCGATCCGGCGATCGACCGAGCCGCGCGCGATCGCCCCCGTCGGCGTCGCCGGCATCGCCTGGGACCGGGCGGTGACGGTCGCTTCCACCGCCTCGGCCGCCGTATCGGCGAGGGACTGAACGGCCGCTGCCCGACCGCCGTCGACGACCCGCAGATTGCCACGCAGATAACCGGTGGAGGCCAGTTGCCGCACCATCTCGGGCACGGCCGCCGCCTCCCCCAGATCGGGCAGATCCGCTTCGGCGTCGCCGCCGCCCAGCGCGTCGTGGCGCATGTCATCCGGCGAGCCGTGAGCGAGATCGTCCCGGCCGAGATAGCTGATCGCCAGCTCCCGGAACATGTAGTCCAGGATCGAGGTCGCCATCTTGACCTGATCGTTGCCGGTCACCAGACCCGCCGGCTCGAACCGGGTGAAGGTGAAGGCTTCGACGAACTCCTCCAGCGGCACGCCGTATTGCAGGCCGATCGACACCGCGATGGCGAAATTGTTCATCAGGGAACGGAAGGCCGCCCCCTCCTTGTGCATGTCGATGAAGATCTCGCCCAGCGACCCGTCGGCATACTCGCCGGTCCGCAGATAGACCTTATGGCCACCGACGGTCGCCTTCTGGGTATAGCCCTTGCGGCGGTTGGGCAGCCCGGCGCGGCGGCTGCGCTCCCGCTCGACGACCTTCTCGACCACCCGCTCGACGATCTTCTCGGCGACCAGCGGGGCGCGCGCCGCCGGTGCCTCGACGATGCGGTCGACGGCGGTGGCGCCGTCATCCTCAGGCTCCGCGTCCCCGAGCAGGCTGGCCGACAGCGGCTGCGACAGCTTCGAGCCGTCCCGGTAGAGCGCATTGGCCTTCAGGCACAGCTTCCAGGACAACAGATAGGCCGCCTTGCAGTCCTCGACGGAGGCGGCGTTGGGCATGTTGATGGTCTTCGAGATCGCTCCCGAGATGAACGGCTGGGCCGCCGCCATCATCCGGATATGGGCCTCGACCGACAAGGAGCGGGTCCCGGAGCGTCCGCATGGGGTGGCACAGTCGAACACGGGCAGGTGTTCGGGCTTCAAGTCGGGTGCCCCTTCCAGGGTCATCGCACCGCAGCAATAGCCGTTGGCCGCCTCGACCTCGGCCGGGGTGAAGCCGAGCCATCCCAGCAGGTCGAAGCCGAAATCGTCCAGCTTCTCGGCCGGAATGCCCAGAGTGTCCGTGCAGAACGGATCGCCCAAGGTCCAGCGGTTGAACACGAATTTGATATCGAAAGCCGAGGCGAGGTTGGCCTCGACGGCCGCGATCGCCGCCTCGGTGAAGCCGACCGCCGCCAGGGTGTCGTGGTTCACGCCGGGGGCCTCGGCCAGGGTCCCGTGGCCGACCGCATGATCGACGATCCGGCCGACCGCCGCCTCGTCATAGCCGAGGGTCTTGAGCGCCAGCGGCACCACCCGGTTGATGATCTTGAAGTAGCCGCCGCCGGCCAGCTTCTTGAACTTCACCAAGGCGAAGTCCGGTTCGATCCCGGTGGTGTCGCAATCCATCACCAGGCCGATCGTCCCGGTCGGCGCGACCACGGTCGCCTGCGCGTTGCGGTAGCCGTGCGCCGTACCCAGGGAAACCGCCTGGTCCCAGGCGGCGGCGGCGGCCGTCACCAGCCCCGCATCGGGACAGGCCTCCCGATCCAGGGGCACGGGCAAGATGCTCAGGCCGTCATAGCCGTCGGCGGCCCCTTGGGCGGCACGGCGATGGTTGCGCATGACCCGCAGCATGGCCGTGCGGTTGGCGGCATAGCCCGGGAACGGCCCCAGTTCCTCGGCCATCCGGGCCGAGGTGGCGTAGGCGATCCCGGTCATGATGGCGGTGATCGCGCCACCGAGCGCGCGCGCCTCCCGGCTGTCATAGCTCAGACCCGACGCCATCAGCAGGCCGCCGAGATTGGCGTATCCGAGGCCCAGAGTACGGTAGTCGTAGGACCGCCGGGCGATCTCCTTGGACGGAAACTGCGCCATCAACACGGAGATCTCGAGCGTCACCGTCCACAGCCGGCAGGCATGCTCGAACCCCGGGATATCGAACCGGCCGTCGGCCTTCCTGAACTTCATCAGGTTGATCGAGGCCAGGTTGCAAGCCGTGTCGTCCAGGAACATGTATTCCGAACACGGGTTGGAGGCGTTGATGCGGCCCCCCGCCGGGCATGTGTGCCATTCGTTGATGGTGGTATCGTATTGCACGCCGGGGTCGGCGCACTGCCAGGCGGCCTCACCGACCTTGTCCCACAGCTCCCGCGCCCGGACGGTCTTGGCGATCGCGCCGTCGGTCCGCCGGATCAACTGCCAGTCCCCGTCGATCTCGACCTGATTGAGAAACGCGTTGGTCAACCGGACCGAGTTGTTGGAGTTCTGCCCCGAGACCGTCAGATAGGCCTTCGAGTCCCAGTCGGTGTCGTATTCGGGGAAGGTGATGGCGGTGTAGCCCTGGCGGGCGAAATGAATGACCCGCTGGACGTAGTTCTCCGGGATCATCGCCCCGCGCGCGGCCTTGACGGCAGCTTTCAGGGCCGGGTTGCGCTTGGGATCGAAGCGCGCCTCGGCATCCAGATGCCGGGCCGTATGGCAGGCCCCGATCACGGCGTTGAGATGCGCGTTGCAGGCCTTCGAGCCGGCGACCAGGGCCGCGACCTTCTGCTCCTCGACCACCTTCCAGTCGATGTAGTCCTCGATGTCGGGGTGATCGATGTCGACGGTCACCATCTTGGCCGCCCGACGGGTGGTGCCGCCGGACTTGATCGCCCCGGCCGCCCGGTCGCCGATCTTCAGGAAGCTCATCAGGCCCGAGGAGCGGCCGCCGCCGGACAGCGGTTCGTTCTCCCCCCGGATGGCGGAGAAGTTCGAGCCGGTTCCGGAACCGTATTTGAACAGCCGGGCTTCCCGCACCCAGAGATCCATGATGCCGCCATCATTGACCAGGTCGTCGGCGACCGACTGGATGAAGCAGGCATGCGGCTGCGGGTGCTCATACGCGGTTTCGGACCGCAGCAGCTCGCCGGTCTGATAGTCGACATAGTGGTGGCCCTGGCTGGGCCCGTCGATACCATAGGCCCAGTGCAGGCCCGTGTTGAACCATTGCGGGCTGTTCGGCGCGGCCATCTGCGCGGCCAGCATGAACCGCATCTCGTCGAAATACGACCGCGCGTCGTCAGCGCTGTCGAAATAGCCGCCCTTCCAGCCCCAATAGGCCCAGGTGCCGACCATGCGGTCGAACACCTGCTTGGCGCTGGTCTCGCCGCCGTGGCGCCGGTCGGCCGGCAAACCGTCAAGCGCCGCCTCGTCGGGGACGTGACGCCGGAGGAAGTCCGGAACGTCGTCCTCCTCGACGGGTCTGAGCCGGGCCGGAACCCCGGCCTTGCGGAAATACTTCTGGGCCAGGATGTCGGCGGCGACCTGGCTCCACCCGTCCGGCACCTCGATACCGTCGAGCCGGAAGACGACCGATCCGTCCGGGTTGCGGATTTCGCTGGTCGCCCGGGTGAAGGGGATATCGGCATAGGCATCGGCGCCTGCGACCGTGAATCGCCGCTCGATCCGCATGGTTCTGGTCTCGTCCCTGACTCGGTTAGCTCACGCGCCAGACCCCGACGCGTTGCGGAGCCGCATGTTGCGCACCTCGTCGAGTGTGACACAAGATATGGTGGCGTAAACCCTTTATTTCAGCTTGACCCAGCGAAACTCCCGGCTGCCGAATCGGGAGGCGCCATGCTGCCGCACTCCGGGAACGTCGCACTGTAAGCCCCGATAGTAGCACAAAAACAAAACGACCGCTGGCCCGGTCGGGCGCAGGGTCGTCTTGAGACCGGCGCCGCAGCGCATCGGCCGGGGTGGGCAATCCGCGGCGGAAGGTCCGACCGCGTCGCCCGGGGTTTACGCCGCCTTGATGATGCGCGGGGTGTCTTCGTTGGCAGCCGCGGGCACCGGCCGGACGGTGCGGACCGCCGGCCGATCGGCCTCGGCCCCCGACAAGCCCAACGCACGGGCGAGCAACTCGTCGCGGCTCAGGCCGATATCGTCGAGCACACGCGGGTTCAGGCCATCGATCGCCGCCTCCAAGGCGCGGCGCTCGGACCAACGGGCGATCGCGGCGACCACGGCACGGGCCGCGCCGGCGACCGCAGCAGCCGCCTGACGGAACAGTCCGGCGGTCATCTGCGCACGCAACTGACGGGCGCGGGCTTCGGATCTCAGCAGATCCATACCTTCCGGGATACGATAATTATAAGCGGACATTTTAACCTCGTATTGGACCGTGTGGCGAAACGGCCGCGACAGCCGGCGAGCGGTCGGAGGACGGCGCTGGCGTCGGCGCCATCGTCGGATCGACGCGGCGCCCGGCGTCTTCGTCCCGTCCGGCGAACGCGGGTCGGCAGACCGGCCACGAGGTTCAAGATGGGGAACCGGACCGCCGATTGCCCGCGCCTATTGTGCAGCGCAGCATGTCCTAATTCCGATGGGTATTTCCTGCGGGTCTCCGCTGCTCGGCACGCGCATCCAGAAGTGTCGGCCCGGCCACCGCAAAGATCACCAAGGCCGCTCCCACACCCTGGATCGCCCCGATCGGCTCGCCCAGGATCACGAAGGCGAGCCCGATGGCCACCAGCGGCTCCAGATTGGTCAACAAGGTGGCCCGCACCGTCTCCAAGCACATAAGCGCAGTTAAGAAAAGCAGGATACCGCCGACGAAGGTCAGGGTGAGAACGCCGAAGGCCGCCCACCCCACCGGCGTTTGCGGCCAGGTGGCGACCCCGGTGACGGCCAGCCAGCCTCCCATGACCAGGGACGCGCCGGCGAAGCTCAGAGCCGAGAAGGCAAGACTGCCCGCGATCCGCGAGACGCGCCCCCCGACCACCAGATAGACCGCCGTACCGACCGAGGCGATCAGGGCGAACACGATGCCGAGCGGGTCGATCGTCACCAGTGCGGCGCGGGTGACCAGCACCACACCCAGGAATGCCAGCACGATGCCGACGGCCTTGGCCCCGCCGATCGGCACGGCCTCGGTGACCCGGACGATCAAGGCGACGAACAACGGAAACGTAAAGAACGTCACCACGGCAATCGCCACCGGCAGCAGGTCGATGGCGACCAGGTAGGTGGTCGACTGCGCGGCGTACAGGAAGCCGATCCCCAGGCTCGGCACCAGCACCCGGCGGTTGAGCCAGGCGGCCCGGCCGGGCAGCATCAGCAGGATCGGAACGGTCACGGCCGCACCGACGGCAAAACGGGCAAAGCCTGCGGCCTCGGCATTGGCGCCGTGTTCGAAGGCGATCCGCGCCCAAGTCGGTGACGAGCCCAAGGCAACCGTGGAAGCCACGACCATCGCGATCCCCACCCAGGTGGGCCAGGTGCGCGGATCGGTCAGCGTCTCGGCGGCGGGACTGTCGGACATCGGGTACTCGGCGCTGGCAGCGGACGGGCCGGGCAACCCTGTCCCGCCCGGCACGGCTTGGCGAGTCATGCCAGCCCCCCGAGGCCGCGCCGCGCACCCGCCCCCCTGCCGCCCCCTGTGCCGTTCGGCCGCTCGCCGACACCAAGGCCGTGCTGGACCGGTGGGGTCGTCGGTGCCATAGTCCGGCGCCATCGTGGCCGCCCGGCCGCATCGCCGTCAGACCGCCGCATCCGGTCCAACCGCACCGTTCAGAGCACGCCCATGGGGTTCGATTTCTACGAGTGGAGCCAGTCCGCCTTCCTGAAGTGGAAGACCGCTCGCCATGGGGAACGGGTCGGCGAGGACCATATGGGCAACCTCTACTATCGCGATCGTCGGACCGCCGGCAGCAAGCGGGAGCGGCGCTGGGTCGTCTTCAAAGGGGAATCGGAAGCGAGCCTGGTTCCGCCCGAATGGCACGCCTGGCTGCATCATCAGGTCAAAGCGATCCCCGATGAGACGAGCCGCTTCCGCCAGCCCTGGCAGAAGGAGCATGTGCCCAACATGACCGGCACGCCCGAGGCGTATCGGCCACCGGGTCATCTTCTGGAAGGCGGCAAACGGGACCGTGCAACCGGGGACTACGAGCCCTGGACACCGTCCTGACGGCCCACCCCCAGCGGTCAGGGAAGAACGTCCATCATGCGCCGGCATGTGATCGAGACCGTCATCGGTGCCGTAGTCATCGCGGTTGCCGTGCTGTTCTTCGTGTTCGCCTACCGGACGGCCGACCTCGACCAAGTGGACGGATACACCGTCAGTGCCCGCTTCGACCGCATCGACGGTATCAGCGTCGGCAGTGACGTCCGGATCAGCGGGGTGCGGGTCGGCTCGGTCAGCGCCATCGATCTCGACCCGACGACCTATCTGGCCCTGGTCGAGATGAGCATTCGGCCCGAGCTGGAACTGCCCCTCGACACCGTGGCGGTCGTCGCTTCGGAGAGCCTGCTCGGCGGCCGCTACATGGCCCTGGAACCGGGCGCGGAGATCGACATGATCGAGCCCGGCGGCACGATCGAGTTCACCCAGTCGACCCCCGGGCTCGAACAGTTGCTCGGTCAGGTGATCTTCAGCCTCCAGAACGGCGGCCAGGCCGGCAGCGAATGAACGTCTTTGGTCACATCACCGCTGCGTCGCCGCCTTGAAAGAGCGATAGTCCGGCTGCATGCAGCAACCGAACCAGAACCGGCGCGGCAGGCGTGGCCGCCTCGTCCCCCTGATCCCAAGCGTGCTTGCGGCCTGGATCCTCTCCGGGACGGTTGCAGGCGCCCAATCGCAACCGACCGTCGACCAGCCCTACGCGATCCTGCAGGCGCTGGACAAGATCACCGCGACGGTGCAGCGGCTGGACGTCCCCGTCGGCCAGCAGATGCGGTTCGGCACGCTGGAGATCGTGGTACGGGCCTGCCGGTCGACCCTGCCGGAGGAGACGCCGGAGGATGCCGGCTTCCTGCAGGTCTACGACACGCCGCCGGGTCGGCCGCGGGCACGCGTCTTCTCGGGCTGGATGTTCTCGTCCTCCCCGGCGCTGTCGGCCATGGACCACGCGATCTACGATATCTGGGTCCTGGATTGCGGGGAGCCGCCCCCGCCGCCGCCCGAAGACTTCGGACGGCAGCGGTTCCAGGGTCTGCCGGGCAATCCGGTGCTGCCGCCGCATCCGCCCCGGCGCTGACGCCGGACGGCCGCGGAGTTGAGTTCGGCGGTGCCGGGCCGGCCCGCCGCCGATCCCAGACCGTTCCGAGGGCGCGCGCGGGCTTTCCGGCGAGCGATGGCAGCGCTATATAGCGCGCCATGACCAACAGCCTGGGCTTTGACAAATCCCCCGCCGCAACGCGGGTCGTGGTCGCCATGTCGGGCGGGGTGGACAGCTCCGTCACCGCCGCGCTCCTGCACGAGCAGGGCTACGACGTCGTCGGGGTGACCCTGCAACTCTACGACCACGGCGAAGCCGTCGGTCGCAAGGGGGCCTGCTGCGCCGGCCAGGACATCTACGACGCCTCCCGGGTCGCCGACGCTTTCGGCTTCCCGCACTACGTGCTCGACTACGAAAGCCGGTTCAGCCAGTCGGTCATGGATGATTTCGCCGACAGCTATCTGAGGGGCGAAACGCCGATCCCCTGCGTGCGCTGCAACCAGCGGGTCAAGTTCCGCGATCTGCTCGACCAGGCGCGCGACCTGGGGGCGGATTGCCTGGCGACCGGCCACTACGTTCAGCGCAAGCCGGGGCCGGCCGGCGGGGCCGAACTGCATCGCGCCGCCGACCCCGGCAAGGACCAGAGCTACTTCCTGTTCGCGACCACGGCCGAACAGCTCGATTTCCTGCGCTTCCCGCTGGGTGGGATGCAGAAGAGCGAAACCCGGGCGCTGGCCGCCCGGTTCGACCTGCCCGTGGCCGACAAGCCGGACAGCCAGGACATCTGCTTCGTTCCGACCGGCAACTACACCTCGGTGGTCAGCAGGCTGCGCCCCGGGGCGATCGAGCCCGGGCCGATCAGGCATGTCGACGGCCGGGTGCTGGGCGCCCATGGCGGCATCATCAATTTCACCATCGGTCAGCGCAAGGGGCTGGGGATCGGCGGCCAGCGCGGCGGCGGCGGGGAGCCGCTCTACGTCGTCCGCCTCGATCCCGACGCGCATACCGTCGTCGTCGGGCCGCGGGAAGCGCTGGCCCGTGATCTGGTCTGGCTGAAGGACCTCAACTGGCTCGGCGACACGCCATTGGGCGAAAGCGGTGTGCCGGTGGCGGTGAAGCTCCGCTCCGCCCAGCCGGCGGCGTCCGGCCGCGTGTTTCCCGGCGATCGCCCGGACCGGGCGCTGGTGATGCTGGACCGGCCCCATTACGGCGTCGCGCCGGGCCAGGCGGGTGTCCTTTATGCCGGCGACCGGGTCCTGGGCGGCGGCTGGATCGACAGCAGCGCCCTAGACCGCCAGGTCGCGGCCTGAGCGCTCTCAGCCCAGGAACCGGTCGGGGTCGAGGCCTTCGGCGTCGAGCGTCCGGCGCACCTCGGACACCGCCAGGACCCGGTCGAGATAGGGCCCGGCCTGACCGTAATCGCCGGCCTTCTTGGCGAGCTTGCGGGTCCAGCGCGCGTTCATCAGGAAGTAATAGTCGACCAGGGTCGGATCGTCCCCGACCAGGAACGGCCGGTCCCCCAACTCGTCCGCCAGCACGGCAAGCCAGCGGCCGATGCGCTCCTCGGCCTTGGCCCGGACCGCCGGCACGGCCGCCGGATCGGTCACGTGGCGGTCGGCATAGTGATAGGTCAGGATCTCCGGCTGCAGCGTGTTGGTCAGGAACATCAGGAGCTTGTAGGCCCGGCCGCGCGCCGAGCTGCCGGGCGCGGGCATCAGCGCGGCCGAGGAGTACAGATCCGCGAGGTGCAGGCAGATGGCCGCCGCCTCCCACAGCACCAGGTCGCTGCCCTCGTCGCCGGGACAGATCAGGGTCGGGATGCGCTGGTTGGGGTTGAGTGCCGTGTAGCCGGGGGACCGCTGGGCCTCCGCCTGCCGGTCGACCAGATCCAGCGTGAAGGGCACGCCGATCTTGGTCAGGCACACATGCGGGGCGAAGCTGGCATTGCCTGGATAGTAGTGCAGCGTGATCACGGCTCGGTCTCTCCTGCCTCGACTAGATCATCCTGCGTTCAGATGGACTCATCTGAACGCAGATAAGATGATCTAGTTTAAAGATTTAGAGCATCTTATCTGCGTCCGTTCGGACGCAGGA
>JANQKE010000173.1 GCA_028281265.1 Alphaproteobacteria bacterium | reverse complement strand
ATGCGGCCGACACCGACTGGTTCCGGGCGGGCATCGCCCGGGACGGCGCGGTCACCGGCGTGATCACCCGACTACGGCGTCGTGACGGTCTCCTGATCTGGGTGAGCGAGAGCGGCACGGCCATCCTGGGCGACAGCGGCGAGGCCTTATACTATGTCGGCTCTCTCGTCGACGTAACGGAGCTGGTGGAGGCCCGCGATCGACTTGCCGAGGCCGAGGAGAGCTACCGGCGGATGTTCGAACGGGCGCGGGAGGGGATCTACCGCTCCTCGCTCGATGGACGGCAACTGCGCTCCAATCCGGCGCTCAACCGTCTCAACGGCTACGACACCGAAGAAGAGCATCTCGCCGCCGTCAAGGACATCGCCACCGAATGGTACGTCGAGCCCGGCCGGCGGGCGGAGTTCCAACGGCTGCTGGCCGAGCACGGCGAAGTGCACGATTTCGAGTCCGAGATCTTCGCCCACAAGTCTCGGCGCCGGCTCTGGATCTCCGAAAACGCCTATCTGGTCCGGGCAGAGGACGGCACGCCCCTCTATTACGAAGGCACGGTGCGCGACATCACCGAGCGCAGGCGCAACGAGGCCGCGCTGCGCCGAGCCCGGGAGGAGGCCGAACGCGCCAACCGGGTCAAATCTCAGTTCCTCGGGACGATGAGCCACGAACTCCGCACCCCTCTCAACGCGATCCTGGGCTTCTCCGATCTGCTGCGCTCGACGTCGGTGATGCCGGTCGATCCCGCCCGCGTTTCCGTCTATGCCGAGGATATCCACGCAAGCGCGCAGTACCTGCTCGATCTGGTCAACAACATCCTGGATATGACGCGTCTCGAGGGTGGGTATCTTGACCTCGATGCCACTCCGGTCGATCTGGGTGCCGCAATCGGCCGAGCCGTCTGGCTGGTGCGGGCGGCGACGACCGGGACGCCCGTCGAGATCGACGCCTGTCCCGGTGCCGAAGGGACCATCGTCGGCGATCCGACGGCCGTGCAACAGTGCCTGATCAACATCCTGTCGAACGCGGTCAAGTTCTCCCCCCTTGGCGGGCGGGTCTCCGTCTGGACGGAATGGGCCGATGCGGGGAGCGACGGAGCCGGGAGTGTCAGCGTGTTCGTCCGGGACGACGGCCCCGGAATCCCGGCCGATGTCCTGGCCCGGCTGGGTGAGCCTTTCAACAAGTCGAAGGAACCGGCGGTGGCGACGACCCCGGGAACCGGGCTGGGCCTGGCGATTACGGTCGGGCTCATGGACCGGATGGGCGGGAGCATCGAGTTCGTCCCCGCCGATCCCTCGGGTACGACTGCAAGACTGATCTTCGCCGGAGCGGCCCGGGATGTCACGGCGTTCTCCGGTTGAAGCCGGCGCTGCGGCCCGGTTCCGGCAGAAGCGCATGCCGAGCCGACCGATGCCGTCGCCCTCTCCCGACGCTGCCCCGGAGGAGCGCGAACCGTCCTCGGGCCGGTGTGCGCCTGCGCCAAGCCGACGGACCTTTCGATGAGTCTCGCCATCGTCTTGCCCCGGAACAGCCGGTTCGACGAGGCGCACCCCAATTCGATGGATACGGTCGTCCGCACCATCAATACGGCGAGCGCCTATCGCGATGACGTGATCATCATCGCCGATGCCGGTGCGCAGAGCCATGGAGTCTTCCGGGTAGAGACCGTTCAACCGGGTCTGAGGCGCGCCCGGCGCACCCGGTACGTGATCGATCTGCTGCGGGCGCTGCGCCCACGGCTGGTCGAACTCCACCAGGTCGCCCCCCAGGCATCCCGCATCGCCCGCGCCTTGCCTGCGGTCCCGACGATCTTCTATCGCCACAACTTCTCCAAGGTCCCGTCGGGCTGGGTGCGGCGGTTCAAGTACGATTGGATCTATCGCGCCTTCGACGCCCGGGTCTTCGTCAGTGGGGGCGCGTGCGAGGCGTTCCGCAGCGGCTTCCCGAAGCTGGCCGATGCCACCCATGCGATCCCGAACCCGGTCGATCCCGACCTTTGGAGGGCTCCGGTGGGCGTCCGCGACCCGGTCATCGCCTTTGCGGGACGGGCGGCGCCGGAAAAGGGCTTCGGTGAGCTTTGCGCCGCGCTGCCGGCGGTGCTGGCCCGTCATCCGGCTTGGCGCGCCGTGCTCTACGGATCGGCCTGGGATACCCATGCCGCATGGGCCGAGCGTCAGGTCCGGCCGTTGGCGGCCTTCGGGGACCGTGTGACCGTCGCCCGGGATCAGCCCATCGCGTCGGTCCGCGCCCTTCTCAAGCGGGCGGCGATTGCCGTCGTGCCGTCGGTCCGGGCCGAGGCGTTCGGGCTGGCGGCGGTCGAGGCCCATATGGCCGGCGCGGCCCTGGTCTCATCGGGGACAGGAGGGTTGCGGGAGGCCAGCGGCCCTCATGCCCGTTATGTCGGGCCGATCACACCCGACACCCTGGCCGACGCCATCGGGGATCTGATCGGAGATCCCGAACACCGGGCCCGACTGGCTGCACAGGGACAGCGTTTCGCGCTGGCGACGCACACGCCGGCCCGCCGGGCGGCTCAACTGGACGCAATCCGCACCGGGCTGTTGGCGGAGACCGCCCGCACCGACCGGCGGAGGCTCTCATGAGGATCGCCATCGTGCTGCCCTGGTCGTTCCGGTTCGATCGCACCAGGCCGCGGTCGATCGAAACCGTGATCCGGACCCTCAACGCGCACAGCCGGTTTCGCGACAGGATCACCGTGATCGCGGACAGCGGGGCCGAGGATCACGGGGACATGGCGGTCTGGACGGTCGACGGCAGCGGCGGTCGCTGGCGGCGGACCCGCCGGGTAATCGACCACCTGCGCGCCGACCCGCCGGACCTGCTGGAGCTTCATCAGCACATCCCGACCGCGCGCCGTATTGCCGGCGCGCTGCATCCGGTGCCCGCCATCCTGTATCGGCACAACCCGACGCGGAGTAAGTTCGGTCCCCTCGAAGGATTGCGGCAGAGCTGGATCCAGAAGCCGTTCCGTGCCCGGATCTTCGTCAGCGCCGTCAACGCGACCGACCATGCACGGCGGTTTCCGCACCTCGCACCCGACACCTATGCGGTTCCCAACCCGATCGATCCCGAACCCTGGTGGCATCGCGCCGATGACAAGGAACCCCTGATCGCGTTCACCGGTGCGGCCTCGCCGGAAAAGGGCTTTGCCGAGCTGTGTGCCGCCCTCGCCGACCTGCTGCCGCGCCATCCGACATGGCGTGCCGACATCCTGGCGTTGCGGTGGCGCAAGCATGCGGTGTGGAGCGAGGCACGGATCCGTCCGCTGGCGGGGCTGGGGGACCGGGTGAGGATCAGGCGGGACCAACCGGTTTCCGTCGTCCAGGAGACCCTGAAGCAGGCCGCGATCGCCGTCGTGCCCTCGGTCTACGAGGAGCCGTTCGGGCTTGCCGCGGTCGAGGCCCATGCGGCCGGTGCGGCCGTCGTCTCGTCCGGTCGGGGCGGGTTGCGGGAGGCCAGCGGCGATTGCGCGGTGTATGTCGACCCGGTCACCGGCCCGGGCCTGGCCGAGGGCATCGAACGGCTGATCCGCGACCCGGCGGGCCGGGCCGAACTGGCTTCCCGGGGGCAGGACTACGTGGTCCGGGTGCACAGCCCCGCCGTCCGCGCGGATCAACTGGACGCCATCAGGACCTCGGCTCTGACGCGCGCGCCGACCGACGGGCTGCGGGGAGCTTCCTGACCGTGTGGCCGATCCCGGCGCCGGCCTGGCCCGTCGATCCGGTCACTCGGCGGCTTGGCGCCCGGCCGTCAGAGCCGCGGCCCGGGCGATCATCGCGTCGATCGCGGCGGGGTCGGCGTTGAACGGCGTCACCAGCCGGTAGACGTCCTCGCCGCCGCGGGGGATGAACACGAAGCCGTCGGCCCTGAGCCCGTCGGCCACCGGTTTGGGGATCTTCAGGAACATCACGTTGGCGCCGAGGGGGAAGACCGGCTCGATGCCGGCGCAGGCCGTCAGGCCGTCATGGAGGCTTCGGGCGCGGGCGTTGGCGGTGCGGGCCAGCTCCAGCCACAGCCCATCGGCCAGATAGGCCTCCAACTGCAAGGAGATCGTCCGCATCTTGGAGAACAGGTGGCCGGCCCGTTTCCGCCGGAAGCCGAACGCGGTCGCCTGGTCGCGGTGGGTGAAGAACACCACCGCCTCGGCGGCCAGGCACCCGTTCTTGGTGGCGCCGAACGACACCACGTCGATCCCGGCCTTCCAGGTCATCTCCGCTGCGGTGCAGCCCAGGGTCGCGACCGCGTTGGCGAAGCGGGCACCGTCCAGATGCACCGGCAGGCCATAGGCGTGGGCGACCCGGGACAGGGCGGCCAGCTCTTCGATCGTATAGACCGTACCGCACTCGGTCGCCTGGGTCAGGCTGACGGCGGCAGGCTGGACGTGGTGGACGACGCCCGCGCCGGCGCAGGCCAGGGTATCGGCCAAGGCTGCGGGTGTGATCTTGCCGTCGGGGCCGTCGATCAGGGTCAGCTTGGCCCCGCCGGTGAAGAATTCCGGGGCGCCGCACTCGTCTTCCTCGATATGCGCGTGGCGGTGGCAATAGACCGTGCCGTAGGGCGGGCACAGCGCCGCGAGCGCCAGGGCGTTCGCCGCCGTTCCCGTGGCGACCGGAAAGGCCGTGGTCTCACGTTCGAAAAGAGCGTCCAGGGCCGCCTGCACCCGGGCCGTCACCGGATCGCTCCCATAGGGCAGGGCCGGCGGTGCGTCCGGTCCCGCACCCTTGACGAGGGCGTCGAGCACGGGGGCGGCGGCCCCTGCGATGTTGTCGCTGGCGAAGTTCATGACGGGTCGGGCCGTTGCGCGGAAAGGGGATCGAGCGCCCACATCAGAAGCTCTCGGCCGGCCCGTCAAGCCTGCCATGGTTTGGTCAATTCGCCCCGATATCCAGGGACCCGGTAATCTCGGCGGTACGGGGATTGACGAACACCAACCGGTGCCGGCCATCGTCCAGCTCGAACCACAGAACCGCGCGGCTGCCGGTGGCCGTCACGTCAGCCAGGCGGCTCCCGGCCGGCGCCACCATCGTCGATCCGTTCGGATCGGTGGCGGTCGGCGTTGCGCCCGTCTCCTGGTTCCAGGACCCCACGGCGCGGCGCACCAACTCCACCGTCAGGATCGTGGCCAAGACCAGGATCAGGATCCCCATGACCACAACGGCGATTTTCACAAGGCGTAATGACTGAGGCGTCACGGACCGAAACCCTCGCAGTCACGATCCCGCCCGGAGACCCGGAGGGCGGGCGACTGGACAAGATGTTGGCGACGTGCCTGACAGTGCTGTCGCGGGCCCGGCTCAAGGATCTCATCCTGGCCGGCCGGGTCACCGTCGGCGGGCGGACGATAGAAGACCCCTCCTACCGGGTCAAACCGGGGACGGACGTCATCGTCGCGGTGCCGCCGCCCCGGCCGGCCGTGCCGCGCCCGCAGGCGATCCCGCTCGACCTGGTCTACGAGGACGATGCCGTGATCGTGGTCAACAAGCCGGCCGGCCTGACCGTCCATCCCGGCGCGGGCACGCCGGACGGCACCCTGGTCAACGCCCTTCTGGCCCATTGCGGCAACCGGTTGTCGGGGATCGGCGGGGTGGTCCGGCCGGGCATCGTCCACCGGCTCGACAAGGACACGTCGGGCCTGATGGTCGTGGCCAAATCCGATGAGGCGCATCGCGGGCTGGCAGCGCAGTTCGCCGCGCAGGACGGTGCGGACCGCCGGCTCTCGCGGGCCTACCGGGCCGTCGTCTCCGGGTTGCCGCATCCGACCCGCGGGCTGATCGACGCGCCGATCGGCCGGCACCCGGTCGATCGGGTGCGCATGGCGGTCGTGGACGGGGCCAAGCCTGCGCGGACCCGGTATCGGGTGGCCGAACTGCTGGGACCGCCCGGCACGGCCGCCCTGGTCGACTGCCGGCTCGAAACCGGGCGGACCCATCAGATTCGGGTGCATATGGCCCATATCGGCCATCCGCTGATCGGTGATCCGCTTTACAGTTCGGTCAGTAGACACAAGGCATCCTGCATCGACCGTCGCCGGTTCGGGCGACAGGCGCTGCACGCCGCACGGCTCGGCTTCGAGCATCCGGTCAGTGGTGAGCCGATGGTCTTCGAGGTACCGCTGCCTGCGGACATGGAAGCTCTGGTGGCAACGCTCAAGGCAGCTCGGCCGGCGGTGTGATACACTGTTTCTCGGTGCGGTCCCGTTGGCGGCAGCCGCCGCGGGACGAGGGCCGAAAGCGCATCCGGGCCGCCGCATCGGGCGGGGCTTCGGGAAGCAGGGGATCGGATACGGGGCGACGCCGCATCGGGCGGGTCGACAATCACCCCGATGGCCGAGGCCCGTAACGACAGACATGGAGATGGTTCGGCATGGCCAGCATCGGCAACGTCCCGGCGATCAGCGTCGAAGGCAATCTCTCGCGCTACCTGCAGGAGATCCGCAAATTCCCCATGCTGGAGCCGGGTGAGGAGTACATGCTCGCCAAGGCCTGGCGGGAGCATGGCGACACCGAATCCGCCCACAAGCTGGTGACGAGCCACCTGCGCCTGGTCGCCAAGATCGCCATGGGCTACCGCGGTTACGGGCTGCCGGTGGCGGAGCTGATTTCCGAAGGCAATGTCGGGATGATGCAGGCGGTCAAGCGGTTCGATCCGGAAAAGGGCTTCCGCCTGGCGACGTATGCGATGTGGTGGATCCGGGCTGCGATACAGGAGTATATTCTACGTTCTTGGTCGTTGGTGAAGATGGGCACCACCGCCGCCCAGAAGAAGCTGTTCTTCAACCTGCGCCGGCTGAAAGGCCAGATGCAGGCGATCGAGGAAGGAGATCTCGACCCGGAAACGGTCGAGAAGATCGCCACCAAGCTCGACGTGCCCGAACAGGACGTCGTCAACATGAACCGGCGGCTGTCCAGCCCCGACCACTCGCTGAACGCCCCCTTGCGGGTGGACGGCGACGGCGAGTGGCAGGACTGGCTGGTCGACGAAGGCGAAAGCCAGGAAACCCGCCTGGCCGAATCCGACGAATACGGCAAGCGCAAGCACCTCCTGGTCAACGCTATGAAGACGCTGAACGACCGGGAACGGCACATCCTGACGGAACGCCGGCTGAAGGACGACCCGACCACGCTGGAGGATCTCAGCCAAGTCTACGGCATCAGCCGGGAGCGGGTGCGGCAGATCGAGGTCCGGGCGTTCGAGAAGCTGCAGAAATCGATCCGGAACGCGGCGATCGAGGCCAACATCGCCGGCTGATCGCGGCTCGAGTGGGATGGCGTCGGGTGCGATCGCGTTCACGATCGCGCGTGACGTCTCGATCCCGCTCCGATTCTCACCTTTGGGAGTAACGACAAGGGGCTGGGGGATGCGCATCTTCCCCGGCCCCTTGTCGTTCAGGCACAAGCGGTCACCCGGGTGGTGGCGTCGATCGGACCGCGGGCGGTGAACCAGTCCTGCTCCTGCTCGGCGGTGACGAAGACGTAAGCCCGCTCATGCTCTGTCGGCTGCCGCGGGGTGACGCCGTGGATCGCAAACCGGTGGTTGGGGTAGATCACCAGGGTGTTGGCCCGGTAGGGCACGGTGGTCACCGCCTCCACCTGGTCGGGGCGGAACTGGAACGCGTCGACCGGGTCCGGCACCGGTCCGGTGTAGCGGTACAACTCGAGATCTCCGCCGACGCTGTCGTCACCGTCCGCCCGCATGTAGAACAGGCAGGAATAGAGCCGGTTCGGGGTGTCGACATGCGCCCCGCGGACGGAGCTTGCCGGGCCGGTGACCGGGGTGTTCAGCTCCAGCCGTGCGTCGGCGAGGATCGGGAACGCGTCATGCCCGTCGCGCTCGAGCATGCCGACCGGCGTGTCCGCGGACAGGCGCGGAAAGCCGTCCGGCAGGTGATCGGCGAACAGCGCGAGCACGCGGAAGACGAAATCGGCGCCCGTATGCGCGGCGACGAACCGCTTCCACAGCGCCGTGGCCCGCTCGTCCCACAGCATCATGCGCGTCGACCAGGCGAAGCGGCGGTTCGACGCATGCGGCGGCGGGCCGATGATCCGGGTGCAGTCGAGCCGGGTCGACGCCAGCGCCCGGTAGAGATCCGCGGGCAGCGCGTCCTCGATCACCAGATGCGGGAACGGTCGGGTGCGGATCGCCGCCGGATCGGCCCGGTCGAGCAAGGTGGGGGAGGGATCGCGCATCAGGTGGTCCGACGGTGTGCGGCACGGGTATCATCCACAACCCAGCATGCCCAGGACCAGGCCGATTGCAAGCCGCCCGATCCGGTGATACCGGATCCCCTATGACCTTGCGGTGTCGGCACTCCGAACTGCTGCTCCTGTGCGCGCGCATCGGCTACACTCCGCCGATCGGCTGACCCGTGCCCGGCCCCGCCCGGCACATCTTTGCCCCCCCTTTATGACACCCCGATCGGCGCCCGCGCGCCCGAGGTCCCGATGCTGTACCACAACCGCACCCCGGCCGAATGGAAGGCCGTCGATACCGCCCACCATCTGCATCCGTTCACCGACTACAGGGAATTCGCTGCCGAAGGGGGCAGCCGGATCATCACCGATGCCGATGGTGTCTGGCTCACCGACACCGACGGCAACCGCATCCTCGACGGCATGGCCGGCCTGTGGTGCGTCAATGTCGGCTACGGGCGGGAGGAGATGGCCCGGGCCGCGTACCGGCAGATGCAGGAACTCCCTTACTACAACGCCTTCTTCAAGACCGCGACCACGCCGTCGATCGCCCTGGCGGAGAAGCTGGTCGATCTGACCCCCGAGGGTCTCAACCACGTCTTCTTCGCCAATTCCGGGTCGGAGGCGAACGACACCATCGTCCGCATGGTCCGGCACCATTGGAACCTCAAAGGCCGACCGCGGAAGAAGACCATCATCGGCCGAACCTACGGCTACCATGGCTCGACCATGGCCTCGGTCTCCCTGTGCGGGATGCTGCCGATGCACCGGCAGGCCGATCTGCCGCTGCCGGGCTTCACCCACATCATGCCGCCCTACTGGTACGATTTCGCGGCGCCGGACGAGGCTCGCGATGCCTTCGGCCGGCGGGCGGCCAGGGCGCTGGAGACCCGGATCCTCGAACTCGGTGCGGACAGCGTGGCCGCCTTCATCGCCGAGCCGATCCAGGGGGCCGGCGGGGTGATCATGCCGCCCGACGGCTACTTCGCCGAGATCCAGCGGATCTGCGCCCAATACGATGTGTTGCTGATCGCCGACGAGGTCATCTGCGGCTTCGGCCGGACCGGCCATTGGTTCGGGTCGGACCGGTACGGCATCAGTCCGGACTTCATGACCCTGGCCAAGGCGGTGACGTCCGGCTACCAGCCCCTGTCGGCGGTCATGGTCGGCGACACGGTGGCCGAGACCTTGATCGAGGACGGCGGCGAATTCTACCACGGCTTCACCTATTCGGGGCATCCGGTGTGCTGCGCGGTGGGCCTGGCCAATATCGAGATCCTGGAGCGGGAGGGCCTGGTCGACCGCACCCGGACCGAGACCGGGCCCTATCTGGCCGAGGCGTTGACGGCGGCCTTCGCGGACCATCCGATCGTCGGCGAGGTGCGCAGCGAAGGCCTGATCGGCGCCATCGAGCTGACTGCGGACAAGGCGACCCGTACCCGCTTCCCCGACTATGGGAAGACCGGCACCCGCTGCCGGGATCACTGCTTTGCCAATAATCTCGTCATGCGGGCGGTGCGCGACACCATGGTGGTGTCGCCGCCGCTGACCATCGGCCGCGACGAGATCGATGTGCTCGTGGCCCGGGCCAAGGCGGCGGTCGACGCCACCGCCCGGGATCTGGGCCGGCTCTGAATACGCTTCAGGGAGGTAACCTTGGTGGCCTGATCGCCGCCCGAATCCCGTATACTGGGTCCGAGCAGACTCGGAGCGCTAGAGCATCCTGCGTCCGGACGGACGCAAGTAAGATGCTCTAACTCGTTGAAGCAGATCAACCCTGCGTTCAGATGAGGCCATCTGAACGCAGGGTTGATCTCGGATTGATGGCGGCTGCGGCGCTGCTCCGTTGCCGGGTCGCGACGTCCACAGCGGGAAGGGATCAGGCCATGGATGGAAGCGGGGTGCGGCCGTCGGCCGCCGGTATCGCACCAGGGACCACGCTGGTCGATGCGCGGGGCCAGATCCCGCATGTTGTCGTCTTCGGCAACGAGAAGGGCGGGACCGGCAAGTCGACGACGGCCCTGCATGTCGTCGTCTCGCTGCTGCACCAGGGGCATCGGGTCGGTGCGCTCGACCTTGACGCGCGGCAGGGCACCCTGACCCGCTACATGCGCAACCGGCAAGACTATATGCAGCGGCACGACCTGGAACTGCCGGTGCCGGTCTACCGCGCCATTGACCGGTCGACCCTTGCGGATCAAACCGATGCCAGTGCCGACGAGACCGAGCGGTTCAACCAGGCGTTGGCGGAACTGTCGTCCCGCTGCGATTTCATCGTCATCGATACGCCGGGCGCCGACACCACGCTCGGCCGGCTGGGCCACACCTTCGCCGACACGCTGATCACGCCGATCAACGACAGCTTCGTCGATCTCGACCTTCTGGCGACCCTGGATCCCGACAGTCTCAAGATCCTGCGCCCCAGCACCTACGCCGCCATGGTGTGGGAGCACCGGATGCGCCGTCAGCAGCGCGACCGCGGGGTGATCGACTGGATCGTCATGCGCAACCGGCTGAGCCACCTGGATGCCCGCAACAAGCGGGAGGTCGGCCAGGTTCTGGAAACCCTGTCCAAGCGGATCGGGTTCCGGCTGGCGGCCGGGTTCGGCGAACGGGTGATCTTCCGGGAGCTGTTCCTGAAGGGCCTGACCTTGCTCGACCTGGCGCAACTCGAAGCCCAGGGCGGCCTCACCATGAGCCACGTCGCCGCCCGGCAGGAGGTCCGCACCCTGATCGAGGCCATCAACCTGCCCCCCGCCGGCTATCGCCGGGCGGCTGCGCAATCGGCGACGTTGCGGCAGACCGGCTGACATCAGAGCGCGTCGAGTAGGACGGATCGCGACGTGGCCGCGTGTGCGTGGCAAGCCTGGCGGGGCGCTTGAACGCAAGGGCGCCATGAGATGAGGTCATCCCGGCGCAAACCGGTGTAGGGCGTGCCCGCTTCCCGCACGGGCGTCGGCATAGCGGCCATACCTGGCCGCCCGCTTGGCTGTGTTTGGCCGGTCGGCGCAGTCTCCCGGCACCATGGCCATCGCCGAGACCACCCCCCGCACAAACAACCCCTCGCAGGAGACCCTGGTCGGTCTGGTCAGTGCGTTTTCCGGCTTTCTGATCTGGGGGCTGGCCCCGCTCTATTTCGCCCTGCTCGACGGTGTCGGCCCGTGGGAGATCGTTGCCCATCGCTTCGTCTGGACGGTGGTGCTGCTGGTCCCGCTGGTATGGTGGCTGGGCAAGTTGCCGGTGGTCGGCTCGGACCTCCGGCAGCCCCGCCGGCTTGCGGTCTACGCCGCGGCCACCGTGCTGATGACGTCGAACTGGACGATCTTCATCTGGGCGATCCTGAACGGCCATCTGCTGCAGGCGAGCCTGGGCTATTACATCAATCCCCTGGTCAACGTCGTCCTGGGGGTGGTGTTCCTGCGGGAGGTGCTGAACCCGCGCCAGCTCTCCGCGGTGGGACTGGCGACCATCGGTGTGGGCTGGCTGGTGGTGGCGTCCGGGCAGGTGCCGGTGATCGCGCTGCTCTTGGCGCTGTCCTTCGGCTTCTACGGATTGATCCGCAAGGCCGCGTCGATCGATCCGCAGGGCGGCTTGCTGGCCGAAACCCTGATCGTCGCCCCGATTGCGCTGACCTATCTCGTCCTCCTCGGGGTCGACGGGCAGGGGGCGTTCGGTACCGGTTGGGGCGTCTCCGGTCTGTTGGTGCTGGCCGGCGCCGTGACGGCGGTACCGCTGATCCTGTTCATGCATGGGGTCAAGCGGCTGCGCTACGCGACCATCGGGGTGATGCAGTACGTCGCCCCGACCCTGCAGTTCATCATCGCCGTGACCGTGTTCGCCGAGCCGTTCACCCGCGATCACCTGGTCACCTTCGCCTTCATCTGGGCGGGGCTGGCGCTCTATACCTATGATGGCTTGCGCAGACGCCGCGGTGGTTGACCGGGCCGGTCGGCGACCGGATCCGCTCAGCTCCGCGCGCCGGGGATCGGCAGATCCGCGGCCGTCAGCAGCGTCCACAGCGATAGCTGACCGCCGGTCTGGGGTCGCACGTCCGGCAGCAGCCGGGCGGCGGTCGCGGTGAAAGGCTGGCCGTCCCCGCGCGCGGTGAACGCAGCCCAGGCCCGGCTCGCCTGATGGGTGTGCGGGCGGGCATCGTCGACGGCCGAGAGCACGCGCTCCATCCGGCGGTTCATGAGGCCGTAGACCTCCGTCAGGGACCGTGCCGAGCCATCGGTCTCGTAGAACACCGCCCGGTTGGCGCGGGCCGCGGACGGGAACAGCCCGGCTGCCGGCTGGTCGGGGTCTTCCGCCATCGCATCGAGGAACCGGGCCGCACTGCCCGCTCCGAGGAAGTGGGCGAGATAGAGGTCGGTCTCGCCGACCGGGCGGCCGGTCCGCTGCTCCAGGACCGCCTGATTGGCGGCCGTCAGTTCGGCGGCCATGGCCGCGTTCAGCCGGGGGTCGTCCCGCAAGGCCAGGATGTGGTCCCGGGTGGCGGGATCGGCCACCGTCGGCGCCCCCGACGGGCCGGTGCCGATCGCCGCCGCCTCGGCCGCCAACCCATGTTCGGCGCCGTGGTCGCGGACCGTGGCGAGCCAGGTGCTGTCGATGAACTGGAACAGCCCTCGGGCGCTGGACGTGCGGGCCTGGGCGGTCGGATCGAAGCCGCTTTCGGTCGCTGCGGTCGCCATCAGGAAGGCGAAATCGGCGCCGGTCCGGCTCGCCGCCCCGCTGATCGAGGACAGGACGGTGTCGGACACCCGGTGGCCGGCAATGGCGGTGGAGGGAATGGCGGTCATGGTGGCGACGGTGGGCTGCGGCGGGTGTATCGGTCGACAGCAAGCACCGTGCCGAAGCTAAACCATTGAGATGCATGACCGCTTGCCGCCGGAGCGGCTGAGGCACGCAAACTCTGCCGGGCAAGGCTTGCCGACTCACCTGCCGGCCGACAGGGCCCGCAACAGCACCACACAGCCGACCCCGCCGATGATCGCCACCAGCGTCGGCAGTCTGCGCGCCATCAGCACCGTCACCAGGGCGGCTACCGTTTCCGCGATGCCGGTGGCGAGAACCGTCGGGGCGATCACCGCGATCAGGATCGCCCCTGGCACCGCCTCCAGCCCGGCGGCGAGCCGGCCCCGCAGCGGAAACCGGCGCACCAGCACCAGCCCGTTGATCCGGGTCAGATAGGTGCCGATCGCCATCCCGACGATGGCCAGCAGGGTGGTCGGGTCCAGGCTCATCCGACGTCGTCCCGGTCGGTGTCCGGGTTCGCCGCCGCGTGATCGGCGGTCGGCTGCAGCGCCCCGGTGATCGCCCCCGCCAGGCCGCCCAGAAACACGTACCAGACGTCGGGGATGGTCCAATGGGCGACCAAGGCCGTCGCCGCGGCCACCGCCAGCGGCAGGGCCGACCGCCGTGCGCCCTGCCACAGCCCCACCAGCAGGCACAGGAAGATGGCCGCAAACGCGAAATCGAACCCGAACCGGGCCGGGTCTTCGATGCCGTCGCCGATCAGGGCGCCGGCTGTGGTCGTCGACACCCACATCACCCACAGCGGCAGAGCCAGACCGGCGTAGTAGGCCGGTGTGAGCGGCCGTTCACCCGCCCGCCGGACGGCCAGCGCCCAGACCTCATCGGCCAACAGTCCCATGGCGGTCGCCTTGTGGCCGACACCGAAGCGGCCGAGATGGGGGGAGAGTGCCGCGCCCATCAGCACGTGACGCACGGCCGGTGTCGACCGCGTCCGCCAGCCGTTGAACCAGGATGCGGGAGCGATCGGGATGACGCGAGATGCGCCCTCGATGCCGTCGATCACTGTCCCGGCCGGGACGGGACGGATGCCGGCGGCGGTGCAATGGACCTGGCAGACCGACCGCCCGGCCGACCCGTTCCGGTCGCCTCCGGGCGGGGACCTCTTGCGGGATCTGGCCGCGTCGGACGGGGTGACGGCTGTCCTGCCGTTCCGCCACAAGCCGCTTCGCCACCCGGACCAGCCGGCCGTCGCCTGGTCCAGGACGGTGCTGGCGCTGTGTCCGTCCCTCGACCAAGCCTCGGCGCTGGCACGCGCCCGTCCGTTTTCGCCGCAGGGCGGTTTGGTCGCGGTGGACGTGCTGACCGGGCAGCCCGGTCTGGACATGCTTTACCCGAAAGACGCAGGGCCGCAGCGGGAACGGTGGCTCATCCAGTGGATCGAGTATGTGTTCTCCGATCCGCAGCATCGGGACGCCTATTATCGGCAGCAATATGCGTTCTCCGGCCCGGCGATGCGGCGGCTCTACGACCGCGACTGCGCCGGCCGCTTCATCGGGTTCGAACATGTCGACCGGGTCGGAAGCGACGACCGGGCCCCGGTGTGGGACGTCCTGCACGTGGTCGCTTTCACACCGTTGCAGCTCGTGAAGTCCATGCCGCGGTTCCGCCGAGCCTGGCAGGCGCAGGCGGAGGCGACCTACGGTGCCGGCGCAAGCGGCAAAGCGATCATGCAAGCGTGGGAGGGCATGCGGGTCCGGCTGGTCGCGCGCGCCCGCCAGGAGAGGGCGCTGACGCGGCAGAGCCTCGAGCGTCCATAGCGCCGCAGGGGCGGGAACGGGTGTGCCGCACCCCCGGACCCCGTGGCCGGTGATCTGGAATTCACCGACCGAAACCGCCATCTGAGAGCCATACGGTGTTTCTGACGGTAGAGGTGGCGGCCGCGATGTTCGATGCGGAAAAGATGCTGGGCTCGGTGCTCAATCAGGGGGTTGGACGGATATCCCGCAGTGCTATGGGCAATCTCGGTGGGATCGCCGGCAACTCGGCCAAGGCGGGCGGGCTGGCGCTGCTGGGCGGTGTGGCCTTTGCCGCCGTCGAGCACTTCATGAGCGGCCGGCGCCCCTCGACCGTGGCCGGAGGAATGGGCCCTACCGGCTTCGGGACCCCGCAGCCGGTGTCGCACGGTCAGCCCGGCATGGCACCGCCGCCCCCGCCGCCGGCGATAGGACACGGCCCGGGCGGCGGCGTCGCCCCCCCTCCGCCCCCGCCGCCCTTCGGCAGCGTATCCGCGCCGTCCAGCACCATCCTCCCGGCGCGGGTCA
>JANQKE010000168.1 GCA_028281265.1 Alphaproteobacteria bacterium | reverse complement strand
TGGCCACCATCATGACCGTGGCGCACAACGCGCTGCCCCGCGTGCTGCAGCGTTTTCACGCCGACCATCCGGCGATCCGGGTGCGGGTGCTGGACGATGTCGGGCCCAAGGCGGTGGAATTCGTCGCCGACGGCGACGCGGAGTTCGGCATTGCGCTGGAAGCCGGCGACCGGCCGCATATCGACTACGACCCGATCGTCGAGGACGGCTATATCCTGGCCTGCCACCGCGACCACCCGCTGGCCCGGAGACGCCGGGTGCGCTGGAAGGACCTCGCCGAGCACAGTTACATCAGCATGGGGCCGGAAACCGGCAACCAGATCCGCCTGGTCCGCGCGCTGGAGGAGGACGGCTTGCTGCCGCGTCCGGCCTACGAGGTCCAGCACCTCTCGACCATGATGGGCCTGCTGTCGCACGGCCTCGGGGTGACCGCCGTGCCGCGCCTGTCGGTCGCCGGACGCCCGATGGGAGACCTGGTATTCCGCCCGCTGGTCGAACCCGCCGTCAGCCGGTATATCGGCATCGTGCAGGTGGCCGGCAAAACACTGAGCCCCGCGGCCGATGCGCTTCGCACCATCGCCGTGGACGAACTCCGCAGCATGGCCGAAGCCCGGCCGGACGCGGCCTAGAGCATATTTTGTTAAGGGAGAAAACGATGAGTGGGAATTCTTACGATGTTGTGGTTGTCGGCGCCGGCAACGCGGCGATCTGCGCGGCCCTGGCGGCCCGGGAACAGGGCGCCTCTGTCCTGGCGCTGGAAAAGGCGCCGGAGGACGAGGCCGGCGGCAATAGCCGGTTCACCGCAGGCGCGATGCGGGTCGTTTATGACGGGGTCGAGGACATCAAGAAGCTGGTGCCGGATCTCTCCAACGAGGAAATCGCCAACACCGATTTCGGCACCTACACACAAGACCAGTTCTTCGACGACATGGCGCGGGTGACCCAGTACCGGGCCGATCCCGATATGGTCGAGCTGCTGGTTACCCGCAGCCTCGATACGCTGATCTGGATGCGGGAAAAGGGCATCCGCTTCGTGCCGATCTACGGCCGCCAGGCGTTCAAGATCGACGGCAAGTTCAAGTTCTGGGGCGGGCTGACGGTGGAAACCGTCGGCGGCGGCCCCGGCCTGGTCGACATGATGACCGAAGCCGCGGCCCGCGAGGGCATCGAGATCCGCTACGAAACCCCCGCGATCGAGCTGCTGTACGACGGCACCCGGGTGAAGGGGGTCAAGGTCAAGCGCGGCAAGAAGATCGAGGAGGTCGAGGCCAAGGCGGTGATCCTGGCGTCCGGCGGCTTCGAGGCCAATACCGAAATGCGCACCCGCTATCTGGGCGCCGGCTGGGACCTCGCGAAGGTGCGCGGCACCCGTTACAACACCGGCGACGGCATCAACATGGCGCTCGATATCGGCGCCAGCCCCTACGGCAACTGGTCCGGCTGTCATGCGGTGGGCTGGGAGATGAACGCGCCGGAATTCGGCGATCTCGCGGTCGGCGACCAGTTCCAGAAGCACTCCTATCCGTTCGCCATCATGGTCAACGCGACCGGCAAGCGCTTCGTCGACGAGGGGGCGGATTTCCGCAACTACACCTACGCCAAGTACGGCCGGGTGGTGCTGGAACAGCCGGGTCAGTTCGCCTGGCAGATCTTCGACCAGAAGGTCAAGCATCTGCAGCGCGACGAGTACAACATCCGCCAGATCACCAAGGTGACCGCCAACACCATCGAAGAACTCGCCGGCAAGTTGGACGGGGTCGACGCGGACCAGTTCGTCAAGACCATCGAGGAGTACAACGCCTCCGTGGCCACCGACATCGAGTTCAATCCCAACGTGAAGGATGGGC
>JANQKE010000143.1 GCA_028281265.1 Alphaproteobacteria bacterium | reverse complement strand
CTGCGTTCAGATGGACTCATCCGAACGCAGATAAGATGATCTAGTTTAAAGAGTTAGAGCATCTTATCTGCGTCCGTTCGGACGCAGGATGCTCTAGATCGACGCTTCGCCCAGGGCCCGGAGACGCGGCTGCCCTTGCCCCGCCGCGGTGAGACCTGCTCATCACGCCGCTACAAGGCGATACGAACAAGCCTTCTTAGCCGTTTCCCGCTTCTTCCCGGATCACGGCGGCCAGCGCGGCAAGACCGGCATCCGTCTCCGCCAACACCGGCAGACGGGTGACGCGGGCGACACCCTGGCCATACGCGAACGGCACCAGGTCCAGATCGACGGTCAGCGCCGTTTCCGCCGTCTCGATAAGCGTGCCCATGGGAAGGATCGACAGGCTGTGCCCCGCCGCCGCCCGGATCAGGCTCTCCGCCGGCGGGTCGGTGAACGGGACCGGACCGGCGGTACCGGTGAACCCCAACGCCCAGTCGTCCGGCCGCAGCCCGGCCCGGCCCGCGACCGCCGCCGCGACATCGCGGGCGCATCGGGCATAGGGATCCCGCCGCCAGGCCCCGTCCGTCCGCATCCCGGCGGTCACCATCAGCACCCGGTCGCCCGGCGGCCGGGCGCGTACGAGGGCGGCCAGCGCGTCCAGCACCGGGTCCGCCGCACCCAGACCCGGCAGCAGCGCCTGGGGCCGATCCCCGGCCAGAGTCGGCCACACCGACCGCCATTCGGCCAGCCAGCTCCGCGTCGTCGCACGGCCTTCGACCGCCGACAGCGGCAGCGCGATCACCCGGTCCACACCGGCCTCGACCAGGTCCTGGGCCGCCTCGACGACACCCGGCTGCCAGTAGCGGGTCGCACCAGATATGCGGAATGACCAATCCGAGTTGGTCGATAGGGTATCCTGAAGGGCCTGCGCCAGGGCCGTGACAGCCGCACTGGCCGGCGATGGCGGGTCGCGCCGGCCGTAGAAGCGCTGGGCGGCCCGCCGGCGCCGCCGCGCCATCACCCGGGCGAACAGCGGCCGGACCGGCGCCGGCACCCCGAGATTCACCGGATCGCAGAAATAGCGGTACAGGAACGGCTCGATCGCGCTGTCCCGATCCGGCCCGCCCGCGGTCAGCAGGACGACGCCGACCCGCCGCCGGCGGTCCCGGTCGTCGGCCGGACAGCGGTCGGGCCGTCCGGCGCCCGGGCTCTCCGTCATCCCGGACGGCGGTCCGGCCATGTCCTGATCCGCTCGGACAGGGCGGCCACCGTGTCCGGCGGGACATCGGGGGTGACCCCATGGCCGAGATTGAACACGTAGGGCCGCCGCCCCAGGACGGACAGCAGGTGGTCGATCCGGTCGGTCATCGCCGCCCCGCCGGCGAGCAGCAGGGCGGGGTCGAGATTGCCCTGCACCGGCATCAGCGGTTGCAGCACCTCCGCCGCCCAAGCCGGCGGTACGGCCGTGTCGAGTGCGATCGCGTCGATCCCCGTGGTCCGTGCGTACTCCACCAGCATCACCCCGCCGCCCCGGGGGAAACCGATGATCGGCGTGTCGGGATGCTCGGCCTTCAGCCGGCGGACGATCTCTTGCGTCGGGGCGATCACCAGACGGCGGAACTGGTCGTCCGCCAGCGCCCCGGCCCAGCTATCGAACAGTTGGACGCATTCCGCTCCGGCCCGGATCTGGCGGGACAGATAGGCTGTCGTCGCCTCCACCAGCAGGGCGATCAGCCGGTCGAACAGCGCCGGCTCGGCATAGGCCATCGCCTTGACCGTCCCGTGGTCCTTGCTGCCCCGGCCCTCGACCATGTAGGTCGCGACCGTCCAGGGGCTGCCGGCGAACCCGATCAGTGCGGTTTCCGCCGGCAATGCGTGGGTCAACCGCTCGACGGTCTCGTAGACCGGGCTCAGCCGGTCATGCAGCCGGTCCAGCGTCAGGGCCGCCAGCGCGTCTGCATCGCGCACCGGTTGCAGGACCGGGCCTTCGCCGGCCTTGAACGCGACCGGCTGCCCGAGCCCGTGGGGCACCACCAGGATGTCGGAGAACAGGATGGCCGCATCCATGCCGTAGCGGCGGATCGGCTGCAGGGTGACTTCCGTCGCCAGGTCGGGATTGAAGCACAGATCGAGGAAGCCGCCGGCTTGGGCCCGCGTGGCGCGGTATTCGGGCAGGTAGCGGCCGGCCTGGCGCATCAGCCAGAACGGCGGTCGGTCGGTGACATGGCCGGCGATGGCGGCCAGAAAACGCTTGGGGGAGGCGGTCATCGGCGGATGTGTTCGAACCTGCGACGGATGGGGGCGGCGATCCCGGGGGTCACCACAGTGGCGGCTGATCGGGTTGTTTTCCAACCTCTTTTATAAAGAGAAGAGTTGGATGTTGAGGATGTTGGGCATGGGAACAACGGGGAAACCCAGGCTTTTCCCCGGCTTGTCCTCCCGGCTCCGCGCCCCCGGGGACGGGTGGGGAAAGGATGGGGAAAACCCCGGTGCAGAGCCTTGATTCAACAAAGCCGGTCCGGCGACGGGCCGGGCCCTGAACAGCAGGGACAAATCCGGTCGTCCCCCAGGTGCGGCGGCCCGCCGCCGCGACGGAACAACCGGTCGGACAAGCCGGGGCTTGTCCGACCCGGCGGCCGGCGGCACGGTGACACCGTGGACAACGGCTTGGGATATCCCCACCGCCGTCAACAGCCGCCTCCCGCCGGCTCGGGGGCGACGGTGCCGGGCCCGTCCCGGCCGGCCGATCTTTGGAGTGCTTCCGCGTGCCCGACCCCGTCATCCCGGTACCGCTGCCGGACCCCGAGCCCGACGCGCTGCACCTGCATCTGATCTCCGACGCGACCGGGGAGACGATCCATGCCGTGGCCCGGGCCTGCCTGTCCCAGTTCGAGACCGCGCGGGTGCGGGAGCATTTCTGGAACATGGTGCGGAACGAACGCCAGCTCGCCTTCGCGCTCGAAGAGGTCCGGCACAAGCGCGGCCTGGTGCTCTACACGCTGATCAACGAGAGCCTGCGCCAGCAGCTCGAGGCCGGCTGCCGGGAGTTCGGCGTGCCCTGCGTGTCGATCCTGGAGCCGGTGATGCGGGCCCTGACCCATATGCTCGGCGATCCCGGACAGGCCCAGCCCGGCCGCCAGCACGTCTTGGATCACGCCTATTTCTCCCGCATCGACGCGCTGGATTTCGCGATCGCCCATGACGATGGCCAGTTGCACGACCAGTTGCACGAGGCGGACGTCATCCTGGTCGGGGTGTCGCGCAGCTCGAAGACCCCGACATCGCTGTACCTCGCCAATCGCGGCTACAAATGCGCCAATGTCCCGTTTGTCCCGGGCGTCGCGCTGCCGTCGGAGCTGTTCGAGGTCACCCGCCCGCTGATCGTGGGCCTGACCAAGGACCCCGAACGGCTGATCCAGCTCCGCAAGTCCCGGGTCCGGCACCTGCAGCAGTCCGGCCCGACCGACTACATCGATCCCGAGAAGGTGCACGAGGAGGTGATGGAGGCGCGCCGGGTGTTCGGCCGCAACGAATGGCCGGTGATCGACGTCACCCGCCGCGCGATCGAGGAGACGGCCGCCGAAATCATCACCCTGTTGCAGCGCAAGCGGGAGCGGATGCGCGATGTCGCGGACTGAGGCGGCCGGGCCGATCCTGCTGGCCTCGGGCAGCCCGACCCGCAAGGCCCTGCTGGAGCGCGCGGGCCTGCCGGTCGACGCCGTCGCGCCCTCGGTCGACGAGGACGAGGTGAAGCGGGCGCTCAGGGCCGATGGCGCCTCGGCCGAGGATTGCGCCGAGCTGCTGGCGGAGATGAAGGCGAAAAGGGTGGCCGCCCGGTACCCCGGCCGGGTGATCGTGGCCGCCGATCAGATGCTGGTCTGCAATCGGGTCTGGTTCGACAAGCCGCCCGACCGCGACCACGCCCGGGCCCAGCTCGTCGCCCTGTCGGACAAGACCCATACCCTGATCAGTGCGGTCGTCGTGTTCATCAACGGGGCCCGCACCTGGCATCACATCGACCGGGCCCGGCTGACCATGCGGCGCTTGAGCCCGGCCTTCATCGACGGCTATCTCGACGCTTGCGGGGACGTGGTTCTGGGCAGCGTCGGCGCCTACCAGCTCGAAGGGCGGGGGGCGCAACTGTTCGCCCGGGTGGAGGGGGACTTCTTCTCGATCCTCGGTCTGCCACTGTTGCCGCTGCTCGACTACCTGCGCGCCCGGGGGATGGTGCCGACATGACGATCACGGGGGCCGCCCGGCTGGCCGCGATCCTGGGCTGGCCGGTCGGGCACAGCCGCTCGCCGCAGTTGCACGGCTACTGGCTCGACCGCCTGGGGATCGACGGGGCCGTCCTGCCGCTGGCGGTGCGGCCCGAGGACCTGGCCGAGACCTTCAGGCTCCTGCCGCGGATCGGCTTCACCGGCTGGTGCCTGACCATCCCGCACAAGCAGGTGGCTCTGGGTCTGGTCCACCGGCTCACCCAAACGGCCCGGGCCATCGGCTCGGTGAACCATGTCGCCGTCGCCGAAGACGGGGCTCTGGTCGGCAACAACACCGACGCGTTCGGGTTCCTGGCGAGCCTCCGGGCCGGGGCACCGTCCTGGGATCCGGCGGCCGCGCCGGCCGTCGTGATCGGAGCCGGGGGTGCCGCCCGGGCGGTGGTCTGGGCGTTGCGCGACGCAGGCGTGCGGGAGATCCGGGTCACCAACCGCACCCCGGCCCGGGCCGAGGGCCTGGTCACGGCCTTCGGCCCGTCGGTGTCGGCGATCGGATGGCAGGACCGGGCGGCAGCGCTGGGCGGGGCCGGTCTGCTGGTCAACACGACGAGCCTCGGCATGACCGGCCAGCCGCCGCTCGATCTGGATCTGGGGGCCTTGCCGCCCTGGGCGCCGGTGACCGACATCGTCTATTCGCCGCTGGAGACCGCGCTGCTGGCCGCCGCCCGGGCCCGCGGCAATCCGGTGGTCGACGGGCTCGGCATGCTGCTGCACCAGGCGCGGCCCCTGTTCGAAAGCTGGTTCGGGATCGACCCGGTGGTGGACGATGCCGTGCGGGCGGCCGTCCTGGGGTCCGGCGGGCCGTGATCGTCCTGGGGCTCACCGGCTCGATCGGGATGGGCAAGACGGTCGCGGCGACGGTGCTGCGCCGGGTCTTACGCATTCCCGTCCATGACAGCGATGCGGCGGTGCACCGCCTGCTGGGTCCCAAGGGGGCGGCCCTGGCGGTGATCGAGCACGCGTTTCCCGGCGTCGTCGGGCCGGGCGGCGTGGACCGGCGGCGTCTGGGGGCGCGGGTGTTCGGCGATCCGGCCGAGCTGAAGCGGCTGGAGGCGATCGTGCATCCGATGGTGCGGGCCGAGACCCGCCGCTGGATCGAGCGGCAACGGATCGCCCGGCGCCGGATGGTGGCGCTCGACATCCCGCTCTTGTTCGAAACCGGTGGCGAGCGCCTGTGCGACGCCGTGCTGGTGGTCAGCGCACCGGCTTTCCTGCAGCGTCAGCGGGTGCTGCGCCGTCCGGGCATGACGCCGGCCAGGTTCGCCGGCATCCTGGCGCAGCAGATGCTCGATTCGGCCAAGCGGCGGCGGGCCGATGCGGTGATCCCCAGCGGTCTGGGCCGGGCGACGACGACGAGGGCGCTGCGGCGGGCGTTGCACCGGATCGCCCGCGGACGGGTGGCCAGGGCCAGAGCGAGATGACGTGAGGGTGAATCGCCCTCATGTCTCGATCCCGCTCTCGAAGAGGAGTGTCAGGGCGGCATTCGGACATCCCGCGCGATCACCGACGCGATCGCCCCTCATGCCACCCCGCCCTAAGAGGAGACGCTGATGCGCGAGATCGTCCTGGACACCGAAACCACCGGCCTCGACCCCGAGCAGGGCCATCGGGTGGTCGAGATCGGCTGCGTGGAGCTGTTCAACCACGTCGCCACCGGCCGGACCTTGCATCTCTACATCAATCCCGAGCGGGACATGCCGGCCGAGGCGTTCGCCGTGCACGGCCTGTCCCAGGATTATCTGAGCCGGTTCCCGACCTTCGCCGAACAGGCCGGCCCGTTCCTGGACTTCATCGCGGCCGATCCGCTGGTGATCCACAACGCGGCGTTCGACCTGAAGTTCCTGAACGCCGAGCTGGCCCGGCTGGGCTTCCCGCCGCTGCCGGCGGACCGGGCGGTCGACACCGTCGGCATGGCCCGCAAGCGCTACCCCGGGGCACCGGCGAGCCTCGACGCGCTGTGCAAGCGGTTCGGGGTCGACAACACCGACCGCACCCTGCACGGTGCCCTGTTGGACAGCGAGCTCCTGGCCGAGGTCTATCTGGAACTCAAGGGCGGCCGGCAGCCCGATCTGGCCGTCGGCGGGACGGCCGCCCGCGATCGCCCGGGATCCATCGAGGCGGGCGGCACCGCGCTCCGGCCGGTCCGCCGGATCGCCCGGCCGCCGCGGCCGCATGCGGCGACGGCCGAAGAACGGGCCGCCCATGCGAAGTTCTTGGAGGAACTGACCGATCCTCTGTGGCACAAAGCTAATACCACCTGAGAAGTGTGGTTTTGGCGACAGAGTCCGAAGGAACGACCCGCGTGGCGCGCAATCTGCTTACCGATGTGGCCGGTCTGAAGGTGGGCAATGCCGATGACGGCGTGCTGGCCTCCGGGGTGACGGTGGTTCTGTTCGACGAACCGGCGGTGGTGGCGGTCGATGTCCGCGGCGGTGCGCCGGGCACGCGGGAGACGGACCTTCTGGCCCCGTCGACCCTGGTCGAGCGGGTCGACGCCCTGGTCCTGAGCGGCGGGTCGGCGTTCGGCCTGGCGGCCGCCCAGGGTGCCGTCGACTGGCTGGCGGCCCGCGGCCGCGGCCTGCCGGTCGGCGACCACAGGGTTCCGATCGTGCCGGCGGCGATCCTGATGGACCTGACCAATGGCGGCAACAAGGACTGGGGGGGTCTGAACCCCTATCCGGCGTTGGCCCAGCGGGCCTGCAACCGGGCCGGTGCGGGCTTCACGCTCGGCACCGCCGGGGCCGGCTGGGGGGCCAAGGCCCATCGGCTCAAGGGTGGGCTGGGCAGTGCTGCGGCGGTCGAGCCCGAGACGGGGGTCACCGTCGGCGCCCTGATCGCGGCGAACCCGCTGGGCAGCGTGGTGATGCCGGGCACGGACACGCTGTGGGCCTGGTGGCTGGAACGCGACGGGGAGCTGGACGGCCAGACCCCGCCGCCCCGGCCGCCCGCTGACCCGATGGCCGATCTCGACTTCCGCACCGACATGACGCCGCGGGACAGCACCACCATCGGCCTGGTCGCCACCGACGCGGTGCTGAGCAAGGCCGAAGCCCAGCGTCTGGCGGTGATGGCGCAGGACGGGCTGACCCGGGCGATCCGTCCCAGCCACAGCCCCTTCGACGGCGACTGCCTGTTCGCCGCCGCCACCGGCCGCCGCGCGCTGACCCCGGCGGGTGCGCCGGAAGCCAGGGCCCGGGCCCTGGCCCGGCTGGGGGCGCTGGCGGCCGATACGGTGGCCCGGGCCGTGGCCCGCGGCGTGGTCGAAGCGACCGGCTACGGCCGGTTCCCCGCCTATCGCGAGGTGCGTGCCGCGCTCGCTCAGGGCGGACCCTGAAGCCCGTCCCGACGCCGAACGGCGCCGGCCGCTGCCATGACGGCGATTGCACCGGCCGCCGATCTGGCCGAGCATGTCCGACCCCTAGAGCGTTTTCAGGGACTATCGGGCGGATCTGCCGAGGTGGATGGGCCCTGATGCCAGGAGCGAGGAGGAAGGACATGCCGGGGCCTATTCGACGAC
>JANQKE010000141.1 GCA_028281265.1 Alphaproteobacteria bacterium | reverse complement strand
GCCTCGAGCATCCCAAAAACCACCATCGCGTCGATCAACACGACAAACTGGGACCACACCGTCACAAACACACCACGCTGTGATCAATCCGGGCTAGCTGATGGCGGCCGCCGCGGCGATGGTCAGGGCGAGGCTCGACAGCGCGCCGGCGGTGAGCACCTTGCGCAGATCGAGATACCAGCCCGGCGCCAGGCCCCGGCCGATCGCCCAGCGGTCATAGACGAAGCACGCCAGCAGCCAGGCCGCCATCAGCGCCAGGCCGAGCCAGCCGATCAGCGTGACCTGGAAGAGCACAAGCGTCAGCCACGCACCGAGCGACGGCACGACGCTCCACGCCATCCGTGCCGGCGCCGCCGCGAGCCCGGCAGCCCCGCCTTGCCCCCGCCCGCCGCGATCGGCCAGCACCAGCCCCCAATGCACCGCCCCGAGGAAGCTGACGATCACCGCGGCATAGGTGAGCTGCACGCCGACCAGCACCACGCCATAGGCGGCAACGGCCGCCGGATCGGCGGTCAGGGCGGGCAAGGCGAGGATGGCGAGCGGCGGTGCGAAGAACGGGACCAGGCCGGCGAGGCCCAGCCGGCGGGCGGCGACGGGAACACGGGACAGCATGGCGGGGGCGTACCGGAGGGGTATCGGGTCGGGAAACGGGGCTGCCGCCGGCGCGGCGACCGGGGTCGATATGGCCTGCCCCGGCGATACGGCAATTGCCTTGCCGACCCGCCATGACATCACCGTATGCGACGGTTTCCGCCACCCGGCGGACAGCGGGCCGGACGGACCCGCCGACCGCGCCTCCGCTGGCGATGGCCGTCGGGCTTCCCGGGGACGATCGAGACCTCGCCTTCTTCGTTGCCGATCCGGGGCCCCTCAGCGCTTCTGGAACAGGTCGGCCGCGCGATCGGGCCCGGCGCAGACCACCAGGATGCGGGCGTCGTCCGCCCCCCTGGGCAGGTAGAGATGGGGCCGGCCGCTGTCGAAATAGGCGCTGTCGCCCTCCGACAGATCCAGCGGATCGCGCCATTTGAACAGGATGCGCACCTCGCCCTGGAGCACGTAGACATACTCCTGCCCCTCATGCGCGATGTACCGGTCGAGATTGCGGCTGCGGGTGGCGGTCAGCGTCGCGAGCACGGGCACCATCGTCTTGCCGAAGACCTCCGGGAACAGCATCTCGAGGTCATAGTTCTCGGTGGCGTGAGGCACGAACTGGCCTTCGCGCGCCGCCTTGACGAGCCCGGGCTGCATGCGCGCGCCTTCGGAGAACAGCTCGCCGATGTCGAGCCCCAGGCACTCGGCCAGCTGGCTGAAGCGGTCGTATCCCAGGGACGACAGCCCGCGCTCGACCTTCGACAGCGTGCCGATGGAGATGCCAGACCGCTCGGCGACCTCGGCCAGCGTGAGGTTCTGATCCCGGCGGATCGCCCTGAGACGCTCACCCATGCGGTTGCGCCAGCTTAGAGCATCCGCCCTGACCGTGGTTCCGTTGTCCATGGCGCAAAACTAGTTCCGGGTCCATGGCATTGCCAGGTCCTTCGCGGCACGGGGGTTTTCCTATTCGAAAATCGAACCTACATTCCCGGGACCGATCGACACGCGAGGGGCGCCGGTGCAGGATTACGAGATCGCCGTCGTGGGCGCCGGCATGGCCGGGGCTTCGGTTGCCGGGACCCTGGCAGCCGACCCTGCCGCACCGCCGGTGGTGATGCTGGAGATGGAAAGCGCTCCCGGCTACCACACGACCGGGCGCTCGGCGGCGCTGTTCTCCAAGATCTACGGCCCGGCGCCGATCCGGGCGCTGTCCCGGGCTTCGGAAGCTTTTTTCGACGCTCCGCCCGCGGGCTTCTCCGACCACCCGCTGCTGAGCCCCCGCGGGATGGTGATGACCGCGCGCGACGATCAGGAGGACGCCTTCTCGGCGATGGTCGACGGCCTCGGCGGGGCGGCCCATCTCGAAGTGGTCTCGGAGCGGCAGGCCCGGGCGCTTTGCCCGCTGTTGCGGCCGGGCTACGCGGCCCAGGCGCTCTGGGACGACGATGCCCGCGACGTCGACGTGCACGCGCTGCATCAGGGCTTCCTGCGCCAGTTCCGGGCGGCGGGCGGCACCGTCCTGTGCGGGGCCGAAGTCGCCGGCCTGTCGCGCGACGGCGGCCGGTGGCGGATCGAGACCTCGGCCGGGGTGCTGCGGGCGGCGATCCTGGTGAACGCGGCCGGCGCCTGGGCCGATCGCATCGCCACGCAAGCGGGGGTGGCGCCGATCGGCTTGGAGCCCCGGCGCCGCTCGGCCGCCATCATCGAGGCACCCGACGGCCTGGACCTGGCCGCGATGCGCATGGTGGTCGATGTCGAGGAGGCGTTCTACCTCAAGCCGGAGGCGGGAACCCTGCTGATCTCGCCGGCCGACGAGACGCCGTCGCCTCCCTGCGACGCGCAGCCCGAGGACATCGACATCGCCGTTGCGGTGGACCGGATCGAACGGGCCTTCGACATCGAGGTGCGCCGGATCGAACGCAAATGGGCCGGCCTGCGGACCTTCGTGGCCGACGGGCATCCGGCCGCGGGGTTCGACCCCGGGGTCGAGGGCTTCTTCTGGCTCGTCGGACAGGGCGGCTATGGGATCCAGACCGCCCCGGCGCTCGGCCGGCTGGCCGCATCGCTCGTCCTCGACCGGCCCGTGCCCGCATCCCTCGCCGACCATGGTGTCCGGATGGCCGACCTCGCCGCCACCCGCCTGGAGCGAGCGGGGTGACCGGGCCGGCTCCCGGCCGCCGGTCCCGGCCTTCGACCGCCCTCCGCCCGCGTCCCCGGCCGGACACGCCGGCGCGATCGGCACCCCTTCGCCCGTCGGGTCGCCCGGATCTTCCGTCCACATACCATGCGCAACGCATCTTGAAGATCGCGGCCATAGATTTTACAATTCGAAAAAATCGGATCTCGACTAGATCATCCTGCGTTCAGATGGCCTCATCTGAACGCAGGATGATCTAGTTTAAAGAGTTAGAGCATCCTGCGTCCGTTCGGACGCAGGATGCTCTATCCGACGCGCAGCATCCGCACCCATCCGGGGGACGCTGCCGAAAACGGTTCGACGCCTGCAGGGGAGTGCCGAATATGGTGTTGTTCATCAGTGGCTTCGCCACGGAAACGAACACCTTCTCCCCCCTGCCGACCGGCGCGGCGAGCTTCTACAACGAGTCGTTTCGCCGGCGTGACGCCAGCCGCGACGAGACCGCACCCTGGACCGCGGCCCAGCGCGTCTGGCGCGCGCGCGCCGAGGCGGACGGGCTCGGCGTGGTGGAAAGCCTGAACGCCTTCGCCCAGCCGGCAGGCCTGACGGTTCGCGCCGTCTACGAGGAGTTGCGGGATACCCTTGTCGCCGACCTGCGCGCGGCGATGCCGGTGGACGCGGTGTGCCTCACCCTCCACGGCGCCATGGCCGCCGACGGATACGACGATTGCGAGGGCGACCTGATCCGGAACGTGCGCGCCGTCGTGGGGCTCGACGTCCCGATCGGCGTCGAGCTCGACCTGCATTGTCACCTCACCCCGACGATGGTCGACAACGCCACGGTCATCGTCACCTACAAGGAGTACCCGCATACCGACATCGCCGAGCGGGCGGCGGAGATCTACGACCTCGTCATGCGGGTCAGACGCGGCGAGGTCCGCCCGGTCACGGCTCTGCACGACACGCGGATGATCGGGATCTGGCGGACGAGTTCCCCCGCCATGCGCCGCTTCGTGGAGCGGATGCAGGCGCTGGAAGGGCGGGATGGCGTGCTGTCGATCTCCTTCGGGCACGGCTTTCCCTGGGCGGATGTGGAGGCGGTCGGCGCGAAGATGCTGGTGATCGCCGATGGCGACGCCGACAAGGCGGCGACGCTGGCCCGGCGGCTTTCGGCGGAGATATGGGAGATGCGCGGGGAGACCGCGACGACCTATCTGACGCCCGATGCGGCGATCGACCGGGCGCTGGCGGCACCGGCCGGCCCGGTGGTGATCGCCGACGTCGCCGACAATGCGGGCGGCGGGGCCCCCAGCGACAGCGCCTTCGTCCTCCGGCGTCTGGTGGAGCGCCGCGTCCAGGACGCCGCACTGGGCTATATCTGGGACCCGGTGGCGGTCGCGCTGTGCCGCGAGGCCGGCGAGGGCGCGCGCCTGGACCTGCGGCTCTGCGGCAAGCTCGGCCCCGCCTCGGGTACGCCGCTCGACCTGACCGTCGAGGTCCGCCGGCTCGATGCCAACCACGCCCAGACCGGGCTCGGCGGCACCCCCTCGCCGCTGGGGGACAGCGCCTGGGTCCGCACCGGCGGCATCGACCTGGTGCTGACGAGCCTGCGTTCGCAGCCCTTCTATGCCGACGGTTTCACCGGTCTGGGAGTGGCGCTCGAAAACAAGAAGATCATCGTGGTCAAATCCATGCAGCACTTCATGGCCGGCTTCGGATCGCTGGCCGCGCAGGTTCTGTACGTCACCACGCCGGGGGCCATCCCGCCGGAACTCGACCGCCTGCCCTACACCAAGCGCACCACCCCGTTCTGGCCCCAGGTGGAGAACCCGTTCGACCGCTGAGGAGAGCGTCCCGTGAACGCCGTCGCCGATATCGAAACCCGGATAGAGCCCCTGTTCCGGGGCTTCCGCGCACCGCTGTCGCCGGGCGCGGCGGTCGCCGTGACGAAAGACGGCGAGGAGATCTTCGCCGGCTGCTACGGCCTGGCCGACATCAATCACGGGGTTCCGATCGCCCGTGACACGCTGATGCGGATCGGCTCCCAGACCAAGCAGTTCACTGTGCTGCTGACGCTGATGCTGGAAGCCGAAGGCAAGCTGTCGCTCGACGATCCGGTGCAGGATCATCTGCCGTGGCTGCCGCGGTTCCCGCATCCGGTGACGCTGCGCCATCTGGCGGCGAACACCAGCGGCGTCCGGGACTTCCTCGAAGCGATGATCTTCGCCGGCCGGTCGATCTTCACCCCGGGGGAGCGCCAGACCGCCCGCGACGCGCTGGCCCGCCAGGACGCGCTGAACTTCGTGCCCGGATCGGCGATGATCTACTCCAACAGCGGCTTCTTCATGCTGTCGGAAATCATCGAGACGCTGGAGGATGCCTGTTTCGACGAGGTGCTGAAGCGGCGGATCACCACCCCCCTCGGCATGGCCGACACCCACATGATGCCGCGGGACAGCACGGTGCGCCCGCGCCTCGCCGCCCATTACGCCTGGGGGGACGAGGCCTGGCGACGGCTCGGATGGGGCATCGTGCTGGGCGGCGAGGGCGGCATGATCTCGACCCTGGACGATATGCGCCTCTGGCAAAGGACGCTGGAACGCGGCGAGGCGCCGTGGGCCCCGCTGTGGAAGCGGATGGAGTCGCCGACCGTCTACGCCAACGGGAAGACGGGGCTCTACGGCCTGGGGCTGGTGAACGAACCCTACCGGGGCCGGCGCGCCGTCGGCCATGGCGGCTCGGTGTCGGGGGGCCGATCGGAATCGATGCGGTTTCCCGATGACGGGTTGGGAATCGTCATCCTCGCCAACAACGATCGGATCTCGACCTTCTCGCTGGCCCGGCGGATCGCCGACGCGGTTTTCGGAGACCCCCCGCCGGAGGGCCGCCTTCCGGCCGCCGCGGGCTTCTACAGGCAGGAGAACGGCAGCGAGGTCTTCGAGATCGTCGAACAGGACGGCCGGAGCTTCCTGCGCAGTGCCGACGGCGACGTCCCTCTGCAGGCCGCATCGGACGGGTGGTTCAGGCCCGAACGCGGCATCACCGACCTGTCGCTGTCGCCCCGTCCCGACGGGACGCTCGACGGTCTGTGGTGCGGCGCGGCGCGGCGGTATCGGAAGCTCACCCCGCGGCGGGCCGATGCAGCGCTTTCGGGGCGCTACGCCAACGCGGCGCAAGGGCTGGACGTGGTCATCGAGGGCGACGCAACCGCCGCCGAGTTCCGGCTGCGGTCCGATCTGGGCGCCTTCGGCTGCCGCATCGAGGCGCTGGACCGCGACCTGTGGCTGATGCAGCCGGCCGACACCGCCATCCAGACCGGGGACGGGTGGATGGCGGTGCTGACCGTGACCGCATCGGGTTTCGTGCTGAGCAGCGAGCGCACGCGCGGCCTGTCGTTCGAGAAGGTGGCGTGACGGGCATGCCGGCCCCGCGCAGCGGCGCCGGCAGGGTGAAAACGTAAACGAGCGGCCCACCCCAAGGGCCCACGACAAGGAGGTGCACGATGTCCCTGAGTGATCTGTCGCCGCAGGCGTTCGACCGGTTGACACGCGACTATCTGAAGAGGGTGGCACTGCCCCGCCGGGGCCTTCTTGCCGGCGCCGCCGCGATGGCCGGCACGCTGAGCCTGGGCGGTCGCCCCGGCTTCGCCGCCGGGCCGCAGGCCGGCGGCACGCTGCGCGTCGGGCGCGCCGAAGAGCCCGATACGCTGGACCCGCACAAGACCACGCTCTCGGTCTCCTCCATGACGATGGACCAGATCTACGAGCCGCTGGCCCGCCGGGATTTCGACAACACCGTGGTCCCGGGACTGGCGGAGAGCTGGGAGTTCAGCAACGGCAACCGCACCCTGACCTTCAGGCTCAAGCCGGGCGCGCGGTTCCACGACGGCACGCCGCTCGACGCCGACGCGGTGGCCTGGACGGTGGCCCGCCATCTCGATCCGGCCACCGCCTCGACCAGCACGTTCTTCCTGGGCCCGCTCGACCGGGCGGAAGCACTCGATCCGGAGACGGTCGCCTACCACTATACCGAGCCGTTCGTCCCGGTCTGGGTGGGTCTGACATTGGGATACACCGCACCGATGTCCCGGGCGGCGGTTGCGGAGAAGGGCGACAGGATCGGCCGCGAACCCGTCGGTGGCGGCCCGTTCCGGCTGGTGTCGTGGTCGGCGGACAGAGGCATGCGGCTGGAGCGGTTCGAGGACTACGCGGTCAATCCCAGACCGCATCTCGATGCCATCGAGTTCATCCATTACCCGGAGGATTCGACCCGCCTTGCCGCCCTCGAATCGGGTGAGATCAACGCCGTCTATTTCGGGGCGTCGGTGCCTCTGGACGCGGTGCGCCGCCTGCGCCGGAACCCCGATCTCAGCCTCCAGGAACGGCCGGCGCAGATGATGCGGACGCTGATCTTCAACCAGAGCATGCCGCCGTTCGACACTCTGGAAGTGCGCCAGGCCTTCAGCCACGCCATCGACCAGGAACGCCTGATCGCCTTCGCCCTGGACGGCCACGCGGTGCCGGCACATTCCCCGATCGCCAGCTCCATCATCGGGTTCAACCCGGCGGTCAAGGACAAGGGCTATGGCTACGATCCCGAGCGCGCGCGGGCGCTGCTGGCCCGGAACGGGATCGCCGAAGGCTTCGAATGCACGCTGATCTGCAACGACACGCCCGTCATCCGGCGGTCGGCGGAGGTCGTGCAGGCGCAGCTGCGCGAGATCGGCGTCGCGGTGTCGATCGAGAGCCTGCCGATCGCGCAATGGGCGGCGCTTTCCTCGCAAGGCGGGCACCATATCTCGCTGAGCACCTACACCTATCCGGACGCCGACATCGTCTTCCCCGCGATCCACACCACCGGCGCGCTGAACCGGATGTTCAAGACCTATCCCGAACTCGACGCGATGATCGAACGGCAGCGGGTCACCGCGGACCAGGAAGCCCGGCAGGCCGTCCTCAACGACATCCAGGACTTCGTGATCACCGGGGCGCATTGGAAGCCGCTGTTCGAGCCGCTGAACTTCGCGGTGTTCTCCGACGAGGTGCGGAACGCCCGCCTGATGGCGGGCGGCGACGTCCTGCTCAGCGAAATCTGGATGGACTAGAGCGTTTTCAGGGACTATCGGGCGGATCTGCCGAGGTGGATGGGCCCTGATGCCAGGAGCGAGGAGGAAGGACATGCCGGGGCCTATTCGACGAC
>JANQKE010000140.1 GCA_028281265.1 Alphaproteobacteria bacterium | reverse complement strand
CCGTGCCTGCCGTCTCCCAACACAACAGTCACCACGACGCCCGCCAATCCACCAACCTCCGCCCCAACAAAACAAAGCTGTTTGAGAAATCCGGGCTAGGATCGGCGGCGATTGTCGTCGCACGCGTCCGTTGACCGACCCCGGAGACCCGGCATGGTCCCTTTCTCCCCTTTCGCGAACGGTCCGTCGGTTCGGGCGGTGCTGCTGTTCCTCGTTCTGCTGCTGGTGGCCGGACCGGCTGCTGCCGACCCCGATCGGACCGCGATCTTCAAGCTGTTCGAAGAGACCGCTTTCGGCGGGGCGGACGGCAGCCCCAGCCGGTCGATCCTGATCCGGCCGTCCGGCCCGAGCATGCGGGTCGTGCTCTACGGGGCGGCGCGCGCACACCGCGCGACGGTCGAACCCATTGCCCAGTCGATCGCCGCCGCCACGGGCTTGTCGGTCCCGGTCGCGGTCGCGGAAGACCACGACCGGCCTTCCGGCCGACCCGACCACATCCAGGTCTATGTACTCGACCGGCCGGCGATGTGGCGGCTGTTGGCCGGCCACCAGGACTGGGTCGGTTCCCGCATCATCGGTTCGGTCATGCAGGGGCTGTGCTTCTACGTCACCCGCGGCCGGGAAAGCGTGCGCGGAGCCTTGGTGGTCGTCCAGGCCGGTCTGGCGCCTGAGATCACCGCCCATTGCCTGGCCGAGGAGATCACCCAGACCTTCGGGCCCTTGTCCGACAGCCAGGCGGTGCAGCCCTCACTGTTCAACGATCCGGGGCCCCATCTTACCGCCATGACGGCGGCCGACCGGCAGGCACTGGCGCTGTTCTACGCCCCCGGTATGCGGCCGGGCCTGCCGCGGGCCGAAGCGCTGGCGATCGCTGGGCGCCTGCTGGGGGTCGGTGATCGGTGACGGGTGTTGACGATGAGTATTCACCACCAAGACACGAAGATCACCAAGTTTCTTAACACGAAGACGACTGAGTTTTTACCACGAAGACCACAAAGAGGCACGAAGCTGTTCGGGAGAACCCATCTGCCATTTCGGAAGCACGAGATCTCGCCTACTCGTTCCTCGTGCCACATTGATCGACGCGCGCAGCGCGTCAAAAAAACACGGACAAATCGGCAGACGGAGTGAAGCCGGGCTGGAGTGACGTGCCCGCCATCACCGACATCACCGCCATCTTCGTGCTTCTTCGTGGTCTTCGTGTTAAGAAACTTGGTGATCTTCGTGGCTTGGTGGTGAACACCCCACCCCCTACTGGTTCATCGACTGGAAGAAATCGGCATTGCTCTTGGTGTGACGGAGCTTGTCGAGCAGGAACTCCATCGCGTCGGTCGGCCCCATCGGCATCAGGATCCGGCGCAGCACCCACATCTTCTGCAGCGTCTGCTTGTCGGCCAGCAGCTCTTCCTTGCGCGTGCCGGACTTGCCGATGTCCAGTGCCGGGAAGGTCCGTTTGTCGGCCAGCTTCCGGTCGAGCACCAGTTCGGAGTTACCGGTGCCCTTGAACTCCTCGAAGATGACCTCGTCCATCCGGCTGCCGGTGTCGATCAGCGCGGTGGCGATGATGGTCAGGCTGCCGCCCTCCTCGATGTTCCGGGCGGCACCGAAGAACCGCTTGGGTCGTTGCAGGGCATTGGCGTCGACACCGCCGGTCAGCACCTTGCCCGATGACGGGACGACCGTGTTGTAGGCGCGGGCCAGGCGGGTGATCGAATCGAGCAGGATCACCACGTCCTTCTTGTGTTCGACCAGCCGCTTGGCCTTTTCGATCACCATTTCGGCGACCTGCACGTGGCGTTGCGCCGGCTCGTCGAAGGTGGACGAGATGACTTCGCCCCGGACCGTCCGGTCCATGTCGGTCACTTCCTCGGGCCGCTCGTCGATCAGCAGCACGATCAGGTAGCAATCCGGGTGGTTGGCGGCGATCGATTTGGCGATGTTCTGCAGGATCACGGTCTTGCCGGTGCGGGGCGGCGCCACCACCAGCGCCCGCTGGCCTTTGCCGAGCGGGGCGACGATGTCGATCACCCGGCCGGTATAGTCCTTCTTGGTCGGGTCGATCAGCTCCATCGACAGCCGCTCGTCGGGGTAGAGCGGCGTCAGATTGTCGAAATTGACCCGGTGGCGCAGGCCTTCGGGCTCCTCGAAATTGATCCGCTCCAGCTTGGTCAGCGCGAAATAGCGCTCGTTCTCCTTGGGCGCGCGGATCTGGCCTTCCACCGTATCGCCCGTACGCATGGAGAATCGCCGCACCGTCTGCGGGCTGACATAGATGTCGTCGGGACCCGGCAGGTAGTTCGATTCCGGCGAGCGCAGAAACCCGAACCCGTCGGGCAGGACTTCCAGCACGCCGGAGCCTTCGATCGACACGTCGTTGGCCGCCAGCGTCTTGAGGATCGCGAACATCATGTCCTGCTTGCGCAGGTTGCTCGCGTTCTCGATCTCCAGCTCCTCGGCGTAGTCGAGCAGAGCTTGGGGCGTCTTTTCTTTGAGTTCTTGCAGATGCATTGGTCGTGCGGGCCCATGGATGGGCGAAAACGGTTCACGCGCGTGAGGGGAACAGGGCGCGCGTCCGAGACTGTGTGAAAGGTGTCGTCGCTGACGCCGCCGGTGGGCAAAGTCACCAGGCACGCATCGGTACGCGGACAGAACGCCGCTCCAGACGTCAAATGGGTATCCGAACCGTCTCGACAAGTCAAACCGCCCGTGCGCGGGTCAGATCAGGCAGCACAGGCGCGTCACCGCGGTTCTCCCTTTGATGTCTCCGATGCCTGGAAAAGACGGACCCGCAAGAGCGTCACGTAGGCTGGGGAGAGCGTGAGCGAACCCCAGCTTGGTGCCCGTACGAAGCTGGGGTTCGCTTGCGCCCTCCCCAGCCTGCGCCCTCCTGGTAGACGAGCGTCAGACCGGCCCGCCCGACCCGTCGCGGGGGGCGACACCGTGTCGAAAGACCACATCGCCCTCCAGCACGGTCCTGACGATCTCCGCCTTGAGGTCGGCGAGGCCGGTCTTGGTCTCGGCCGAGGTGAGCATCGGGGTCGGGAAAGCGGCCGGATGGGCCTTCAGCAGGGTCTCGGTCGCGGTGATCAAAGGCGCCGCCGCGGCCGGCTTGATCTTGTCGGCCTTGGTCAGGATCACGCGGTAGGGTACGGCGGCCCGGTCGAGCAGGGTCATCATCTCCCGGTCGTTGGCCTTGATCCCGTGGCGCGAGTCGACCAGGACCAGCGCCAGCCGCAAGGTCGGCCGTCCCCGGAGATAGGCGCGGAGCAGGCTCGTCCACGCCTCGACCACGGTTTTGGGGACCTTGGCGAAGCCGTAGCCGGGCAGATCGACCAGATGCATCCGATCGTCGAGATTGAAGAAGATCAGGTGCTGGGTCCGGCCGGGCGTGTTGGAGGTCCGCGCGAGCGTGCGCCGGCCGGTAAGGGCGTTGACGAGACTGGACTTGCCGACGTTCGATCGGCCGACGAAGGCGAGTTCGGGCAGGGCTGCCGGCGGCAGTTGGCCGAGATCGGCGATCGCCCGGACGAACTGGCAGTCTTGCGCAAACAGGTGCCGGCCGGCTTCGATCAGCGCCGGGTCGATCGGCTCGGAGGCGGGGGCGGCGCCGGACATCGATGCGGGCATAGGGGGGCGGACGGGTGATGGGAGGAACGACGATGGGGCAGGGCCTGTCGGCCAATCGTCCCGGCAAGTCAAGCCGGCCCCGTGACGGGTGGGGTCGGAAGCCGGGCCGATGATCGCCGCCGACCACGCCATCGCTTGCGACCTGCGGTGTCGCGGGTGGGCGGTCGTGCCGCTCGATCCACGATGCCGCGTCTTGCTGACCGAGGCCCTCGCCGCCGCCCGGGCCTTCTTCGCCCGGCCCGAACCGGTCAAGCAGGCGGTGGCGGCGACCGTCGCGACCGGGTACCGGGGCTGGGAGGCGCCGGACAGCCATGGTCACACCGCCGGGCTGATCGAGGCCAAGCAGGGATATGTGATCGGCCAGGAGCCCGCGCCCGGCCGGAGCGATCCGCGGGTCCGCGCCGTCAACCCGTGGCCGGCCGGTGATCCCGGCCTCGCACCCGCCCTTGCGGCCGCGCGCGACCGCCTGCTCGCCGAAGCGCGGGCTTTGCTGCCGGTGATCGAGGTGGCGATGGGCGCGACTGCGGGCAGTCTCGCCGCCTTGGCGCGGGACCCGATGCTCGCGCTGCGCGTGCTGCGGTATCCGGCCGTCCCGCCGGACCGGGGCCCGGTGACGGGGATCGGCGCGCATACCGACGCCGGTTGCCTGACGCTGCTGTGGCAGCCGGATGCGCCGGGACTCGAGATCGAGGATCGTGCCGGATGCTGGTCGCTGCTGCCGCCCGACCCGGACATGCTGGTCCTCAGTCTCGGGGACATGGCCGAGCCCTTGTCGGGGGGACGGTTGCGGGCGCTGCAGCACCGGGTGATCATCCGTTCCCCGGTCGTCCGGCATAGCGTCGCCTTCTTTCTCGACCTCGATCCCGACGCGCCGATCGCGCCCCTCCCCGCAACGGCCGCGGGGATCGCCGGTTCCGGCCCGGTCCCGACGGCCGCGGAGATGCTGGCCAAGATGCACGAACGTGACTATCGATAGCGCGAGCCTAGCCCGGTCGATACCCGTTCCGCCGGCTTACCATCTCGACCCGAAAGGCCATCATGGCCCGCTCCGACGACACCGAGCGCTATGTTACCGCCGACGATCGGCGGGGGGCAGTCTCCGCCGCGATCACCTGGGAGCGGCCGCTGCCGGTCAGGAACGAGCACGATGTCCACCGGCTCGAACGGCCGGCCTTTCTGAACCACCGAGAGGGGACCAGATGACCGACGGGCTCGAAGCGCGCAAGGCCGAGGCGCAAGCGTGGTTCCGGGAGTTGCGGGACGCGATCTGTTCGGCGTTCGAGGCGATCGAGGACGATCTGCCGCACGGGGCGACCCACGCCGACCTCGATCCCGGCCGGTTCGAGCGCAAGAGCTGGCAGCGCGGCGGCGGTGGCGGCGGCACGATGTCGATCATGCATGGCCGCGTGTTCGAGAAGGTCGGGGTCAACATCTCCACCGTGCACGGCGAGTTCTCCGAGGAGTTCCGCAAGCAGATTCCCGGCGCGGCCGGCGACGGACGGTTCTGGGCATCGGGTATCTCGCTTGTCGCGCATATGCGCAGCCCCAAGGTGCCGGCCGTCCACATGAACACCCGGTTCATCGTCACCACCAAAGCGTGGTTCGGCGGCGGGGCGGATCTGACGCCGATGCGGCCGCATGCGGCCGATACCGAACACTTCCACGCCACGCTGAAGGCTGCCTGCGATCGTTTCGATCCCGAATACTATCCAAAATACACGAAATGGTGTGATGAATACTTCTATCTCAAGCACCGGAACGAACCGCGCGGGGTCGGTGGCATTTTCTACGACTATCTTGACAGCGGCGATTGGGGTCAGGACTTCGCCTTCACCCAAGCCGTCGGCCGGGCATTCATCGATGCCTATGTGCCCCTGGTCCGCACCCACTTCGCCGAGGGCTGGTCGGCCGCCGACCGGGAGCACCAGCTGATGCGGCGCGGTCGCTATGTCGAGTACAATCTGCTCTACGACCGCGGTACCGTGTTCGGCTTGAAGACCGGCGGCAATGTGGAAGCGATCCTGATGTCCTTACCGCCGGAAGTGAAATGGCCGTAGCGTGCGGCGTTGCCCGCCGCCCCCGCATAGGAACGACCCCATGACCCGCCGCCCGTCGCTCGCGCTGTTGTCCGGCGCGCTCCTGCTGCTGATGGTGGGCCTGGCCGGTGCCGCCACGGCACAGGAGGTCGGGCTCCCGGCGTTCTTCGGCCGATGGGAAGGCACCGGCATCGCCGAAGATCCGGACAATCTGTTCTTTTCGATGACGGCGCGCGATCTCGACGTACGGATCGAACCGGTGGGGGACGGGTTCACCGTCGCATGGACGACCTTGATCCGGGTCGGCGACGACACGGCCAATCCCGAGATCCGGCGGCGGGAGGCGAGCCTGACCTTCGGCCCGCGATCGCCGATGGGCTTCTACCCCTCGCTTGGCAGTAGCGATCCCCTGACCGGCGGGGTGATGAGCTGGGCGCGGCTCGAAGGCCGCACCCTGACCGTCCACCAGATGGTCATGACCGAGGGGGGCGGTTACGCGCTGACCAGCTACGCCCGGACGCTGGCCGCTCCGGGCATGGACCTTGTGTTCCGACGCGACCAGGACGGTGAGATCACCCGAACCGTCCGCGCCCGCTTGGTGAAGACGGAGGACTGAGGGACTGAGACCGAGGCGCGACGAGCAAGAGCCTCATCGCGGCGTCGCAAGCGTGCCGGCACGTCCCGCGAGGCAAGCCCCGCGGGACACTTGAACGCAAGGACGGTCTGAAAGGACGGTCCGAGATGAGGTCACCTCAGCGCAAACCGGTATGAAGCCAGGCTGCGGCGGGTGCGCCCGACCGATGCCTGCCGCCGGTCGTCGCGTGCTACAGGGCGTTCACACCGCCATCGAGTGTCGGCGGGCGCCTTGGTCGAGATAGCGGTCGAAGCAGGCGGCCACACTCCGGACCAGCGGGCGGTATGCCTCCACCACCGTGACGTGGCCGCCATCGCGGGTGATGACGCCGTCGGCCTCGAGCACGCCCAGGGCCGGCAGGGCGTCGGCGAAGGTCGACAGACCGGTGCCATGGCTCAAGGCCATCGCTGCGAGATCGACCCGGTAGTCGCACATCACCCGTTCGATCACCGCCCGGCGCAGCCTGTCGTCTTCGGTGAGGGTACGGCCCCGGCGGGTGGGAAGGTCGCCGGCATCCACGCTGCGCTTGTACCCGTTGATGTCGGGTGCGTTCTGCACATAGCCCTGGGGGAGGGCGCCGATCGCCGAAGCCCCCAGACCCAGCAGCACCGGCGCATCGTCGGTGGTGTAGCCCTGGAAGTTCCGCTTCAGACGGCGTTCGGCCAGCGCCACCGCCATCGGGTCGTCCTCCCGGGCGAAATGGTCGAGCCCGACGGCGACATAGCCGTTCTGCCGCAGCCGGTCCGAGATGGCCTCGAACTGGGCTACCCGCTCGGCCGGGCCGGGCAGGGCGTTCTCCGGGATCATGCGCTGGTGGGTCTTCATCCAGGGCACATGCGCGTAGCCAAAAACCGCGAGGCGAGAGGGCTCCAGCGTCAAGACCTGATCCACCGTCTCGGCACAGGACCGGGCCGTCTGATAGGGGAGTCCGTAGAGAAGATCGGCATTGAGGGCCGACACGCCCGCCGTCCGCAACGCCTCGACCACGTCTCGGGTAAGGCCGTAGGGTTGGACGCGGTTGATGGTGGCCTGGACATGCTCGTCGAAGGTCTGGATGCCCAGGCTCGCCCGGGTCACGCCGCCGGTGCCCAGGGCGGCGATCCGCTCGGGATCGGCCGTCCGCGGGTCGATCTCGACCGCCACCTCGGTGTCCGCGGCGAACCGGAACCGGGCCCGCAGGCCTTCCATCGTTCGGGAGAAATCGTCGGCCGACAGGGCGGTCGGCGTCCCGCCGCCGAAATGCACATGGGTGACCGGGTTGCCGTGCGGCAGCCGGCCGGCCACCAGATCGATCTCCTGCCGCAGCGACCGGGCGTAGGCGGCGATCGGTTCGTAGCGCCGGGTGATCTTGGTGTGGCACCCGCAGTACCAGCACATCTCCGCGCAGAACGGGATGTGGAGATACAGCGACAGCGGGGCGGCCGGATCGGTGTCCGCCAGCCAGGCCGCGTAGGTCTCGGCCGGAAAGTCCGGGACGAAATGCGGCGCGGTCGGATAGCTGGTGTAGCGTGGTACCCGGGCGTCCTGGTACTTGGCGAGAATCTCTGGCTTCATGCCGATGCCCTAGCGCGGGATGGCGTTGGGTGCGATCACGTTTGCGGTCGCACGTGACGTCTGCATCCCGCTCCGACTTTCACCTTGGCGAGCAAGATGACATGAGGGTGCCGCACCCTCATGTCATCTTGACCTAGCGCGGGTCGTCCGGGTCGGACCTTGATGCAGAACAAGGACGCGGCCCGGGCCGCCCCGTGCGCCGTTGCCCGAACGCCGATCACCGACTGCCCGTGTCCCGTCCCGTCAAAACCCGCGCCGATCAGGCCTTGGTGGCCCGCGGCCTGGTCGAAAGCCGGGCCAAGGCGCAAGCCCTGATCCTGGCCGGGCGTGTGTTCAGCGGCGACAAGCGGGTGGCCAAGGCCGGTGATCCGATCCGCGCGGACCAGCCGCTGCACGTCAAGGGCCAGGAGCATCCCTGGGTCAGCCGCGGCGGCCTCAAGCTGGCCCGGGCCTTGGATGCGTTCGACCTGGATCCGACGGGGGCGACCGCCATCGATGTGGGCGCATCGACCGGCGGGTTCACCGACGTGCTGCTGTCCCATGATGCGGCTAAGGTGTACGCCGTCGATGTCGGCCACGGTCAACTCGCCTGGAAGCTGAGGACCGATCCGAGGGTCGTGGCGCTGGAAAAGACCAACGCCCGCACCCTCGATTCATCCCTGATCCCGGAGCCGGTCGGGGCGGTGGTATGCGACGCGAGCTTCATCGGCCTCGCCAAGGTGCTGCCGGCCGCCTTGGCGTTGACCGAGCCCGGCGCCTGGGCGGTGGCGCTGATCAAGCCGCAATTCGAAGTCGGCAAGGGCCAGGTCGGCAAGGGTGGGGTCGTGCGGGATCCGGCGCTGCATCGGGCCGTCTGCGAGACGGTCCGGTCCTGGTGGTCCGGCCTGCCCGGCTGGATCGTGCTGGGCATCGCCGACAGCCCGATCACCGGGCCGGAGGGCAACAAGGAGTTCCTGATCGCCGCCCGCCGGTCCGACACGCCGGCCCAGGGCGGTTAGAGCGTTTTCAGGGACTATCGGGCGGATCTGCCGAGGTGGATGGGCCCTGATGCCAGGAGCGAGGAGGAAGGACATGCCGGGGCATATTCGACGAC
>JANQKE010000114.1 GCA_028281265.1 Alphaproteobacteria bacterium | reverse complement strand
GTTCTTCCTGAACGTCACCGAGCCGCCCGGCGTGCCCGCCGCCGGCGCGGTGGCGGTCACGGACGCTGTGAAGGTCACCGGCTGGCCGAAGACGCTCGAGCCCGCCGAGGCGGACAGCGCCACGGCCGCGCCGCCCTTATTGACCATTTGGTCAAGAGTGCCGGAGGTGGAGGCGGCAAAGCTGCCATTGCCCTGATAGGCGGCCGTCAGCGTCGTCGTGCCGACCGATAGGTCGGAGACGGCAAGCGTCGCCTTGCCCGACCCGTCGAGGGTCTGCGACCCGATCTCGCTCGTCCCGTTCAGGAACTTGACCGGGCCGGCCGGTGTGCCGCCCGCCGACGTCACCGTCGCCGTCAGGGTCGTCGACTGGCCGGTCACGCTCGGGTTGACCGAGGAGGCGAGGACCGTTGACGAGGCCGCCTTGTTGACCGTCTGGTCGAGATCGCTGGAGGTCGAGACCTGATAGTCATCGTTGCCCTGATAGGCCGCTGTGAGCGTCGCCGTGCCGACCGGCAGATTGGAGACGGCAAGCGTCGCCTTGCCGGAGCTGTCGAGCGTCGTTTCGCCGATCTGGGCGGTGCCGGAGAAGAATTTGACGGCCCCCGCCGGCGTGCCCCCGCCCGACGTCACCGTCGCCGTCAGCACGGTCTCCTGGCCGAATGCGCTCGGGTTGAGGGAGGAGGCAAGGGCGGTCGCCGTCGCCGCCTTGCCGACCGTCTGGCTCAGCGGAGCGGAGGTGCTCGCCGCGTGGCTGTCGCTGCCGGCATATTCCGCTGTGATCGTGTGGCCGCCGACCTGCAGGGTGGAGGTCGCGATCTGCGCTGCGCCATAGACGCGCGCGGCGCCGGGTCCAAGCCCGGTGACCGGCGTCGGCGCGGCCGTGTCGGTGGTCGATCCGTCCCCGACCTGGCCGTTGTCGTTGCGTCCCCAGCATTGCGAGCTGCCGTCTTCGATCAAGGCACAGGTATGGGACCAGCCCGATGCAATGTCGACAACAGGTCCCGACAAGCCGACGACCGGTTTCGCCTGCGTGGAATTGGTCGATGTCCCGTCGCCAAGTTGACCATGCAGGTTGTCGCCCCAGCATTCGACACTACGATCCGCCATCAGCGCGCAGGTATGGGGACCGTGCGCGGTCAGTTGCACGACCGAGCCGGAGAGGCCGGTCACGGCGACCGCGCTGTTGCGGTCGCTGGTCGACCCGTCGCCCAACTGGCCGCTCGTATTGCGTCCCCAGCACTGCACGCCGCCGCTCTTCAAAAGGGCGCAGGTGTGCCAGTCCTGCCCGACGACGGACGTGGCGGGCCCGGACAGGCCGGCCACCTGGACAGGCGTCGCGCTTTGCGTATTGCTGCCGTTGCCGAGTTCGCCGAACCCGTTGGCGCCCCAGCATTCAACCGAGCCGTTGTCGATGAGCGCGCAGCTGTGTCGCGCGCCCGTGGCGAGATCGATGACCGGGCCGGATAGCCCGGAAACTGGTGTGGGAGACGTCCTGTTGGCCGTCGAGCCGTCACCGACCTGACCGTCGCCGTTCAAACCCCAGCACCGAACCGTACCGGACGTCTGGAGCGCACAACTGTGCTCCGCGCCGACCGCCAGCAGCACTGCATTGCCCAGAACAGGGATGCCGGCCGGTGCATTGCTGTCCGCCGTCGATCCGTTGCCCAGCTGTCCGCCCCAGTTGTCTCCCCAGCATTCGATTGTGCCGGCATCCGAGAGGATGCAGGTGTGATTGGCGCCGCCGCCCAGTGATCTGGCGGGGCCCGCAAGCCCTGAAACCGCAACCGGTTCGGACGTGTTTGTGTTCGATCCGATGCCCAGTTGCCCCTGATCGTTCAGCCCCCAGCACCGGACGCCGCCATTCGGCCCGACAACGCAGCTATGGCCGCCGCCCGCGCCGATCGTCCCGTCGGCAGCTTTCCGCTCTATCAGCGCCGATCCGAGCGTCTTGGTGCTGGTCTTGAACGCCACCGTTCCCGACGGCGCGCCGAGGCCGTCTCCGGTGACGGTCGCCGAGAACGTCACCTCTTCGCCGAACGTGCTCGGATTGCGGGAGGAGGCGAGCGTCGTCGCGGACGGCGCCGTGTTGATCGTCTGGGTGAAGGCAGCCGACGTCGCGTCGTTGAAGGCCGTGCCGTCGGTATACTGTGCCGTGATCGTCCGGTCACCCGGCAGAAGATCGTCTATCGCCAGGCTCGCTTTTCCGCCAGACAGCGTCGTGCTGCCCAGTTCCCGCGTCCCCTCGAAGAAGGTCACGGTGCCGCCGGGCGTGCCCGATGCGGGCGCCGAGGCGCCGACCGTCGCCGTCAGCGTGATCTCCGTGCCGTGATCGGCCGGATTGCTCGACGAGGCGAGCGCGATGGAGGCCGTGCCCTTGCCGACCGAATGGCCGACGCCCGACGAGGTCGCGGCTTTGAAACCGGTGCTGCCGGGATAGTCCGCCGTGATGGTGTGGCCGCCGATATCGAGCGCGCTGGTGGTGATCGAGGCGCTGCCGCCCGACAGGGTCGCGGTGCCGATCGAATTGCCGTTCTTCCTGAACGTCACCGAGCCGCCCGGCGTGCCCGCCGCCGGCGCGGTGGCGGTCACGGACGCTGTGAAGGTCACCGGCTGGCCGAAGACG
>JANQKE010000069.1 GCA_028281265.1 Alphaproteobacteria bacterium | reverse complement strand
ACCTGCGTTCAGATAGACTCATCTGAACGCAGATAAGTTGATCTATTTCAAAGATTTAGAGCATCTTATCTGCGTCCGTTAGGACGCAGGATGCTCTAGTTCGGCGGCCGGCTTCCCCGCACGCATCCAATCCGAAGAACCAAGAGGGCCGCCATGACCGCCGCCGCCACCCGTACCGGCGCCCAGATGCTGGTCGATCAGCTCGCCGTCAACGGGGTGGAGCGCGTCTTCTGCGTCCCCGGCGAGAGCTTTCTGGCCGTGCTCGACGCGCTCTATCAGCACAGGATCGAGACGATCGTCTGCCGGCAGGAAGGCGGCGTCGGCGCCATGGCCGATGCCGACGGCAAGCTGACCGGGCGGCCCGGCATCGCGTTCGTCACCCGGGGTCCGGGTGTGACCAACGCGGCCATCGGCCTGCACACCGCCCAGCAGGATTCGACCCCGATGATCCTGTTCATGGGGCAGGTCGGATCCGGCGATGCGGAACGTGAGGCGTTTCAGGAGATCGACGTCCGCAGGGTGTTCGGTTCGATCGCCAAATGGGCGGCGCAGATCGATCGGGCGGATCGGGTGCCGGAGATGGTCGGCCATGCCTTTCACGTGGCGACGAGCGGACGGCCGGGCCCGGTCGTGCTCGCCTTGCCGGAGGACATGCTGGTGACGCCGGCCGATGCGGCGGACGCCCGGCCGGCATTGCCGGCGGCCAGCGGGCCGGCCCCGGCGACGCTGGCCGCCGTGGCGGACCGGCTGGCGGGTGCGCGGCGCCCGCTGATCCTGGTCGGCGGTCCGGGGTGGTCGGCGTCGGCCGGACGGGATCTCCTGCGGGCCGCACACCGGCTGGCGATCCCTGTGACGACCAGTTTCCGTTGTCAGGACTATGTGGACAATGACGACGCGCTGTATGCCGGCGATGTCGGGATCGGCCCCAACCCCGCCTTGGCGGACCGGGTGCGGTCGGCGGACCTGCTGCTGGTGATCGGGGCGCGGCTTGGCGAGATGACCACCGGCGGCTACACGCTGGTGACGCCGCCCAATCCGCAGCAGACCCTCATCCATGTGCACCCCAGCGGGGACGAGTTGGGGCGCGTGTACCGGCCGGATCTGGCCATCGTGTCCGACACGGCGCGGTTCGCCGAGGCGCTGGCCTCGCTGGAGCCTGGGGGGGTGCCGGTGCGGACGGAATGGTGTGCGGCCGCCCGGCGGGACTACGAGGCCTGGCAGCAGCCGGTCGCCAATCCCGGCGCGGTGCAGATGGCCGCAATCGTCCGCCAGTTGCGGGATCGCCTGCCGGACGACGCGATCGTCTGCAACGGTGCCGGCAACTATACGGGCTGGTTCCACCGGTTCTTCCGGTACCGCCGCTATCGCACGATGCTGGCACCGACCAGCGGTGCCATGGGCTACGGCGTGCCCGCAGCGGTGGCCGCCAAGCTGCGGCACCCGGGCCGGGTCGTGGTATCGGCCAGCGGCGACGGATGCTTCCTGATGAACGGGCAGGAGATGGCCACGGCGGCGCAGTACGGCGCCAACATCCTGTTCCTCGTCGTCAACAACGGGATGTACGGCACGATCCGCATGCATCAGGAGCGGGCGTATCCGGGGCGGGTTTCCGCCACCACGCTCCACAATCCCGACTTCGTGAAGCTCGGCGAAGCCTATGGGGCCCATGCCGAGCGGGTTGTCCGGACCGAAGCCTTCGCCCCGGCCCTCGAGCGCGCGCTGGCGGCCGATCGCCCGGCGTTGATCGAGTTGGTCCTCGACCCCGAAGCGATCACCAGCCGGACGACGCTGTCGGCGCTGCGCTCGGCCGGCGGCGGTTAGAGCGTTTTCAGGGACTATCGGGTCGATCTGTTGGCGTGTGCCGGATCGATCCAACGCCGGCGCGGCAACGCCGGTGCGGGCCGTCAGATCGGCGGCAATCCGCGCGGGCCGCCGCCGCCCGGGGTGTTGAAGCGGCCGACATTGCCGAGCATCTGCTCCAGGAAGCCGACGGTCCGTCCCAGGGTCGGTGTTTCCCGGTCCACCAGTTGGAGGGTCTCGCCTTCCGCCAAGGTGACTTCCGCCACCTCGCTCAACACGCCCGCATCGTCGAACCGCACGCGGACCACGCGGCGGTCGATGATCTCGGGGTTGAAGAACGCCGTCTTCGACGTGACCTGGCCGATATAGTACCAGGTTCGGTCATCGAACGGTGCCACCGCGCTCGGGGTTCCGATATCGATCAGCACATCCTCCGCCCGGGTCTCGCCCACCGCGAGCCGGGCCATCCGCTCGTCGTCCACGAGATTGCCCCGGTTCTCGATCACCGGGGCACAGGCGGCCACCAAGCCGACAAGGACGATGCCGGCGATCAGCCTGGCCCGGCGTCGCCATCCCCCGGCATCACCGGGGATCCCTTGGATGCTGTGCGGCTCGTCCACGTATCTCTTCTTTCCTTGCTGAAACGATCCGCCCGGCGGCGTCCTGTCCGTTGATTGCGCTGCCCGGCATGCCCATGTCCGCCATCGGGGTCGGCGCTGCCCGACGGCCTGTTACCACGACCTGCCTTCCGATCTAAACGCCATGTGGTTCCCGTTCCAAGACCTGCAATACCGGCGACCGGCCCGGGCAGCGGCCGACGGCCTCTACGACTCGGTCGTCCGACGGTCGCGTGATCCGCGTTTCTATGTCGATTTCTCGGTGGCCGATACGGTCAGCGGGCGGTTCGATCTGCTGATGCTCAACGCCTTTTTGGTGTTCGAGCGGTTGAAGAGCTTCCACGGCCCCATGGCCGGCCCCCTGCGGGATGCGCTTTGGAAGCGGATGATCCGGGATATGGATCACAGCATGCGGGAACTGGGCGTGGGCGACCTGTCGGTGGGCAAGAAGATCAAGAAGGTCGCGCGCGGCTTCTACGGCCGAGTCGAAGCGTTCGAGCGCGGGTTGGCCGACACCGGCTCCGATCAGCCCCTCCGAGCGGCCCTGGAGCGTAATCTCTATGCCGGGCAGGCGGTCGATGCGGCCGTGCTCGACGGCATGGCCCGTGTCGTGCGATCCGCCCAGGCCCATTTGCGGGCCGTGTCGGACCGGCGCCTGGCATCCGGCGACATCGACTGGCCGGACCTGCCGTCCCGCCCGGCACCGGCAGCGCGGAGCGTCGATCATGTCGCCTGAACCCGAATTCGGCCATTCTTTCGATCTGGCCACGGTCGGAACCAAGCCGGTTGCCGTCGCCCTGGAGCCAGCCGCCACCCAGCGGTCCGCGATCGCCGAGCGGCTCGGCCTGATGGCGCTCGACCGGCTGATGGCCGAGATCACCCTCAAGCGGGAAGCCGACGGCGAGACCATCCGGCTCGATGGCCTGGTGGAGGCGCATCTGGTCCAGCCGTGCAGCCGCACCCTGGAGCCGGTGCCGACGGCCCTTGAGGATCGGTTCACCGAGCGGTTGAGACCCGTGCCGGCCGGCACTCCGCTCGATGAGCAGGATCTCGACGCCGACGCGTTGGTCGACGCCGACTATATCGAGCCCGTCCCCGGCGGCGTGATCGATCTGGGAGAGCTGATGGTGCAGTATCTCGCCCTGGCGATCCCGATCCATCCGGTCGCTCTCGATGCCGTCTTCGAAGGCCCGTCCGTCGAGACGACACCCCTGGCCGATACCGACGGTGCGTATACCGACAGCGGTCGGCACCGGCCCTTCGCCGATCTGGCTGCAAGGCTGAAACGCGGGTAGGGGACCGCAATGCGCTTGTCGCTGGCCGGCCGTTTCCGTATGAAGCGTGGTTTCGTACGGGCGGCCGGATATCGGCCGCCTTTTCACGTCCGAGGATGTTTTCCATGGCTGTCCCGAAGCGAAAGACGACGCCGTCCCGGCGTAACATGCGCCGCGCGCACGACTCCCTGGCCGTGTCGGCCTATGTCGAGTGTTCCAACTGCGGCGAGTTGACCCGCCCCCACCATGTCTGCGGATCCTGCGGCCATTATGGCGGCCGGGAAGTGGTCGCCCAGACGGTCGAGGACTGACCGCCGCCTTGCCCGCGCCGTGATGTCACCTGACTTTCGGTCCGCTGAACCGTTGCTGCCGTCGGTTCGCTGATCGGCCCGGCAAGGCGCCGCGCGCGAAAGGAAGTCGCCTCGAATGACCGCTCCGTCGTCCAAACCGCCGACCGTCGCCCTCGATGCCATGGGCGGGGACGAGGGGCCGGCGATGGTGGTGGCGGGCGCGGACGTGGCCCGGCTCAACCATCCCGGCGTGCGGTTTCTGCTGTTCGGCGACAGCGCGAAGCTCGAGCCGCTGCTGGCCGAGCGGCCCGGTCTGGCGGCGGTATCGACGGTCGAGCATACCGATCGGATCGTCACCAACGACACCAAACCGTCGATCGCCTTGCGGTCGGGCCGGCAGTCCAGCATGCGGCTTGCGATCGACGCCGTGGCCGGCGGCCGGGCCGATTGCGTGGTCTCCGCCGGCAATACCGGTGCGTTGATGGCCATGGCCAAGTTTGCGCTCAAGACGCTGCCCGGCATCGACCGGCCGGCCATCGCCTCTTTCTTCCCGACCGAGCGCGGGGAGACGGTGATGCTGGATCTTGGGGCCAATATCGAGTGCGATGCCGACAATCTGGTCCAGTTCGCATTGATGGGGGCGGTGTTCTGCAAGGCGGTGCTGGGCTACCCCTCGCCGACGATCGGGTTGCTCAATGTCGGGGCGGAGGAGCTCAAGGGGCACGACGAGCTGCGGGAAGCCGCCGCCCGCCTGCGATCGATGGACCTGCCGGGGCGCTTTCACGGCTTCGTCGAAGGTGACGACATCACCAGGGGCACGGTCGACGTCGTCGTCACAGACGGGTTCACCGGCAATGTGGCGCTGAAGACGGCCGAAGGCACGGCCAAGCTGGTGAGCCACTGGCTGCGACAGACCTTCAAATCGTCGGTCTTCGCGAGCCTGGGCTACCTGCTGGCGGCCAATGCGTTCCGCAAGCTCAAGGCGCGGACGGATCCGCGTCGGTACAACGGGGCGATGTTCGTAGGCTTGCGCGGAATTTGCGTGAAGAGCCATGGTGGCACCGATGCCAAGGGCTTCGGCCATGCCATCGACGTTGCGGTTGACCTGGCCATCGAAGGCTTCAGCGAAACCGTGCGGATGGAGCTGGCCCGCTACGGCACGCCGCCGCAAGCCGATGGGGGAACCCCTCCGGCCGCCGATCCTCCACCCTCCGAGCCTCGGGCGGATACGGCATGAAAGCCACGCGGTGCCAGGTGATCGGCTGTGGGTCCTATCTGCCCGAGACCGTTGTCACCAATGACGAACTGGCCCAACGGGTCGATACCACCGACGCGTGGATCGTCCAGCGCACCGGCATCCGGCGCCGCCACATCGCCGCGGACGGCGAACGCACATCCGATCTCGCCCTGGCGGCCGGGCGCAAGGCATTGGCGATGGCAGGGGTCCGGGGCGAGGATCTCGACCTGATCGTCCTGGCCACCACCACGCCGGATCAGACCTTCCCGGCGACGGCCGTTCGGGTGCAATCGGCCCTGGGTATGCGACACGGGGCGGCGTTCGACGTGCAAGCCGTCTGTTCCGGCTTCGTTTACGCGCTTTCGGTGGCCGACGCGCTGATGCGGACCGGGCAGGGAAAGACCGCCCTGGTGATCGGGGCCGAGACGTTTTCCCGCTTGCTCGATTGGCAGGACCGCTCGACTTGCGTCTTGTTCGGCGACGGGGCCGGAGCGGTGGTCTTGAGGGCCGAAGCGGTGGACCGGCTCGACGCCGATGTGCGGGGTCTGCTGTCGACCCATCTGCATTCCGACGGGCGTTGGCACGACCATCTCTATGTCGATGGCGGCGCTTCCAGCACCGGCACCATAGGCCATGTCCGCATGAACGGGCGGGAGGTCTTCAAGCATGCCGTCGTCAACCTGGCGGCCGTGGTCGACGAGGCCTTGGCCGCCAACGGGCTGTCGCCGGAGGATATCGACTGGCTGGTGCCGCACCAGGCCAACCGGCGGATCATCGATGCGACCGCCAAGAAGCTGGGACTGTCGGCCGATCGGGTGGTGGCGACCGTCGAGGATCACGCCAACACGTCGGCTGCGTCGATCCCGCTCGCCTTGTGTGCCGCCGTGGATGACGGGCGCATCCGGCCGGGCCACCTGGTCCTGATGGAAGCGATGGGCGGCGGCTTTACCTGGGGATCGGCCCTGCTGCGCTGGTAGCGCCTCCAGGGGATCGGGACGGCGGCACCGCCGCGATCCTCAAAGGCATCCGCCAAGTCTCTGGAATTGACTGTCTTTTCCGAAAAGCCTACGGTAACGCTTCAGCGTCCGGCAACAACGGCGCAAGTAACGGAAGGGAGCAGGGATGGTTGGTCAGGACACCATGGCGGATGGCGGCGCCAGAACCGTCACCCGCGCCGATCTGAGTGAAGCGGTCTATCAGGAGGTCGGTCTTTCCCGCAACGAATCGGCGGAGTTGGTCGAGACCGTTCTCGAAGAGATCGCCGAGGCCCTGGGGCAGGGCGATACGGTCAAGATCTCGTCGTTCGGCACCTTCTCCGTGCGGGAGAAGGGGGAACGCATCGGCCGGAACCCGAAGACCGGTGAGGAAGTGCCGATCCTGCCACGCCGTGTCCTAGTGTTCCGGGCGAGCCAGGTTCTGAAGGACCGCATCAACGGCGTGGTACCGACGGGCCACGATTGATGGCCTGACCGAAGCGTGGAGCGGGAGTTCGCCAGCGGGTGACAGATCACGACCACAACGCGGCCGTTCCGGTGATGGCCGCGGCTCCGGCTCCGGCCCCTCGGTCCCGGCCGGCGCTGACCAATCGGGCCAACCGCAAAAGCCCGACGGCCTATCGGACGATCTCGGAAGTATCCGACGAACTCGACGTCCCGCAGCATGTCCTTCGGTTCTGGGAATCCAAGTTCAGTCAGGTCAGGCCGCTCAAGCGGGCCGGCGGGCGCCGCTATTACCGGCCGGAGGACATCGCGCTGCTGAACCGGATCCGCGGCTTTCTCTACGACGAAGGCTACACGATCAAGGGCGTGCAGAAGCTCCTCAAGGAGGGGGCGGGCAAGCCCGAAGCGGCCGCATCGCCGGCCGCGACGGCCGATGCGGTGGAAGCCGGGCAGGCGGCTTCGCCCCTCGCGCGGCTCGACACGGTCGAGGCGGGACCCGCGGGTCTCTCACCGCAGATCCGCGGCGAACTGCAGACGCTGCTGGCGTCGCTGAAGACGTTGCGGGCCCGTCTGCGGGGTGACTAGAGCGTTTTCAGGGAATACCGGGCCCACCGCCCAGCCCTTCGGGTTGGCGTGTGCCGGCCGCCCGCTTCGTTGCGCCGCTGGCCCGATGGCACCGCATCGCGCCGTGCTACGCGCCTTCGCGGATCGATCCGGTATTCCCTGAAAACGCTCTAGATGCGGGCTTTCAACGCCCTTGACGTTTCGAGCGCCTGCTGACAACCGCCGATCTAGCGACAACCTGTCGAAAGATCACACCTAAGCGGGATGGCGTTAGCTGCGATCGCTCTTTCAATCGTGCGTGACGTCTCAATCGCGCCTCGCATTTCGGAGAACAGGATCCAGGCCTTCGCTCCGGCCACCCGGCGGGGCGAGCGGACGGTCCGGACTCCGTCCGGTCGGAAATACCGACCTGACCCGTTGCGGGCGAACCAAGGGGCACCTATAACCGGACCGGACAGCGGTCCGCCGCTGCCCCCACCGGTCGGAGCGTAGCGCAGCCTGGTAGCGCATCAGTCTGGGGGACTGGGGGTCGTGGGTTCGAATCCCGCCGCTCCGACCATCTCTAGCCTATGGTGGCCGTTCCGGGCCGACCGGTTGATGCGCGGGCGGCCGTATGGCCGCTGTCAAAGCGGGCCGTCAGGGTGACCGAGCCTTCGTACAGTCCGGCACTGCCGGCGGATGCCGTCCTGCCGACCGTCGCCGAGATGGGCGAGGCCGACCGGCGGACGATCGCCGGCGGCACCCCCGGTGCGGTGCTGATGGAGGCCGCGGGCCGTGCGGTCGCGCAAGCGGTTGCGGTCCGGTGGGCCCGGCGCCCGGTCCTGGTCTTGGCCGGCCCCGGCAACAATGGGGGCGACGGCTACGTCGCCGCGCGTCACTTGCGTGCCGCCGGCTGGCCGGTGCAGGTGGCGGCGCTGGGGGATCCGGAACGGCTCGACGGTGACGCGGCCCGCGCCCGGGACGGCTGGCCGGAGCCGGTCATCGGACTGGCGGAAGCCGAGATCCCGCCCGATGGGGTGGTGGTCGACGCGGTGTTCGGCGCCGGCCTCACCCGTCCGGTGGAAGGCATCCCGGCCAGCGTGCTCACCGCGGTCGGCGTCGCCGGCGTGCCGGTGATCGCGGTGGACGTGCCCTCCGGGCTCGACGGAGACACCGGGCGGCCGCGGGGGCCGGTGGCCAAGGCCGCCGTTACGGTGACCTTCTTCCGGCCCAAACCGGGGCACCTCCTGCTGCCCGGCCGCAGCCTGTGCGGCGACTTGGTGCTGGCCGATATCGGCATCCGGCCGGACGTGCTGGGCCCGATCCGGCCGGCCACCGCCCGCACCCATCCGACCCTGTGGGCGGCGGATTGGCCGCTGCCGGCGGCGGTCGACGCGCACAAGTACAGCCGCGGGCATGGTGCGATCTGGACCGGTCCGGGGATGACCGGGGCGGCGCGGCTGTGTGCCGCCGCTGCCCGGCGCATGGGCCTGGGTCTGGTCACCGTGCTCGGCGAACCCGGCAGCCGCGGCGAGATCCTGGCGGCCCAGCCCGGTCTCCTGTTCGCCGGATCCCAGGATTGGGACATCTTCGTCGACGACCCGCGGCGGACGGTGATGGTGCTCGGCCCGGGCGGCGGCACGGGACCCAAGCTGCGCGCGGCCGTCTTCGCCGCGCTGGCCACGGGGCGGGCGGTGGTGCTGGACGCCGATGCGTTGACCGAGTTCGCGGCCGATCCGGAGACGCTGTTCGCGGCCATCGATCGGTCGGCAAGCCCGGTGCTCCTGACCCCGCATGACGGAGAGTACGGCCGGTTGTTCGGCCGGACGGAGGCCGACCGGCTGGGCCGTGCCCGGGCGGCGGCGGCCCATGCGGGGGCGGTTGTCCTGCTCAAGGGTGCCGACACCGTCATCGCCGCCCCGGACGGGCGGGCGGCGATCAACGATACCGCGCCGCCGAGCCTGGCCACCGCCGGCAGCGGCGACGTGCTGGCCGGCATGATCGCCGGGCTGATGGGGCAGGGGATGCCGGGATTCGAAGCGGCCGCGGCGGCGGCGTGGCTGCATGGGATGGCCGCCGCCCGGATCGGCACCGGGTTGATCGCCGAGGATGTGCCGGCCGTGCTGCCGGACCTGCTGCCGCTGGCCGGTGTTGCGGGCGTGGCAAGGCAGCAGGCTGCACTTTCGCCCTGACAGCGTGAAAACCGGTGTGCTATAGGCGCCCGCCATGACCGGGGATGCGCTGTCCGCGCGCCCCGGCCGGTGGGCCGTTGGCCGGGCGGGCGTGGCGAAACTGGTAGACGCGCGAGATTTAGGTTCTCGTGGGGAGACCCGTGGGGGTTCGAGTCCCTCCGCCCGCACCATGGGTCCGATGCGTCGACCGGTCGGTCCCCGCCGCCCGCCGTCCAGTCCCCTCCGCAGTCGTGACACCAGCCGCTGCCGTCGGCGTCGTCCGTCGGCCTCAGTCGGTTGCCACCAGCAGGCACCAGAGCATCATGAACGTTATCGAGACCACCGCCGAAGGCCTCAAGCGCTCCTACCAGATCACCATCCTGGCCACGGATGTGGACGACAAGGTCACGGCCAAGCTCAAGGAAATCAGCACGACGATCCGGCTGCCGGGCTTCCGGCCGGGCAAGGCGCCGATCCCGCTGCTGCGCAAGCGGTTCGGCAAGGCGGTGCTGGGGGAAGTGCTGGAGTCGACGATCTCGGAATCGACCCAGTCGGTCATCCAGGAGAAGGGTCTGCGCCCCGCCCTTCAGCCGGTGATCGATCTCGAAGGCGGGCCCGAGGCGATCGAGCCGGGCAAGGATCTCGTGATCACGATGGACATGGAGATCCTGCCGGAGATCGAAGCGATCGATCTCGGCTCGATCGAGGTCGAGAAGCTGGTGGCCGAGGTCCCCGAAGACCGGCTGGACGAGGGGCTGGCCAGGCTCGCCGAAACCCGCAAGGACTTCGAGACCGTCGAGCGCGCCGCGGAGACCGGCGACCAGGTGATCATCGACTTCGAAGGCAAGCTCGAAGGCGGTGAGGTCGACCCCGATATGTCCGGGCAGGACCATCCGCTGGAGCTCGGCTCGGACATGTTCATCCCCGGCTTCGAGGAACAACTGGTCGGCCTCGCCGCCGGAGACCCCAAGACCGTGACCGTGACCTTCCCGGAGGACTACGGCAGCCGGGATCATGCCGGCAAGACCGCGGTCTTCGAGGTCACCGCCAAAGAGGTCAAGGCGCCCAAGGCCGCGGCCGTCGACGACGAACTCGGCAAGCAGTTCGGTTTCGAGGATCTCGCCGGGCTGCGCCAGGCGGTCCGGGAGCAGACCGAGTCCGAATTCGCCAAGGCCAGCCGCGCGCGGGCCAAGCGCGCCCTGCTCGATACGCTGGCCGAGCGCTTCGCCTTCGATGTCCCGCAAGGCATGGTCGATGTCGAGTTCGAAGGGATCTGGCGGCAGATCGAAGCGGAACGCGACCGGCACGAGAAGGCGGTCGCGATCGCCGAGGACAAGGGTGAGGAGCCACCGGCTCTCGACCCCGACCTCGACAAGCCCGAGGACGCGTTGCGCAAGGAGTATCGCGACATCGCCGTCCGGCGCGTCCGGCTCGGCCTGGTGCTGTCGGATATCGGCACCCGCAACGGGGTCCAGGTATCCGAAGAAGACCTGCAGCGTGCGGTCATCGAGGAGGCGCGCAAGTATCGCGGCCAGGAGCGTGAGGTGATGCAGTTCTTCACCAAGAACCAGCAGGCACTCGAGAGCCTGCGCGCGCCCCTGTTCGAGGACAAGGTGGTCGACTACATCCTCGAGGTAGCCGACGTGACGGAGAAGACGGTCACGCCCGAAGAGCTGACCGCCGACCCCGACGAGGATACCGGCACCGCCAGTGCCGAAAAGGCCGACGACTGATCGGTCTCCGCCCGCCCGGGGAGCGGGCGGCGAGCAAAAGCGCTCGCCGCCCTTTTTTCCCGCACCGTCCGTTCCCAGGTTGTTGGGCGATCCGGCGGATGCTGCCGTCCGCATCCGCCGAGACTTTCGAAACATCGAGATGCCGACAGATGACCGTGTCCGATCCGACCATGAATGCCCTCGTCCCGATGGTGATCGAGACGACCAACCGGGGGGAGCGGGCGTTCGACATCTATTCCAGGCTGCTGAAGGACCGGATCATCTTCCTCACCGGCCCGGTCTACGACGAAGTCGCCAGCCTGATCTGCGCCCAGTTGCTGTACTGCGAATCCGAAAACCCGGACAAGGACATCTACTTCTATATCAACAGCCCGGGTGGCGTGGTGACCGCCGGCATGGCGATTTACGACACCATGCAGTATATCCGTCCGGATATCAGCACCGTGTGCATCGGACAGGCGGCGAGCATGGGCTCGATGCTGCTGGCCGCCGGGACGCCGGGCAAGCGGATCGCTTTGGCGAACAGCCGGATCATGGTCCACCAGCCGTCCGGCGGGGCCCAGGGTCAGGCGGTCGATATCGAGATCCACGCCCGCGAGATCCTCAAGATCCGCGAACGGATGCACGACATCTACCAGCGGCACACCGGTCAGCCGATCGAGAAGATCCGCGAAGCGCTGGACCGCGATCGGTTCATGACGGCCGACGAGGCCAAGGCCTTCGGTATCGTCGATGATGTGTTCTCGACCCGTCCGAAACCGGATCAGGGTGCGGCCGGCTGACAACCGGATTTGACCAAACGGGATATTGATCCCGGCTTAACCTCCATGGTCTGATAGTTCGATCGCCACCAACCCTCCGGGCGGGGGTTGGCGGCGGCCCCATTCGGCACAGCTTCCCTCATCCGGCATGGGACGAGGAGCGGTGCCTCCCGCTCGGCTGACCGGCGGCCGAGGCTCTGACATCTGGTCGGGTCCGGGCCGTCCCCTCGGTCGAGGAGTTGGGTCGATGTCCCGAAAGGGGCGTCGCCCGGCGCGAGCACGGATGCGAGACGGTATGAGTAAGGCCAGCGGCGGCGACTCCAAGAACACGCTTTACTGTTCGTTCTGCGGCAAGAGCCAGCATGAGGTCCGCAAGCTCATCGCGGGCCCGACGGTGTTCATCTGCGACGAATGCGTCGAGCTGTGCATGGACATCATCCGCGAGGAGAACAAGACCAGCCTGACCAAGAACCGCGAAGGGGTGCCGACCCCGCGCGACATCCAGACGGTGCTGGACGACTATGTGATCGGTCAGGCCCACGCCAAACGCGTGTTGTCGGTGGCGGTGCACAACCATTACAAGCGGCTGGCCCACGGGCAGAAGCAGTCCGACGTGGAGCTGGCAAAGTCCAACATCCTGCTGATCGGCCCGACCGGCTGCGGCAAGACGCTCTTGGCGCAGACCTTGGCGCGGATCCTGGACGTACCGTTCACGATGGCGGATGCGACCACGCTGACCGAGGCGGGGTATGTCGGCGAGGATGTGGAGAACATCATCCTCAAGCTGTTGCAGGCGGCCGACTACAATGTCGAGCGGGCACAGCGCGGCATCGTCTATATCGACGAGGTCGACAAGATCAGCCGCAAGTCCGACAACCCGTCGATCACCCGGGACGTGTCGGGGGAGGGCGTGCAGCAGGCCCTGCTGAAGATCATGGAAGGCACGGTCGCTTCGGTTCCGCCGCAGGGCGGCCGCAAGCATCCGCAGCAGGAGTTCCTGCAGGTCGACACCACCAACATCCTGTTCATCTGCGGCGGCGCGTTCGCCGGGTTGGACAAGATCATCGCCGGCCGCGGAAAGGGCAGCTCGATCGGCTTCGGCGCCGATGTCAAGGGGCCGGACGACCGGGCGACCGGCGACATTCTCCGCGAAGTCGAGCCCGAGGATCTGCTGAAGTTCGGCTTGATTCCCGAATTCGTCGGCCGGATGCCGGTATTGGCCACACTGGCCGATCTGGACGAGGCGGCCCTGATCGAGATCCTCACCTCCCCCAAGAACGCTCTGGTCAAGCAGTATCAGCGGCTGTTCGAGATGGAGGACGTCAAGCTGTCCTTCACCGAGGACGCGCTGAAATCCGTCTCCCGCAAGGCGATCGAACGCCGTACCGGGGCCCGGGGATTGCGGTCGATCATGGAGAGCATCCTGCTCGACACCATGTTCGAGCTGCCCGGCATGGATACGGTCGATGAGGTCTGCATCAACCGGGAGGTCGTCGACAACGGCGCCCCGCCGGTCTTGGTCTACGGCGAAAAACGCGAGGAGGCGGCGCCGGCGGCGTCCTGATCGGCGGCGCTCCGGCCCCGCGTTGGCGATACCGGCCGGCGGTCGGTCCGCCTGACCGGGAGTAGCGGCGGCAACATCCCGGCCCTCGGTGCCGATGTGCACCGATGCGAGGTTTGGCGCTAGATCAACCCGCGTTCGGATGAGCCCATCTGAACGCAGGTTGATCTGGACCCGCCTCGGATACCGGACCCTTGATCGACCCTCGGGGGCCGCCACTTTATACCAAGTCGCGATGTGCAAGGCGCATCGCGATGCGGCAAGCGCGCCCGAGCGTGCGCGAGGCAAGCCTCGCGGGGCGCTTGAACGAACAGACGACTTGAGGCGAGGTCCCCTCGGCGCAAGTCGGTGTCATGTGAGGTGCGGGCCCGTTTCGGACGCGCGACTTCGTGTTTTCCATGGGCGGGCCGCGTGACGGACGCCCCGACCGTTCAGCTTTAGGAAGCTAGTCTATGCTCGAGCTTTCCGGAGGGACTTTGTACCCGGTGTTGCCGCTTCGCGACATCGTGGTGTTCCCGCACATGATCGTCCCGTTGTTCGTGGGCCGGGAGAAATCCGTCCGAGCGCTCGACGATGTCATGAAGAACGACAAGCAGATCCTGCTGGTCACCCAGAAGAGCGCGTCCCAGGACGATCCGGGCGCCAGCGATCTGTATGGTGTCGGCACCGTGGGCACGGTGCTGCAATTGCTCAAGCTGCCCGACGGCACGGTCAAGGTGCTGGTCGAAGGCAGCCGGCGGGCGCGCGTATTGCAGTTCGACGACAGCGAGGATTTCTTCCAGGCTCAAGCGGACGAGATCGAAGAGCCCGAAGCCGACCCGCAGCAGCTCGAAGCGTTGGCTCGGACGGCCGTCTCCCAGTTCGAGCAGTATGTCAAGCTGAACAAGAAGATCCCGCCGGAGGTGCTGGTCTCCGTCAATCAGATCGAGGAGTCGGCCAAGCTCGCCGACACAATCGCCAGCCATCTCAATCTCAAGATCCCCGAAAAGCAGGAACTGCTTGAGACCGAAGGGGTTGCCGACCGTCTGGAGAAGATCTTCGGGCTGATGGAGTCCGAAATCGGCGTGCTGCAGGTCGAACGCAGCATTCGCGGCCGCGTCAAGCGGCAGATGGAGAAAACCCAACGCGAGTACTATCTCAACGAGCAGCTCAAGGCGATCCAAAAGGAACTTGGCGAAGGCGAAGAGGGCCGTGACGAACTCGCCGAGATCGAAGAGCAGCTCAGCAAGACCAAGCTGAGCAAGGAAGCCCGCGAGAAGGCTACCCAGGAACTCAAGAAGCTCCGCTCGATGAGCCCGATGTCGGCCGAAGCGACCGTCGTGCGCAACTATCTCGACTGGATGCTGGGTATCCCGTGGAAGAAGCGCACCCGGGTCAAGAAAGACCTTAAGCTCGCTGAGAAAATTCTCAACGAAGACCATTTCGGTCTGGAGAAGGTCAAAGAGCGTATCCTGGAATACCTCGCGGTCCAGCAGCGCATCGCCAAGATCAAGGGCCCGATCCTGTGCCTGGTGGGGCCGCCGGGGGTGGGCAAGACGTCCTTGGGCAAGTCGATCGCGCGGGCGACCGGGCGCAACTTCGTGCGCATGTCCCTGGGCGGCGTGCGGGACGAAGCCGAGATCCGCGGCCACCGGCGGACCTATATCGGCTCGATGCCGGGCAAGATCGTTCAGGGGATGAAGAAGGCGAAGTCCTCCAACCCGTTGTTCTTGTTGGATGAGATCGACAAGCTGGGTGCGGATTATCGGGGTGACCCGTCATCGGCGCTGCTCGAGGTCCTCGATCCGGAGCAGAACTCGACCTTCAACGATCACTATCTCGAAGTCGACTACGACCTGTCGGATGTCATGTTCATCTGCACGGCCAACAGTCTGCGGATGCCGCAGCCGCTGTTGGACCGGATGGAGATCATCCGCATCGCCGGCTACACCGAGGATGAGAAGATCGAGATCGCCAAGCGGCATCTGATCCCCAAGCAGGTCAAGGCCCATGGCCTGAAACCGGGCGAATGGACGATCTCCGACGATGCCTTGCGGGAATTGATCAGGACCTACACCCGGGAGGCCGGGGTGCGGAACCTGGAGCGGGAGCTCGCCAACCTGACCCGCAAGGCGGTCAAGGAGATCCTGATGCAGGAGACCAAGAAGGTCTCCATCACGCGTCGCAACCTGGAGAAGTTCGCCGGCGTCAAACGCTACCGCTACGGCGAGGCGGAGATGGAGGATCTGGTCGGCATCACGACCGGTCTGGCCTGGACGGAAGTCGGCGGCGAGATCCTGTCCATCGAGGCGGTCACGGTGCCCGGCAAGGGGCGGGTCGTGACCACCGGCAAGCTGGGCGACGTCATGAAGGAGTCCGTCCAGGCGGCGGAAAGCTACGTCAAGGCCCGGGCCGCGACCTTCGGTATCAAGCCGACGCTGTTCGGCAAGAAGGACATCCACGTCCACGTGCCCGAAGGGGCGACGCCCAAGGATGGTCCGTCGGCCGGGGTCGCCATGGTCACGTCGATCGTGTCGGTCCTGACCGGCAACCCCGTGCGCAAGGACGTCGCCATGACGGGCGAGATCTCCTTACGCGGCCGCGTCCTGCCGATCGGTGGCCTGAAGGAAAAGCTGCTCGCGGCTCTGCGCGCAGGGATCAAGACGGTCCTGATCCCCCAGGACAATGTCAAGGACCTCGCCGAGATCCCGGACAACGTCAAGAAGGTGCTGGAGATCGTCCCGGTCGGCCATCTCGACTCGGTGCTCGAACGAGCTCTGGTCGAGCCGCTGACGCCGATCGAATGGATCGAACCCGGAGACGACGACTCCGCCATTCCTCCGCCGGTGACCGACGAAGACCCCGAAACGCGCGTCAGGCATTGACGGACCGGACCATCGCCCGGCAGCTTAGCGGCTCGAACCGCCGCTTCGCGCCGGGCGGTCGCTCGTGTCGGCGGCTTCGATTGCCGGCACGGCGATGCGGCCGTCATGACGGACGGCGTCGGCAAGGGTAACGGTCTTGCGGTCACCCGGGGCGCATATGCTCCCAACGGCAACCGCGGTATTCGGAACAGGAACAACTCTCTACGGGGGTATCAGTGAACAAGATCGAATTGGTGGCGGGTGTCGCGGACGCCGCAAATTTGAGCAAGGCGGATGCGGCCAAGGCTGTCGATGCCGTCTTCGATGTGATCACGGGCGAATTGGCGAAGGGCGGGGATGTTCGCTTGGCCGGGTTCGGGACATTTCAGGTGGCTCATCGTGCGGCGACCACCGGTCGCAATCCGCGCACCGGTGAAGCGATCGACATCGCCGCCTCCAACCAGCCCAAATTCAAGGCCGGCAAGTCCTTGAAGGATGCGGTCAACGCCTGAGGCGCGGACCGGTACGTACCCCGGTCGTTCAGCGCGTTGCGACCGGGGTCTCAAGGAGCATCGAGGACAGACAGCATCGAGGCAGTGCTGACGGTTCCGTTCAGTTCGCGCGTTGCCGGGCGGTTAGCTCAGCTGGAAGAGCATCTCGTTTACACCGAGAGGGTCGGCGGTTCGAACCCGTCACCGCCCACCATCTTGAGTATCGCGCCGCCGGCCGACCAACCCGGCGCGCTGTTCTGGTTCGAGGATTCTCCTCTCACCTCCACCACCACCCCGGAGCCCACAACACGGCCGCCAGCATATGGCAGGGTCGGATGGCTCACTGTATCGGCTCTATTATAGGTTGACATTCCTTTCTCTGCCGTATAATCCTGAATGCTGGTTCGGCAAGACGGGATATTCGCGGCGATGGCCACCCTTCTCCCCCGTGACGACGACAATCAGCCGATCCCGGTGCTCCGCCCCAAGCAGGGCGGTGCGCGGTATCTCCAGGCCGGCGCGACCTCGGTCCGGACGGCCTCCCCGTTTGACCCGACGACTCGGGTGTTGCGCCTTTACGCCACCGGCAGCGTGACCTTTCAGACCGGCGGCGACGGCGTCGTCGCCACCCCCGGATCGCATCTGCTGCCCGCGGGAACCATCGATTTCGTGTCCCTGGGCAGCGCCAAACAGGATCGGCACACCCATCTTGCGGTACGGGCCGTGGACGGGGTGGCGGAGGTTTATCTGTCCGAACTGGAATGAGCACGGGCACGCCGCTTGGCGTCGACCTGCCAGTAGTAGAAGGCCCGTGCCATGGCGAAGTCGAAACCGGCACTGCCGTCCAGAAAACCGGCCTGGATCAGATAGCTGTCCACAAATGCGAGCAGGGGGCGCCCGGGCAGGCGGTAGAAGAGCCGTTTGAAGACCGCCCGCAGACCGGGTTGCGTCTCCGCGCCGTGCGGGTCGGGCCACTCGCTGTACCGGTTGTGCCGTTCGAAATAGTCGAACAGCGGGCGTCGATCGTGATGGTCGAGTAGGACGGGCAGGCTGTCGACCCGTCCGTCCAGCACGGGCTGGACGTGCCCTTCGACTTCCCAGTGCGGATCGACATGCGGCGCCGGCTCGAATCGGGCTCGGCCGGTTCTGAACAGGCAGAGCTTGCGGTTCCTGCGTCCGTGGCGAAGCGGCCGGCCGCCGAACCAGTTGCGGAACGCCAGAAAATAGCCGTCTGCGGCATCGGGCCGGCCCAGTACACGGTCGATACCGGTCCAGGCCGCGGCCGGAACCGACTCGTCGGCATCGAGCACAAGCGTCCAGGGTTGAGCACCGCACACGGTCTCAAGAGCCCATTGCTTCTTGAGCGGCGGCTTGCCGGTCCAGCGGAACGGCACGACGCGGATGCCGGCGGACCGGGCGATCGACCGGGTGGCATCGGTGCTTTCGGAGTCGACGACCACGATCTCTGCCACCCGCCCCGTTAGCGACTCCAGGCAATGGGGCAGGTTGATCGCTTCGTTGCGGGTCAGCACGACCACGGTCAACGGCAGAGGGGCGGAAGGAGCGGGTGGCATTGCGGAACACCTGTCGAGCGCGGACTGTGGCGGCGGGAAGGACGCGGTTCGGTCATGGGATGACCGTGTCGGGGACTCCTTGACACCGCTTGGGCCGGCGTCTACATGCCGCACTCCACCGGTCACGACGACCGGTCAGCGGTCGAGCGGGTGTAGCTCAGTTGGTTAGAGCGCCGGCCTGTCACGCCGGAGGCCGCGGGTTCAAGTCCCGTCACTCGCGCCACCGCTACCTGCCGCCAGGCACCTCCCTGAGGAGGGTATGCGCTTCCACGCGGGTGTAGCTCAGTTGGTTAGAGCGCCGGCCTGTCACGCCGGAGGCCGCGGGTTCAAGTCCCGTCACTCGCGCCACCTATCCTACGATCGCCGTCGGAGTTTCGACCGAACGCCAGCGTCGGATGCGCGCGGGGGCGCCGTTCTCCCTTCACGATCCCGCCGTTGCGGCTTATAAACGGCAGCACTGCACGCGATCCTGCTTGCTCCATCGGTATCGGGCGGGCATGCCTAGCACCGACCGACGGAGCCCGGTGGTCGCGTCGTGTTCCCCCAAGACCGAACGTAAGGTCATGCCCATGGGGCAAGAAGAGCTGCTCAGCGAGTATCTGCCGATCGCGATCTTCCTGACGATCGCGATTTTTCTGTCGATGGCTATGGTCGTCGCCTCCCTGATCGTGGGCAAGCAGAACCCTGATCCGGAGAAGCTGTCGGCCTATGAGTGCGGGTTCGACGCGTTCCAGGACGCGCGCATCAAATTCGATGTCCGCTTCTACCTGGTGGCCATTTTGTTCATCATCTTCGATCTGGAGGTTGCGTTCCTGTTTCCCTGGGCGGTGTCGCTGTCCGAGATCGGCCTTTTCGGTTTCTGGTCGATGATGTGCTTCTTGGGCGTTCTGACCATTGGCTTCATCTATGAGTGGAAGAAGGGAGCCCTGGAATGGGAGTGACCACCCCCGCCGTTCCGGCCGCACCGGTATCGGCCTTGTCGGAACCGCTGCCGCCCGGGCGCGAACAGGATGCGGTCGTCAAAGCGGCCACCACGGAACTGCAGGACAAAGGCTATCTGCTCACCCGGTTCGAGGATCTGGTGAACTGGGCGCGTACCGGTTCGCTGTGGCCGATGACCTTCGGGCTCGCCTGCTGCGCGGTGGAGATGATCCACGCCTATATGGCACGCTACGATCTCGATCGGCTGGGCGTGATCCCCCGGCCGAGTCCGCGCCAGTCGGACGTGATGATCGTCGCGGGTACCCTGACCAACAAGATGGCTCCGGCTCTGCGCAAGGTGTATGACCAGATGCCGGAGCCGCGCTGGGTCATCTCGATGGGCTCGTGCGCCAATGGCGGCGGATACTATCACTACAGCTATTCGGTCGTGCGCGGCTGCGATCGGATCGTGCCGGTCGACATCTATGTCCCGGGCTGTCCGCCGACGGCGGAGGCTTTGGTCTACGGGATCATTCAGCTCCAGAAGAAGATCCGCCGCGGCAACCGCATCGTTCGCTGAACCGGCGCCGATGGGCGATCGGGACGCGGTCTCCGCGCTCCGGTCAGCCCCGCAGAGGTGCGAAGGGCTCGCGGGGCTGACCGGAGCGCCTTCCTCGGCGCCAACCCGCTGTACCGAGGTCAATCATGGCTAACCAGACACTTGTCGATATCGCCGAGGCGATCGTCTCCCGTCTCGATACCGACGTCTCGCACTACGCGATTGCCGTCGATCAACTCACCGTGCACGCGCGCCGCGGGGCGATCGAGAAGGTGCTGACCGTGCTGCGCGACGATGTCGCGTTCAAGTTCAATCAACTGATCGACATCACGGCGGTCGACTATCCCGATCGGGAGGAGCGGTTCGAAGTCGTCTACAATACCCTGTCGATGAGCCAGAACGCCCGGCTGCGGGTTAAGGTGACGACGGATGAAGATACTCCAGTTCCTTCAGTTTGCGGGATTTATCCTTGCGCGGGTTGGTTCGAGCGTGAAGTCTGGGACATGTATGGTGTATTCTTCTCCGACAATCCGGACCTGCGCCGCATCCTGACCGACTACGGATTCGAAGGACACCCGCTGCGTAAGGACTTCCCGCTGACCGGCTATGTCGAGGTTCGTTACGATGAAGAGCAGAAGCGTGTCGTCTACGAGCCGGTACAACTGACCCAGGATTTCCGCACCTTCGATTTCCTGAGCCCATGGGAGGGGATGACACCCAAGCTCCCAGGCGACGAGAAGGCCACGCCGCAGCAAGGGGGGACAGCCTGACGCCATGGCCGAGACCGAAAGCCAGATCAAACCGTACACCATGAATTTCGGGCCGCAGCACCCGGCGGCCCACGGGGTGCTGCGGCTGGTGCTCGAAATGGACGGCGAAGTCGTCTCCCGGGCGGACCCGCATATCGGCCTGCTGCATCGCGGCACCGAGAAGCTGATCGAGTACAAGACCTATCTGCAGGCGGTGCCGTATTTCGACCGCCTGGACTACGTCTCGCCCATGTGTCAGGAGCACGCCTACGCCCTGGCCGTGGAGAGCCTGCTGGGCATCGAGGTGCCGGAACGCGGCCAGTACATTCGCGTCCTGTTCGCCGAAATCACCCGCATCCTCAATCATCTTCTCAATCTGACGACCTTTGCGCTCGATGTCGGGGCGACGACGCCGTCGCTGTGGTCGTTCGAAGAACGCGAAATCATGATGGAGTTCTACGAGCGGGTCTCGGGTGCTCGGCTCCACTCGGCCTATTTCCGCCCCGGTGGCGTGCATCAGGACATGCCGTCGGGACTGGCCGACGATATCGGCGAGTATTTCGAGACCTTCGACAAGCATATCGACGACCTGGAAACCCTGCTGACCGACAACCGAATCTTCAAGCAGCGGACCGTCGATATCGGCGTGGTCGGCGCCGATGACGCGATCGCCTGGGGCTTCACCGGACCGATGTTGCGCGCCTCCGGGATCCCTTGGGATCTCCGCAAGGCCCAGCCCTATGACGTTTACGACCGGATCGATTTCGACATTCCGATCGGCAAGACCGATGATTGCTATGCCCGCTATCTCGTGCGGGTGGAGGAGATGCGCCAGTCGGTCCGCATCATCCGGCAATGCCTCGAGCAGATGCCCAGGACGGGACCCGTCAAGACGACCAACAACAAGGTCGCCCCACCGACCCGCGGCGACATGAAGCGGTCGATGGAAGCCCTGATCCACCATTTCAAGCTCTACACGGAGGGCTATCACGTCCCCGCCGGGGAGAGCTATGCCGCCGTCGAAGCCCCTAAGGGCGAATTCGGTGTGTTCCTGGTCAGTGACGGCACCAACAAACCCTATCGCTGCCGCATCCGCGCGCCGGGCTTCCCGCATTTGCAGGCGATGGACTTCATGACCCGCGGCCACCTGCTGGCCGACTCCGTCGCCATCATCGGCGCCATGGATATTGTCTTTGGGGAGATCGACCGATGAGTTTCGGCGAACCCGCACCCGCCGACCAGCAGCCGGACTCGTTCACCTTCACCGGGGAGAACCTGGCACGGGCCCAGCAGATCATCGCCAGATACCCCGCTGACCGGAAACAGTCGGCCGTCATGCCGCTGCTCGACCTGGCCCAGCGCCAGCACGCCAACTGGCTGCCGCGGGCGGCGATGGATGCGGTCGCCGATCTTCTCGAAATGCCGAAGATCCGTGTGTACGAAGTCGCCAGCTTCTACACCATGTACAACAAGAAACCGGTCGGAAAGCACCTGGTGCAGGTCTGCACCACGACGCCGTGCTGGTTGTGCGGGTCGGATGACATCAAGCGGGCCATCAAGGACACGACCGGCGTTCAGGCGGGGCACGACCATCGGCACAGTGATGACGGGCAGTTCACGGTGATCGAGGTCGAATGCCTGGGGGCCTGCGTCAACGCGCCGATGGTTCAGATCAACGACGACTATTACGAGGATCTCGACTACGAGCGGATGTGCGGGATCATCGAGGCGCTCAAGCGCGGCGACGCGGTACCGGTCGGCTCGCAGACCGGGCGCCGGGGGAGCCAGGCACAGCTGGGCCCGACATCACTGATCGAGCGGGCGCCGGACGCGGTCAGGGCGGCGGGTGCCCCTCGCGCTGGCGAAGGGGCGGACTGACCCATGTTGCAGGACAAGGATCGCATCTTCACCAACCTCTACGGCTGGGAAGACTGGGGCCTCGACGCTGCGAAGCGGCGCGGGGTCTGGGACCGCACGGCGGAACTCGTCGCCCTGGGCCGCGACAGGATCATCGACGAGGTCAAGGCATCCGGGCTGCGCGGTCGCGGTGGGGCCGGCTTCCCGACCGGCCTCAAATGGTCGTTCATGCCCAAGGAGGTGAAGGACGACCGGCCGCACTATCTGGTGATCAATGCCGATGAGTCCGAGCCCGGAACGTGCAAGGACCGGGATATCCTGCGCTATGACCCGCATCGGCTGATCGAAGGGGCGCTGGTGTCCGCCTTCGCGATGGGGGCGCACACCTGTTACATCTACATCCGCGGCGAGTTCTACAACGAAGCCTCGAACATCCAGCGTGCCATCGACCAGGCCTACGATGCCGGTCTGATCGGCCGGAACGCGGCCGGCAGCGGCTGGGACTTCGACCTCTACCTGCACCGCGGTGCGGGAGCCTATATCTGCGGCGAGGAAACGGCCCTCCTGGAAAGCCTCGAAGGCAAGAAGGGTCAGCCGCGCAACAAGCCGCCGTTCCCCGCGGGTGCCGGCCTTTACGGCAGGCCGACCACGGTCAACAATGTCGAGACTGTCGCGGTGGTGCCGGAGATCCTGCGCCGCGGCGGCAGTTGGTTCGGCGGGCTCGGTCGGCCGAAGAACAGCGGGACCAAGCTGTTCTGCATCTCGGGCCATGTGAACCAGCCCTGCAACGTCGAAGAGGAGCTGGGCATCCCGCTCCGCGATCTGCTCGACAGGCATGCCGGCGGCGTGCGGGGAGGTTGGGACAATCTCAAGGCCGTCATCCCGGGCGGTTCCTCCACGCCGATCCTGCCCAAGGCGATCTGCGACGATGTGCTGATGGATTTCGACAGCCTCAAGGACGCGCAGTCGGGCCTCGGGACCGCCGGGGTCATCGTGATGGATCGCTCGACCGACGTGATCTATGCGATCGCCCGGCTGAGCTACTTCTACATGCATGAGAGCTGCGGCCAGTGCACACCGTGCCGAGAGGGGACGGGCTGGCTGTGGCGGGTGATGCAGCGGATGGTCCGGGGCCAGGCGCGGGTCGAGGAGATCGACATGCTGCTGGAGGTGACCAAGGAGATCGAGGGCCACACCATCTGCGCCCATGGGGATGCCTCGGCCTGGCCGATCCAAGGTCTGATCCGGCATTTCCGCGACGAGATGGTCGACCGCATCCGCCAGTACCGCGATGCCGCCCACGCAGACCGGCCGCTGCCGGTGGCGGCGGAGTAGGGCCTTCGGATCCGCGACCGATGACCAGCGCGCCCTTCGATACCTTGGCGTTCTCGCACAAGCTGAGGTCTTCGGGTTTCACCGAGGACCAGGCCCGCGGGTTGACCGAAGCGTTCAACCAGGCGCTCGGTGAAGCCGTGGCGACGAAGAGCGATGTGCGGGAGGTCGGAACCGGCGTCGACCTGCATCGCCAGGAAACCAGGGCCGAGTTCGCCGCCGTTCGCCAGGAGATGCACGCCGACTTCGCGGCCGTGCGTCAGGAGTTCGAGGGGCATAGGCGGCAGACGAAGGCCGAGTCCGCCGCCATTCGCCAGGAGATGCACGCCGAGTTCGCGGCCGTTCGCCAGGAGATGCACTCCGAGTTCGCGGCCGTCCGCCAGGAGATCGAGGGTCACAGGCAGCAGACGGAAGCGGAGTTCGCGGCCGTTCGCCAGGAGATGCACTCCGAGTTCGCGGCCGTGCGCCAGGAGATCCAGGGTCATAGGCGGCAGACGGAAGCGGAGTTCGCGGCCGTCCGCCAGGAGATCGAGGGTCACAGGCAGCAGACGGAAGCGGAGTTCACGGCCGTGCGCCAGGAGATGCAGGCCGGGTTCGCCGTCCTGCGCCAGGAAATGCGGATGCTGGTGGCCGAGACCAAGGCGGAGATGGTTCGGTGGATGCTGGGACTGAGCCTGGCGATCGTCGGCTTGACGGTCGCGCTGCTCCGCCTTCTGGAAACGGTCTGAGACGAACACGAACCCGCATTCGGGGATACAGATGCCGAAACTGACGATCGATGGGATCGAGATCGAGGTCGAGCCGGGGACCTCCGTGCTCCAGGCCTGCGAGCAGCTGGGGATCGAGATCCCCCGCTTTTGCTACCATGACCGGCTGTCGGTCCCGGCCAATTGCCGGATGTGCCTGGTCGAGGTGGAACGTGCGCCCAAGCCGGTGGCGTCCTGCGCCATGCCGGCAGGCGAAGGCATGGTGGTGTTCACCGACTCCGAGAAGGTGCACAAGGCCCGCAAGGGCGTGATGGAGTTCCTGCTGATCAACCACCCGCTGGACTGTCCGATCTGCGACCAGGGAGGGGAGTGCGATCTGCAGGACCAGGCGATGGCCTATGGCTTCGACCATAGCCGCTATGCCGAAAACAAGCGGGCGGTGAAGGAGAAGAACCTCGGCCCGTTGATCAAGACCTTCATGACCCGGTGCATCCACTGCACCCGTTGCGTCCGTTTCGCCGACGAGATCGCCGGCATGCCCGAGATGGGGGCCACCGGGCGCGGTGAGCATATGGAGATCGGCACCTATATCGAAAGCACGATCACGTCCGAGCTGTCGGGCAACATGATCGATATCTGTCCGGTCGGGGCCCTGACCTCGAAGCCGTATGCCTTCGTCTCACGGCCGTGGGAGCTGAAGAAAACGGAATCGATCGACGTGCTGGACGCCGTCGGGTCCAACATCCGGGTCGACAGCCGGGGCAGCGAGGTGCTGAGGGTGCTGCCGCGCCTGCACGAGGACGTGAACGAGGAGTGGATCTCCGACAAGACCCGCTTCGCCTATGACGGGCTGCGTCGCCAACGGCTGGACCGGCCCTATATTCGCGGCACCGAGGGCAAGCTCAGGCCGGCAAGCTGGGCCGAGGCCTTCGCCGCGATCGCCGAACGGCTCGAGGGGCTGGGCGGCGACGCGGTGGCGGCGTTGGCCGGTGACCTCGTCGATGTCGAAGCCATGGTCGCGCTGGGCGATCTGATGACGGCCCTGGGCTCGCCGCACCGCGATTGCCGGCAGGACGGGGCCAGGATCGATCCGGCCGTGCCGGCCTCCTACCTCTTCAACAGCGGTATCGCCGGCATCGAGGACGCCGATGCCATCCTGCTCGTGGGCACGAACCCGCGTTGGGAAGCGGCGATGGTCAACGCGCGCATCCGCAAGCGCTGGCTGAAGGGCGGTCTGAAGGTGGGCGTCGTCGGCCCCAATCACGACCTCACCTACAGCACCACCTATATCGGTGCGGGGCCGGATAGCTTGGAGGCGCTGGCCCGCGGCGAGCATTCGTTCGCCCAGCGGCTCACCGCGGCGGAGCGGCCGATGGTCATTGTCGGCATGGGGGCATTGGCCCGGGCCGACGGGGCGGCGGTGCTGGGTCGCGTCCGCGCCCTGGCCGAGGCGACCGGGATGGTCCGGGAAGGGTGGAACGGCTTCAACGTCCTGCACACCGCCGCTGCCCGCGTCGGCGGGGTACTGGCCGGGTTCGTGCCGGGGCAGGGGGGGCGGGACACCGCCGGCATCCTGGCTGGCGCACGGGACGGATCGATCAAGCTGATCTGGAACCTCGGTGCCGATGAGATCGACGGCCCGGCCTTCGGGGATGCGTTCGTGATCTACCAGGGCCACCACGGCGACCGCGGGGCCCATCGGGCCGACGTGATCCTGCCCGGCGCCGCCTATACCGAGAAGAACGGCACCTACGTCAACACCGAAGGCCGGGTGCAACTGGCGAAGATGGCCGCGTTCCCGCCCGGCGACGCCAAGGAGGATTGGAAGATCGTCCGGGCGCTGTCCGAGCGGGTCGGCAAGACCCTTCCCTACGACAATCTGCGGGATGTCCGCCGTCGGATGGTGGAGATCGAGCCCGCTTTCGCGGCGATCGACACGCGCATCAAGGCGGATTGGGCCCGGTTCGGAGCCGCCGATCTGCCGGCCGACCCGGCGCCGTTTGTCAGCCCGGTCGAAACCTTCTACATGACCGATCCGATCAGCCGCGCCTCGGAGACCATGGCCAAATGCGTTACCGAGATCGAGCAGCGGGCGGCCGCCCAATGACGATCACACCCGGCCGCAGCCGCAGGACCCGGTAAAGATGCTCTGGACCGACTACGCTTGGCCGACGATCGTGATCGTCCTTCAGATCATGGCGATCATCGTGCCGCTCCTGGTGGCCGTGGCCTATCTCACCTATGCGGAGCGCAAGGTGATGGGCGCGATGCAGATGCGCCAAGGCCCGATGACGGTGGGGCCGTTCGGCCTGCTGCAGCCCCTGGCCGATGGCCTGAAGCTCCTGACCAAGGAGACGATCATCCCCTCGGGGTCGAGCCGGCTGGTGTTCGTGCTGGCGCCGATGATGACGTTCTTCCTCAGCCTGGTCGCTTGGGCGGTCATCCCCTTCGACGACGGCATGGTCTTGGCCGACATCAATGTCGGCGTCCTGTATCTGTTCGCGATCAGTTCGCTAGGCGTGTACGGCATCATCATGGCTGGCTGGGCGTCGAACTCGAAATACGCCTTTCTCGGCGCGTTGCGCTCGGCCGCGCAGATGGTCAGCTACGAAGTGTCGATCGGCCTCGTGATGATAACGGTTCTGCTGGTGGTCGGATCGCTGAACCTGACTGACGTCGTTACGGCGGAGCGGCCGCTGCTGATCCAGATCCTGCTGTTGCCGATGCTGGTGATCTTCTTCGTGTCGACCCTGGCGGAGACCAACCGACATCCGTTCGACCTGCCCGAAGGGGAATCGGAGATCACCGGCGGCTTCATGGTCGAATACTCGTCGATGACCTACGCCCTGTTCTTCCTGGGCGAATACGCCAACATGATCCTGATGAGCGCGATGACCACCATCCTGTTCCTGGGCGGATGGCTGCCGCCGTTCGGGTTGGACATCCCACCGCTCAACTGGATCCCCGGGCCGATCTGGTTCGCCGCCAAGATCGCGCTGTGCCTGTTCGTCTTCATCTGGGTGCGGGCGACACTCCCCCGTTTCCGCTATGATCAGCTCATGCGTCTGGGATGGAAGGTGTTCCTGCCGATATCCCTGTTGTGGGTGGTGCTGATCTCCGGCCTGCTCGTGGCGTTCGACTGGCTGCCGGCGTGAGCGCCGCGACCGGTCGGCGGCAGGCCGCAATACAAAAGAAAGGTTGCTCACGATGGCGTTCATGGATCGTGCGGTGCGCCGCGTGCTGCTGGGAGAAATCGCCCAGGGCCTGGCGCTGACCTTCCAGTACATGTTCAGACCGAAGGTAACGCTCAACTACCCCTACGAGAAGGGCCCGCTGAGCCCGCGGTTCCGGGGTGAGCATGCCTTGCGCCGCTATCCCAACGGGGAGGAGCGGTGCATCGCCTGCAAGCTGTGCGAGGCGATCTGTCCCGCCCAGGCGACCACCATCGAGGCCGAGCCGCGGGAAGACGGCAGCCGCCGCACCACCCGCTACGACATCGACATGACCAAGTGCATCTATTGCGGCTTCTGCGAGGAGGCATGCCCGGTCGATGCCATCGTCGAAGGACCGAACTTCGAGTTCGCCACCGAAACCCGGGAGGAGCTTTTCTACAACAAGGAGAAGCTGCTAGCGAACGGCGACCGGTGGGAGGCTCAGATCGCGGCCAACATCGCCGCCGACGCACCCTACCGGTAGGATGGCTGATCGGCCTCACCGACGCGCCCGCCCGGTCGGTGGATCAAGCCCCATCGACCATGGTCTGATCTGGGCTGTTTCGGGTCGGCGGGACTTGCACTTGGCGCTTATCGGGCCTACCCGGTCGGCGCCGTTTCCCAGTTACGGGCGAGACCCAGTCTCCGGCGTTTCGTCCGTTTCCCCTCGACGGATCCCCTCCGCATGATCGTACAGGCTCTGGCCTTCTATCTGTTTGCCGGGATCGCCATTGCGGCCTCCGTGATGGTGATCGCATCGCGCAATCCCGTGCACTCCGTGCTGTTCCTCATCATGGCCTTCTTCAACTCGGCCGCGCTGTTCGTCCTTCTGGGTGCGGAGTTCCTGGCGATGGTGCTGATCGTGGTCTATGTCGGCGCGGTAGCGGTGCTGTTCTTGTTCGTCGTCATGATGCTGGACGTCAACTTCGCCAAGCTGCGCGAGGGCTTCCAGAACTACCTGCCGATCGGCGGGCTGATCGGCCTGATCCTCCTGGTCGAGTTGATCTTCGTGGTGGGGGCGTGGATCGTCGTACCGGAAGCGGATCTGGTCGCCCGCAACCCGGTTCCGGCGGATCCGGAGATCACCAATACCGAAGCACTGGGTCGGATCCTGTACACCGATTACGTCTACCTGTTTCAGGTCTCCGGGCTGATCTTGCTGGTGGCGATGATCGGGGCGATCGTGCTGACCCTGCGGCAACGTTCCGGCGTCCGCCGGCAGAATGTCGAGCACCAACTCGCCCGCCGGCGGGAGGATTCCGTCGCCATCGCCCGGGTCGACACCGGCAAGGGGGTATGAGGCGATGCTCGAAATCGGCCTGTCCCACTACCTGACCGTCGCGGCGATCATCTTCACCGTCGGCATCTTCGGGATCTTCCTTAACCGCCGCAACGTGATCGTCATCATGATGTCGATCGAACTCATGCTGCTGGCGGTGAACATCAATCTGGTGGCCTTCGCCGTCCATCTCAACGATCTGGCCGGCCAGGTGTTCGTGATGTTCATCCTCACCGTGGCCGCGGCCGAGGCGGCGATCGGTCTGGCGATCCTGGTGATCTATTTCCGCAACCACGGCTCGATCGCGGTTGAAGACATCAATCTCATGAAGGGCTAGGGCGCTCCGTCCGATGGAAGTCGCAGCCGTATTCCTGCCCCTGCTGGGGGCGCTGATCGCTGGTTTCATGCCGCGCTGGATCGGTGACAAGGGCGCCATGGGCGTCACCGTCGCCGCGATGGGCCTGGCGCTGGTGTTCTCGATCATCCTCTTCGTCGACATCGCCATCGGCGGCAACACCCGCACGGTCGAGCTGTTCACCTGGATCGACAGCGGCGACTTCGAGGTCGCCTGGTCGCTGCGGATGGACACGTTGACGGCCGTCATGCTGATCGTGGTCAACGGCGTGTCCGCCATGGTGCACGTCTACTCCATCGGCTACATGAGCCACGATCCGTCGAAGCCGCGGTTCTTTGCCTATCTGTCGCTGTTCACCTTCATGATGCTGATGCTGGTGACGGCCGACAATCTGGTGCAGATGTTCTTCGGCTGGGAAGGGGTCGGCCTCGCCTCCTATCTTCTGATCGGCTTCTGGCACGAGCGGCATAGCGCCAATCAGGCCTCGATGAAGGCGTTCCTGGTCAACCGGGTCGGTGATTTCGGTTTCGCATTGGGGATCTTCGCGATCTTCATGCTCACGGGCTCGGTGAAGTTCGACGCGATCTTCGCCGCCGCACCGGGACTTGCCGACGCGACCTTCACCTTCCTGGGCATGGAGGTGCACGCGCTTACGACCGTGGGCTTGCTGCTGTTCATCGGGGCGATGGGCAAGTCGGCCCAGCTCGGCCTGCACACCTGGCTGCCCGACGCGATGGAGGGGCCGACCCCGGTCTCCGCCCTGATCCACGCCGCCACCATGGTGACGGCCGGTGTGTTCATGCTGGCGCGGATGTCACCGGTATTCGAATACGCACCCGACGCCTTGATGGTGGTGACCGTCATCGGCGGTCTGACCGCCTTCGTCGCCGCTACGATCGGCCTCACCCAGTTCGATATCAAACGGGTGATCGCCTACTCGACCATGAGCCAGCTCGGCTACATGTTCTTTGCGATCGGCGTATCGGCGTATCCGGCGGCGATCTTCCACCTGATGACCCATGCCTTCTTCAAGGCGCTGCTGTTCCTGGGCGCGGGCTCGGTGATCCACGCCATGTCCGATGAGCAGGACATGCGCAAGATGGGCGGCATCTGGCGGCAGGTTCCCTACACATACGCCCTGATGTGGATCGGCAGCCTGGCGCTGGCCGGGATCGGTATCCCAGGGCTCTATTTCGGGACGGCCGGCTTCTTCAGTAAGGACATCATCCTGGAG
>JANQKE010000134.1 GCA_028281265.1 Alphaproteobacteria bacterium | reverse complement strand
GGGTGATTCCGTCGGCGCATATGCCGGGCCGGCAAGCGACCTGGATGATCTAGTTTAAAGAGTTAGAGCATCTTATCTGCGTCCGTTCGGACGCAGGATACTCTAGGGAAGCCCCTTGACGCCGCGGCGCCGGGCGACGTCGCATTGGGCGCCGGCGAGGTTGGCGTCGCTGAAATCGGCGTCCGTGACGTCGGCCCCGGTGAGGATCACGCCGCGCAGGTCGGCACCGCGCAAATCGGCCCGGGCGAGATTGGCGCCTTGCAGATCGGCATCCCGGAGTTGGGCCCGGATCAGCTTGGCTTCGGTCAACTGGCTGGCCCATGGCTGTCGCTGGCCGCTGCCCATGCGCACCGCTCCCAGCTTGGCGCGTCGCAGATCCGCCCCGGTGAGGACCGCCCGCTTCAGGTTCGCTCCGCGCAGGTCGGCGTCCTGGAACACCGCTTCCAGCAGCAGGGCGCCCGACAGGTTGGCCATCGACAGACGCGCCCCTTTGGCGTTGCTCCAGGACAAGGTGGCGAGTTCGAGATTGGCTGCGGACAGATCCTTGCCTTCGAAGTCGAGCCCCGAGAGCTGCACCCGGCCCAGATCGGCCTGGAAACCCTCATGGCCCAGACTGCCGATCCAGCGCGCGTGATCCTTGAGCACCTGCCGGATGTCCAGGCCGAGGTCCTGCACCGACAGGGCCTTGGTCGCTCCTTCGGTCTTGGCCTTGGCGAGGTCGCTGTCCTCGACATTGGCCGCGGTCAGGTCGGCGCCGGACAGATCGGCCCCGTCGAGGATCGCCCCCGCCAAGGTGGCGCCGTGCAGCACGCAGCCCGACAGATCGGCGCTGCTGAGATCGGCGCCGGTGAGGTCGGCACCGCGGAGATCGGAGCCCGACAAGGCCGCTTCGGTCAGCCGGCAATTGCGCAGATTGGCGTTGGCCAGAGTCGTTCCGTGTCCGACGGCTTTGCCCAACCGGGCCCCGGTGAGGTTCGCGTTGGTGAAGTTGGCGCCTTCCACATGGGTGATGCTCTGCCTGTGGGGCACGAAGTTGCCCTTGGCGTCCCGGGTCAGGATGAACCCCTCGCGGATGTCCGCCCGGGTGAGGTCGGCGCCTTCCAGATCGGCCCCCGACAGATTGGCACCGCGCAGATCGGCGCGGATCAGATCGCACGCACGAAAGCTGGCCGCCTCGAGATGGGCGCCGAAGAACACTGCGCTGCGCAGACGGGACCCGTCGAAGACCGCACCTTCGAAGCTCGACCCGATGAACTCGCAATCGATCAGGTCGAGGTTGCGGAAATCGAGATCGGCCGCGTCCCGGAAGGCCAGCGACAGGCGCTTGCCGCCGATCAGCCCGTCACTGTAGCGCTTGTGCTCGGCGCAGAGGCGTTCGGCCTCGGCCTGGGAGCACCGCGTGAGCTTGATCCCGGAAACGATGGTCATGGAACGTCCGTGAAGGGGGCCTGGCGCGGCGCGATGTCGCTGCCGGCCAAGGACGGGTACCGCGCCACGCCCCATAGTCGTGCGGCCGGCTAAACGAAGCGTTAACCGGGTGCGCGCGAGGGGTCCGGGGACCGCATCAGAACAGATCGGCGCCGAACGCTTCCGACGGGGACAGCCCGGCCGCGGGGCGGCCGCCGGGCCGTGCGCTGTCCGGGCGCACGCGCGGCAGGAAGCGGCCCGTGCCCGGATCGGCGTTGAGTGTACCGTTCTCGATCACCACCCGGCCCCGGCTGATCACCAGGTCCGGCCAGCCGCGGATCCTGCGCCCCTCATACGGCGTATAGCCGACCCGGTCGTGCAGGTCTTCCCAGCGCAGGGTGACCTCGCGCTCCCGGTCCCAGATCACCAGATCGGCGTCGCTGCCGACCGCGACCGTGCCCTTCCGGGGGAACAGCCCGTAGACCTTGGCCGGCTCCGTCGCGGTGACGGCGACGAACCGGTTGAGGTCGATGCGGCCGCCGCCCACACCTTCGGACAGCAGCAGCGGCATCCGCACCTCCAGCCCCGGGACCCCGTTGACCATGTGCTTGAAGGCGACGTCGGGACCCTTGGCGAGCTTGCCCTCGGCGTCCAGGGTGTAGGGCGCGTGATCGGAGGAGAAGACGGCGAAGGTGCCGTTGGCCAGGCCCTGCCACATCGCTTCTTGCGCGGCCTCATCCCGCGGCGGCGGGCTGCAGCACCACATCGCCCCGTCCATGCCGGGCTTGTCGGTGTCCTCGGCGGTCAGGAACAGGTATTGCGGGCAGGTCTCGGCGAACACGTTCGCCCCGTCGGTCTGGGCCTGGCGGATCGCCGCCATCGCCCCGGGCTCGGAGACATGGACGATGAACACCGACGCATCGGCCAGTCGCGCCAGGTCGATCGCCCGCCGGGTCGCTTCGCCTTCGGCCAGCCGGCTGTGGGCGACGGTGTGGAATTTCGGGGCCCGATGACCCTGTGTCAGCAGCCGGTCGGCGAGCCAGCCGATCATGTCGTGGTTTTCGGCATGGACCATGACCAGCGCACCTTCCCGCCGGGCGGTGGCGAACACGTCCAGCATCTGCCGGTCGTTCAGCCGCAGCGCATCATAGGTCATGTAGACCTTGAACGACGTGTAGCCGTCTTCGATCAGGGCCGGCAGTTCCTGGCCCAGCACCGTTTCCGTCGGGTCGGAGACGATCAGGTGGAAGCCGTAGTCGATCACCGCCTTGGGCTCGGCCACCGCGTGGTAGGCCCGCACCACCTCCCGCAGGCTCTGGCCGCGATGCTGGGCGGCGAACGGCAGTACCGTGGTCGTCCCGCCATGGGCGGCGGAGATCGTGCCGGACAGGAAGTCGTCCGCCGTCATCACCCCGGTCGATGCACGCTGCTCGATGTGGCAGTGGGCGTCGACGCCGCCGGGGGTCACCAGCCGGCCGCCGGCGGGGATCGTACGGGCGGCGTTCCGGTCGAGGCCTTCGCCCAACGCGACCACCCGGCCGTCCCGCACCGCGATGTCCGTGCGCATCCGGTCGGTGGCGGTGACCAGATCGGCATCGGTGATCAGAAGATCGACGGTCGCGCTCATAGCACCAAGCCGGGTTGGGGATGGCCGGTCGGCGGCGCCGACAGAAGGGTCAGACGGGCGAGGCCGACCGCGGTGTGGATCGGATCGATGACCGGTGCGCTCAGCCGGTTGGCCAGCGCATGCCGGTGACCGGTCAGGCCGGCGCAGCCCAGGATCACGCGGTCCGCCCCGTCATCGTCCAGCAGCGCCCGGCCCACGGTCTCCAGCCGGTCCAGGACGACCGTGTCGTGCTCCGGCCCATCGCCGATATCGGCGAGGTCGACGGGGCGGTCGCCGGCGCGGCGATGGGTGAAGCCGAGCCGGTCGAGCTGGCGGTCGTGCCGTCCCACCGAAGACGGGTGGATGGACAGGATCCCGAACCGCCCACCGGCCGCCATGGCGGCGCAATAAGCGCTCTCCGCGATGCCGAGCACCGGGATGCGCAGCCGGCGCCGGGCTTCGGCGACGCCCGGATCGCTGAAGCAGGCGACGATGACGGCGTCGACCGGCGCATCGGCCAGCCGCCGTTCCAACAGGTCCAGCAGCGGCGGGATCACGCGCGCGGCATCGGCGTCGGTTTCGATCAGCGGTGGACCGTCGGCCAGCGTCGCGGTGTCGACGGCCAGATCGCTGCTGGCCGGTAGCGCCGCGGCCTCGGCCAGCGCTTCGGTCACCGCGACGGTGGCGTTGGGGTTGACGATCAGCAGGCGCCGCAGCCGGTCGGTCATGCCGATCAGATCTCCGAATCCGGATCGCCGGGCGGCGGAGGCTCGGCGCCGGTGCGGCTGGTGATCAAGGCGTAATGCTCGATCCGCCGGTGTTCGGCGAAGTTGAACACGGTGGTCTTGTTGAACTGGCAGGCGTCGAGATCGATCGGGGCGAGGATGAGCTCATCCTCCAGGCTCGCGGCCTGGGCCATGATCTCCCCGGCCGGGGAGACGATCGCACTGCCCCCCATCATCAGGCAGCCTTCCTCCATCCCCGCCTTGGCGACCGCGCAGACATACGTGCCGTTCTGGTAGGCGCCGGACTGGATCGACAGGGTGTGGTGAACCATCCGCAGGTGCGGGGCTTCGCCGCCCATCCGGTTCATCGCCGGGGTGTTGTAGCCCAGCATGACCAGCTCGACCCCTTGCAGGCCCATCACCCGGAAGGTCTCGGGCCATCGGCGGTCGTTGCAGATCGCCATACCCAGGATGCCGCCCATGGTGCGCCAGACCGGAAAGCCCAGATCGCCCACCTCGAAGTACCGCTTCTCCAGATGCTGCCAGGGATAGCTCGGCACAGGCTCGGCATGGCCGGGCAAGTGGATCTTGCGGTACTTGCCGACGATCCGGCCCTTGGTGTCGACCAGGATCGCGGTGTTGAACCGGCGGGTTCGGCCGCCCTGGACGGTCTTTTCCGCATAGCCGAGATAAAAGCCGATACCGAGCTTGGCAGCCAGGTCGAACAGCGGCTGCACGGCCGCATTCGGCATCTCGGTTTCGAAGAACGCGTCGACCTCCGCCTGGTCCGGCATGTACCAGCGGGGAAAGAAGGTGGTCAGCGCCAGCTCCGGGAAGACGATCAGCCGTGCCCCGGCAGCGTGGGCCCGGTGCATCAAGGCCATCAGGCGCTTGACCACGGATGCCCGCGTATCGGTGCGGGCGATCGGACCGAGCTGCCCGCCGGCGAGGAGAAACGTGCCTTTCATGGCGATCGGTATCCGGCAACTGCGTGATTTGGATGCCAGCGATCCTACCCGCTGGTGGCCGATCGGCAAGGTGGGCCGTCAGATCGATGCGACCGGCGCCCACAGGACCTGGTCGATGCGGCTCGCCCCCGTGGCCAGCATCACCAGCCGGTCGAAGCCCAGGGCGATCCCGGCCGACGGTGGCAGCCCGTGTTCCAAAGCCGCGATGAAGTCCTCGTCGATCGGCAGCCGGTTGCCGTACACCCGCGCGCGTAGATCCATGTCGGCCTCGAACCGGCGGCGCTGCTCCACCGGGTCGGTCAGCTCCCCGAAAGCGTTGGCGAGTTCCAGCCCGCCGACATACAGCTCGAACCGTTCCGCCACCGCCGGGGTTCCCGGCTTCGGCCGGCTCAGCGCCGCCATGCAGACCGGGTAGTCGGTCAGGATCGTGGGGGCGTCCTGGCCCAGCATGGGCTCGATACGATCCAGAAACACCCGGAAGAACAGATCGTCCCAGCGGTCATCGGGATGGGCGGGGATGCCGATCGTCCGGGTCTGCGCCTCCAGCAGGCGGACATCCGGATCCAGCGGGTCGTCGATGGCGGCGTCGAGATCGATTCCGACCCTGTCGGCGAAGGCCTGGTGCACCGTCAGGACCTGCCAGGGGGCAAACGGGTCGGCCGTCGCCCCCTGCCAATGCAGCAGCGGATCGCCGCCCGATCGGTCCGCCGCGGCCCGGGCCGCGGCCTGCAGCAGCATCCGGCAATCGTCGATCAGGGCGGTGTAGGGTTCGTGGGCGCGGTACCATTCGATCATGCTGAATTCGGGATGGTGGGTGGCCGACCGCTCGCCGTTGCGGAACACCCGGGCGATCTGGAACGGCCGCTCCACGCCTGCGGCCAGCAGCTTCTTCATCGCGAACTCGGGCGATGTGTGCAGGTGCATCTCCCGGCGTCGGCGGGGATCGACGGCTTCCAGGACGGTGCTGAACACCCGGAGATGGGGCTCCATGCCCGGGCTGACCTGCAGGATCGGCGTCTCCACCTCGACGAAGTCCAGCGCCCGGAAGACGTCCCGAATGGCGGCCAGGATCGCGGCGCGTGCCTCCAGGAACGGCCGTTTGGGCACGAAGTGGTCGGGGCGCCACCAGGGCGGGGCTGCGGGTGTCCTGAAATCGGTCATGGGAGCCTGGTCTCTTCGGGAAGGCCGGCGGTGTCCGTGCAGGCGAGGTTTGTCGCCCGCCGCCCGCGGGGTTGCTTGTGGGGACGGGGGCCTTGCGCTAGCTTCCGCGCCACTTCGGCGGGGCAGGCGGGCGGGACGTCCCCTCGTCCGCGCCCCTGGCTTCCGCAGCGGCCGACGCCATCCGACGGGGCTGTTGCGGGGGGCCGAGGGGATCGCGGCAGCGCCGAACCGGTGGTGGACAGCAAGAGTCGTTATGAAGATCAACGCGATCGAAATCCGCAAGGGCAATGTGCTCGAATACGAAGGCAAGCTCTGCCTGGTCACCAAGACCGAGCTGATCCAGCCCGGCAAGGGCAACGCCGTCATCCAGGTCGAAATGAAGGACGTCCGCACCGGCAACAAGACCCAGAACCGGTGGCGGACCCAGGAGACGGTGGAACGGGCCCGGCTCGACGAGGTCGAGATGCAGTTCCTGTTCGCCGACGGCGACGGGTACACCTTCATGGATACCGGGAGTTTCGAGCAGTACACCCTGACCGCCGATGAGATCGGCGATCCGGCGGTGTTCCTGCAGGAGGGCATGATCTGCCAGGTGACCCTGCACGAGGGGACGCCGTTGGGGGCAACCCTGCCGCAGACCGTGACGCTGGAAATCGTCGAGGCCGAGCCGGTGGTCAAAGGTCAGACCGCCTCTTCCTCCTACAAGCCGGCGATCCTGGAGAACGGGGCCAAGGTGATGGTGCCGCCGCACATCCAGACCGGCACGCGGGTCGTCGTCCGGACCGAGGACGGAACGTATATGGAGCGCGCCAAGGACTGACCGCGCTCGAGCGGTGCCTGGCGAGGGTCTGGGACACCGGATCCCCCGTGATTCCCCCGGGTCCCGGCACCGGCCGGGCCCGGGGTTCGTCTTTGCAACTCCCCTGTCCGGCAAAGGGCCCGTTCAGATGGTCACCCGATCCCCCCTGGTCTCCGTCATGGTGCGCGCCGCCGAGAAGGCCGGGCGCAGCCTGGTGCGCGATTTCGGGGAAGTCGAAGCGTTGCAGGTCTCGCGCAAGGGCCCGGCCGATTTCGTCAGCCAGGCGGACCTGAAGTCCGAGAGGATCCTCAGGGAGGAGCTGAGCCGGGCGCGACCCGGCTACGGTCTGCTGATGGAGGAGAGCGGCGCGATTCCCGGTGAGGCCGATGCGCGGTTCCTGGTCGACCCGTTGGACGGGACGACCAACTTCCTGCACGGCATCCCGCATTGGGCGATCTCCGTCGCCGCCGAGCAGAAGGGCAGGATCGTCGCCGGCGTCATCTACAACCCCGTCACGAACGATCTGTTCTGGTCCGAAAAGGGACAGGGCGCGTTCCTCAACGACCGCCGGCTGCGGGTCTCGGGGCGGCGGGTCATGGCCGATGGGCTGTTCGCCTGCGGGGCACCGTTCCTGGGTCGGGGCGACATCCCGCAGTTCCTCAGGGAACTGGCACAGGTTCTGCCGCACTGCTCGGGCATCCGGCGGCCCGGTGCTGCGGCTCTGGATCTCGCCTGGGTCGCGGCCGGCCGTTTTGACGGGTTCTGGGAGCGCGGCCTGGCACCGTGGGACGTGGCGGCCGGGATCGTGCTGGTGCAGGAGGCCGGCGGCTTCGTCAGCGAGATCGAAGGCGGCAAGAACCCGCTGACCGGCGGCTCGATCCTGGCGGCGAACACGTCGCTGCATCTGCCGCTGGGCACCGCTCTGCGCCAAGCGCGGGAAGCGGACGCCGCAGCCGGGTAACCCCCGAGCCCCTGGAGCGGGATGGCGCCAGGTGCGATCGCAAGATCGATCGCACCTGACGCCATCCCGCTCTGCTTCCTGCTCTTGGCGCGGAGTCGGTCAGCCCTCCGCGGCGGTCTCCCCGGCGGCGGCCAGGTCGTCGAACACGTAGAGCCAGATCGTCAGCGGATCACCGCCGTTGAGGTTGAAGCCCCTCACCGGCTCCGGCTGCGGGGCCGGCAGGGGGGTGCCATTCGCCGCCGCTGCGGCTCGCAGGCCGTCCAGCCGTTCTTCGGTGACGGCGAGGACCGCGCAGTCGGTGTCGTCGAGGGCCGAGAGGACGCGCCCGTCGGCACCGACCTGCGTGCGGGTGTCGGTCAGATAGATGAAGCTCGGCTCGTGGTAGCCGGCGCTGCCGAAGCGCGGGTCGTCGCACGGGCTGACGGCCTGCATCGCCGCAGCCAGCCGCGGACTGATCCAGACCGTCTGGAACCCCGGTACGGTGGTGGAGAAGGTGGCCGCCAGGAACAGACCCGCCCCGGCCGCCATCGCCAGGACCGCCTTCTGGGCTTCGTCCCGACGCAACAGCAGGATCGTCCACAGCGCCAGGGCGATCAGCGCCACCGAGGCCGACAGGGAGACGGGCCGGACCGTCCCCTCCAGCATCAGCTTGCCGATCGGCAACGCCAGGGCCAGGGCGACCGTGCCGATCCCCCACAGGACCATCATGGTCCACTTCGTGGAGCGCGCGAGGGCGGTTCGCCCGGCCAGCCAGCCGGTGGCGTGGACGACCGCCATCGCCGTCAGGATCGCCACCGCCGGCAGGCCGGGCAAGGTGTAGTGCGGCAGCTTGGTCGTGGCGATCTCGAAGACCAGCCACACCGCGGCGATCCACACCAGAAGCAGCCGCACCCTGTCGTCCCGCCGATGGCTGATGATCCAGGGGACGGCCAGGAGGAACAGGATCGAGCCCGGCCAGAACACGCCGACGAACAGTCCCGTATGGTAGCCGGGCGGGGCGCCGTGGGTGTTCTGACCCTGAAGGACCTTGCCGAACATGTCCTCGCCCAGGCTTTCGGTCCAGAAGGTGCCGTCGGAAACGACGGTGATCGCCACCAGCCAGGGCAGGGCGACCAGGATCGTCAGAACGAAGCCGGGAAACGGCCGCAGGTCGAGCAACCATCGCCAGTGGCGCTGCCACAGCGACAGGCCGACCGCGATCCCGACCACCGGGATGAACACGATCGGTCCCTTGATCAGGATCGCCGCCCCCATCGCCCCCCAGAACAATGCGGCCCAGCCCCAGGGCCGTTCGGCCGGTACGTCGGCAGCGCGGTCGCGCGCCCGAACATAGGCCCGCACCAGGGGCCAGACCGTGGCCAGGATGCACGCCAGGAGCATGCCGTCGGTCTTGGCGATGCGGGCTTCGACGTTGAGGATGATCGACGACGCCATCAGGACCCCGGCGAGCAGGCCGACCCGTGCGCCGGCAAGGCTCGCCCCGATCGCCGCCGTCAGCATGACCGCCGCCACGGTGCCGGCCAGGGACGGCAACCGGTGGGCCCATATCGCCCGGTCTTCGATCGCACTGAACAGGCTGACGGTCGCCGATTGCAGCCAGTAGATCCCGATCGGCTTGTTGTGCCGCGCGGCGTCCTGGAAACGGATATCGACGAAGTCGCCGCTCTCCAGCATCTGGACGGTGGCCTGGGCGAACCGGCCTTCGTCGCGGTCCGTGACCGGCATCGTGTCGATGCCGGGCGCCAGGACGGCAACGGCGAACGCCAACAGGGCGAGCCACCACCAGGCCGGTGCCGTGGTCGCGACCGGAGGGGCGGCGGGATCGGCGGCGTCGCTGAGCGGCCGGGTCATTCGGCAGGTCCTTCGGAGGACGCCCGCTCGGCCCGGATCCGGGCTCGCCTGCCGAACCGCTCGCGCCAGATGAAGTAGATGTTGCGGCTGTAGATCAGCAGCCCGGTCGCCTGACCGGCGATGAAAACCGGGTCCTGGCGGTAGATCGCATAGGACAGAAGCGTCAGCCCGCCGCCCATGGAGAAGTACCAGAACACCTCCGGCACGGTCGATCGGCGCGCCCGTTCGGAATAGATCCACTGCGCCAGGAACCGGGCGGAGAACAGCGCTTGCCCCATGAAGCCGATCGCGACCCAGATCAGCTCATAGGTCGGCATCGCCAGCAAGGAATCGATCATTGCACACTATCACTCTGTCGGCGGTCGCCCGGAAGGTTCCGCCTGGGCTTCGGAGGGGGCCCGGCCGCGCGTTCGGGGCTGCGATCGCCCTTGTCGAGTCTCGGTCGCGCGCCTGCCATAGCGCGCAATCACCCCGATTGCACGTCCGATCCGTCTGACCCGGTCAGATGGCGACGCTCCTCGGCCCGTGCCACCCGTGTCCGGAGCCGCAGCCACGTCACGCCGACAAGATCGAGCAGGCCGACGCCGGCCCGCTTGAGTTGACCGTATTTCGACCGGCCGCCCTGCCGGGGCCGGTGGTTGACCGGCTGAAAGGCGGTCGGATGGCCGTGGATGCGGAACAGCGCCGGCAGGAACCGGTGCATCGCGTTGAAATAGGGCAGCCGCAAGAACGCCTCGCGCGGGAACACCTTCAGCCCGCAGCCGGAGTCCGGGCACCCGTCCTGCAGCATCGCCTGGCGCAGCACATTGGCCAGTTTCGAGCCCCACCGCTTGCCCCAGCCATCCCGCCGCTTGTGGCGGATGCCCCCGGTCAGCCCCGGCGGTTCGAGGGCTAAAGCCGACTGCAGCAGGGCCGGGATGTCGGCCGGATCGTTCTGACCGTCGCCGTCGAGAGTGGCGATCCAGGGGTAGCGGGCGGCGCCGACCCCGCTGCGGATGGCCGCACTCTGACCGTATCGGCGGGGATGACGCAGCACCCGCACGGGCACGCCCGTCTCGCGCCGATCCAGCGCCCGATCCCCGGTATCGTCGTCGCTGCCGTCGTCGACCACGACGATCTCGAACGCCGACGTCACCGGGGTGACCGCCCCGGCGATCTCATCGATCAGTGCTATGATGTTCATGGCCTCGTTCAGGGCCGGAATCACCACCGATAGCTCTGGCTTGACAGGGGTCTTGTCGGGCACGGTCATCGAAACGGGCGCCGGGGTCGGTCGGGCGTGGGCGGCAGGGGAGGCGGCAGGGGAGGCGGTTGAGGGGCTTTGCCGCAACCCGGCACCGCGCGACGCGGCGCTGGCCTTAGCCGATTTGCCGCCTCACCGAAACCCTTGGCCGGCGATCGTTCGACGGAACCGGCGGGCCCGCGGGCCCTGCGACCGGATGGTCGGGTCAGCGCGGGAACAGGAATTCCGTATCCTGTTCGAACTTCTCGATCAATCCGGTGACGCGGAGCTGGGTCTCCAGCATCGGCAGGACCGGCGTGTCCAGTTGGCTTTCCACCATCGACCAGGCGGTCGGGGGGTCGAGCTTGCCGTCCCGCACCAGCCGGCCATGCAGGCATTCCGCATAGCGCTTCAGCCAGCGTCTCGCCTCATCGGCGGAGATCGTGGACTTGGAAGCGACCGCCCACCGTTCGCTGTGATGGAAGTGGAAGTTGACCGCCACCTCGTTCATCTCGTAGACCATCTCGTCCGGAAAGCCGCGGTCGAGCAGGACCTTGCGCTTTTCCTGGCTGGTCAGGCTCGGGGCTGCCGCGACGGGCGTTTCCCGGCTCTCGCCGACCCCGCGGAGATAGAGCTTGAGGCCGCGCTCGCTGGTGGCGATGCGGATCGCTTCGTTCGCATCCATGCCCTGACCCATCAGGAACCGGCGGATGTTGTCGGCGGTCGGCGGGGGGCGCTCTTCCTCGACATCGATGATCTTCATGGTCCGGCTGCCGATGGTTGGGAGCGGCGGTTGTCGGCGCGTCGGGCTTGCTTGCGGCCGTTCGGCTAACCCCGTACACCGGCGGGCCGATCCCCCTGTTGACCATGCCGGCCGTGACCATTGCGTTAACGATGGCGTGTTCACCGTTTCGCCGCCGCTCGGGCTCCGCTGATGAAGCCGTCTGGAAACGCCCTTTTTCGCGACATGCCCACCACCGTGTTCGAGGCGATGTCCCGCCTTGCCCGGGAACACGAAGCGATCAATCTCGGCCAAGGCTTCCCGGACGGCGACGGTCCCGCCGATGTGCGGAGCCAGGCCGCCACGGCGGTGACGGAGGGTTGGAACCAGTATCCGCCGATGCTCGGGCTGCCGGAACTCCGCCAGGCCGTGGCCGAGCATGACAGCCGGTTCTACGGCCTGTCGGTGGACTGGCGGACCGAGGTGATGGTCACATCCGGCGCGACGGAGGCGCTGGCGGCGGCGCTGTTCGGCCTGGTCGACCCAGGCGACGAGGTGGTGCTGATCGAGCCGCTCTACGATGCGTATCTGCCGCTGGTGCGCCGGGCGGGGGCGGTGCCCCGCTTCGTGTCCCTGGACCCGCCCGATTGGCGCCTGACCGCCGACGCGCTGGCCGCGGCGATGTCGGACAGGACCCGGGCGATCCTGATCAACAACCCGCTCAACCCGGCGGCACGGGTGTTCGGGGCGGAGGAGTTGGCGATCGTCGCCCGGGCCGCCATCGCCCACGATGCCATCGTGATCGCCGATGAGGTCTACGAGCATATCGTGTTCGACGGCCGTGCGCCGATCAGCCTGCTGGCCCAGCCCGGGATGCGCGACCGCACGGTCAGGATCGGCTCGGCCGGCAAGACCTTCTCCCTGACCGGATGGAAGGTCGGCTACGTGACCGCGGCGGCCGATCTGCTGGCCCCGCTCAGCAAGGCGCACCAGTTTCTGGTGTTCACCACACCGCCCCATCTGCAGAGCGCCGTCTCCTATGGCCTGCGCAAGGACGACGGGTACTTCCAGGGCCTGGCCGACGAGATGCAGGCCAAGCGCGACCGCTTCATCGGTGGGCTGCGGCGGCTGGGTCTGCCGGTCCTGCCGTGCGAGGGGACCTATTTCGCCAATATCGAGATCACCGGGCTCGGCACCGGCGAGGACGATGTCGCCTTGTGCACCCGCATGACGGCCGAGGCCGGGGTGACCGCGATCCCGGTTTCGGCCTTCACGCCGCATCGCCCGACCCGCGGCGTCGTCCGGTTCTGCTTCGCCAAGCAGGATGCGGTTCTCGATGCCGCGATCCACCGGCTGGAGGCCTGGCTCGACCGATAGAGTGTTTTCGGGGACGACCGGGTGGATCCGCCAGGTCGTCTCCCCGTCTCCCAGGAGTGTGTAAGCGGGGGAGAGCGCGAGCGAACCCCCGCTTGGTCCGGGTGTCCTGCCGGGTCTCGCTCATGCTCCCCCCAGCCTCCCTGACGCTCTTGCGGGTCTGTCTTTTCCAGGCGTCGGGGACGTCAAGGGTGAACCGGGGCCCGGCCGG
>JANQKE010000133.1 GCA_028281265.1 Alphaproteobacteria bacterium | reverse complement strand
GGGTGATTCCGTCGGCGCATATGCCGGGCCGGCAAGCGACCTGGATGATCTAGTTTAAAGAGTTAGAGCATCTTATCTGCGTCCGTTCGGACGCAGGATGCTCTAGATCAACCTGCGTTCAGATGGATTCATCTGAACGCAGATAAGTTGATCTAGTTTAAAGAGTTAGAGCATCTTATCTGCGTCCGTTCGGACGCAGGATGCTCTAGTCGGCACTTGACTGCAGGGAGCCTCCGAAGATGACCAGGAACATGACCATCCCGCTGGACGCGCAGTCGGAACGGTTCGTCGACGCGCAGATCCGTACCGGGCGATACGGCTCAGCCGCCGATGTGGTGCGCGCGGGGTTGCGCCTGCTTGAACACCATGAAGCCGAGGCCGGCGCGGTACGTGCCGCACTGCTCGAAGGCGAGGCGAGTGGGATCAGCACACGGTCCGTTTCGCAGATCCTTGCAACGATCGAGGACCTGCGACAGCCGACGTGACGTGTCGACCTACCGACTCTCGCGGAAGGCCGATGCGGATGTCGAAGCCCTGATTCGATACGGGCTGCGGAGGTTCGGTGCAGCGCGGACCGCCACCTATGCTCAAGGGCTGGAGCGTCGCCTGCACTAGATCAACCTGCGTTCAGATGGACTCATCTGAACACAGATAAGTTGATCTATTGCAAAGATTTAGAGCATCCTGCGTCCGTTAGGACGCAGGATGCTCTAGATAGCGTCGACCCCGCAGAGATACCCGAGAGTCGACCATATCCGTCCAGGCTACCGCCGGAGCGTCTATCGCCGCCACGCCATCTACTATCGGGTCGAAGACCAGGGCCCGGTGATCGTGCGCATCCTGAGCCATCAGGATCCGTTCACCGGCCTTGAGGAGCACGAGGGTGGCGGGGGCGCCTGATCGCCGCACTTTTGCGTGTCCGTGCTCAGCCTCGCTCCCGGTCGGTGTTGCGTTCGGGCATCGCCGGCGGGGCGTCGTCTTCGTCGAACAGGATGCGGTTGGCCGCCCCGTCGAGATCTTCGAACTGGCCCGACTTCATCGACCACAGGAACGCGACCAGGCCCAGCAGGCCGAGCCCCAGCGCGATCGGGATCAGATAGAGGATGATGTCCATCGTCCGAGCCTATCGCTTCAGCCCGGTCGCCGCCAGCCGGCCAGGCGCATGGCGTTGCCCACCACCACCAGGGAGGAGGAGGACATCGCCACCGCGGCGATCAGCGGGGTGACGAAGCCGGCCATCGCGATCGGAATGGTGAACAGGTTGTAGCCCAGGGCGAGCACGAAGTTCTCCTTGACCAGCCGGTCGACCTTGCGGGCGGTGTCGATCAGATCGACCACCGGGTGCAGCCGGTCGCCCTGGAACACCGCATCGGCCGCGGTCTGGCTGATATCGGCGGCCGAGGCCGGGGAGACCGACACCGTGGCCGCGGCGAGCGCGGGCGCATCGTTCAACCCGTCGCCGACCATCAGCACCGTCTTGCCGGCCTCGGTCAGGGCCGTCAGCCGGGCGACCTTGCCGTCGGGCGTCACCTCGGCTGCGTAGTCGGCGATGCCGAGCTGTGCCGCCACCGCCGCCACCGTCGGGGCGCGGTCGCCGGACAGGAGTTCGACCGCCAGGCCCCGGGCCTTCAGCGCGGCGATGGTATCGGCCGCGTCCGCCCGGACGGTATCGAGGAAACCGAACCGCACCGGGTCGCGGCCCGGCCGGGCCAGCCACAGCTCCGGCCCCGCGTCGCGGTCGTCGACGGCCGCGCCGCACCAGGCCCGGCTGCCCAGCCGTATGGGGCCATCCGGCGTGTCCAGGCTCAACCCGCGGCCCGGCACCTCGGCCACATCCGCCAGCACCGGGACGTCCGGTGCCGCCCGGCACAGCGCCCGGGCCAGCGGATGCCGGCTGGCGCCGGCCATGCCGGCGGCCAGCGCCAGGCTCTCCCCGTCGACACCGGGGTCGGGGATCCAGTCCGGCCGCCCCAGGGTCAGGGTACCGGTCTTGTCGAACACGACCGTATCGATCTCGGCCAGCCGCTCGAGCGCCGTGGCACTTTTCAGCAGCGTGCCCCGGCGCATCAGCCGGCCCGAGGCGATCACCTGGACCGCCGGCACCGCCAGGCCGAGCGCACAGGGGCAGGTGATGATCAGCACGGCCACCGCGATCAGCAGGGCCACCTGCCACTCCGCCCCGCCCCACAGCCACCAGCCCAGAAAGGTGACGGCAGCCAGGAGATGGACCGCCGGGGCGTAAGCCCGGGAGATCCGGTCGGCGAGGCCGACGAACCGGGCCTTGTTCTGTTCGGCCGACTCCATCAGCCGGACGATCTCCGACAAGAGCGTGTCCTCGCCGGTCGCCTGGGCGGTCAGGGTCAGCGGCGCCGATTGGTTGATCGCGCCGGCGAACACCCGGTCGCCCGGGCCGGCCGGGCGCGGCACGCTCTCCCCTGTCAGAAGGCTGGTATCGACGTCCGACCGGCCGGTGACCACGAGCCCGTCGACGCCGATCCGCTCCCCCGCGGCGACCAGGACGGTCGATCCCGGGGCGACCCGGTCGGCGGGCAGATGCCGGCGGGTGCCGTCCGCATCCACGACCGTGACGGCCGTCGCGCGCAGGGCCAGCAGGCGTTCGGCGGCCGAGCGCGCCCGGCCGCGGGCGCGGCGGTCGAGATAGCGGCCGACCAGCAGGAAGAACACCAGCATGATCGCGCTGTCGAAATAGGCATGCGGGCCCGAGGTCATGGTCTCGTGCAGGCTCATCGCCGACGCCAGGATCACGGCCAGCGTGATCGGCACGTCCATGTTGGTGTGCCCGCGGCGCAGCACCGCCCAGGCCGAGCGGAAGAAGGGCTGACCGGCATACAGGAGCGCCGGCAGCGCGATCAGGGCGGAGAACCAGTGCAGCAGGTCGCGGGTGGTCTCCGCCATCCCCTGGAAATGCCCGGCCCAGACGCTGACCGAGAGCAGCATGACGTTGCCCGAGGCGAAGCCCGCCACCGCCATCGCCCGCAGCAGTCGCTTTTCCTCCGCCGCGTCGGCGCTGGCCAGCTGGTCGGGATCGAACGGGGCGACGCGATAGCCGAGCCGGCCGACCAGCGCCGCCAGCTCTCCCCCGCGGGAAGGCGGACCGTCCCAGGCCAGGGCCAGCCGGCGCGTGGTCATGTTGACCCGGCCGCGGCGGACATCCGGCTGTTCGGCCAGCGCCCGCTCGATCTTGGCGACGCAGCCGCCGCAATGGATGCCCTCGACCATCAGGGCCAGGGCGTAGCCCGCGCCGTCCGGGCGGACATAGGCGGTGACGTCGTGGGCGAGGCCTTCGTCCGCGGCGCCGCGCGCGGGGCTCAGCGGCGGCGGGGCAAGCGCGATCGCCGCCCCACCGGCCGGGCAGCAGCCGGGCTGTCTGCCGGTCACCTCGGCCGCGTCGGCATCGACCCAGGCCGGAAGCCGGTCGCCGGAGGCTCGGGTCTGATGGCCCATCGTGCTCGGCCTCGCTCAGCGGATATCGATACGCTCGCGCAACTGATAGTCGCCGGACGGGTGGCTGACGGCAAAGCGCAGCTCCCACACCCCCCGCAGGGTCAGGGTCACCGGCGCGGCGTAGCGACCGTCCCCCCGATGCGGCAGCAGGACGGTGAAATCGTAGGTCTGGCTCGCCGGGCGCATCACCTCGACGGCGACCGTCCCGCGGGTGATCGGCTGCCCGTCGGCATCGTGCAGGGTCAGGCTCGCCGTGCCGTCGGTCACACCGTCGACCGTCGGTCCGGCCCGGTCGAACGCGGCGACCGGCACCCAGCCCATCGCCCGCATGGCGTCGTAGTCCGCCAGCTCCTGATTGTAGGCCAGGCCACGGTCGTAGGCGCCGTCGGTGGACAGCCCGTTGAAGGTGTTCAGCGCCACCGTCAGCATGATGCCGTTGGCGATGAACACGATCACGAAGCCCAGGACGAACATCCAGGGGATCCAGGCCCCGGTGCGCTCGGGCTCGGCCGATGGCTCGGCGGCGCCGGGAAGCGGGGCGAGGGGGGCAACATCGCTCATCGGTCGGGGCCTCGGAAGACGTCGTTCTGGACCAGCACGTCCTGGGTGGTCAGGTCGGTCACCACGAAGCGCAGCGGGGTGCTGTCGTCCTCAAGGCTGCCGGCGGAGGTGGAGAGGTAGAGCTGATAGGTCGTCACCCCGTCCCGGGCGGCGGGCAGCTCGATGCCCTCGTCGCCCGCCTCCCCCCGGCCGAGGACCTGGTAGTGGGCGCTGGCGATGCCCTCGACCCGCACGCGGTACAGCCGGTCCTCGTAGGTCTTGTTGATCAGCTTGATCTGGTAGCCGTTGCGGATGCTGCCGTCGGACAGGGTGACGTAGAGCGGGTTGCGGTCGTGGATGATGTTGAGATCGAAGCTCGCCCGGTTGCCGAAGGTGGCCAGCATCAGCCCGGCCACCAGCGCCATCACCGCCAGATAGACATATGTCCGCATGCGGAAGAACGTGAACCGGACCGGCGGCTGACCGGCGGCGGCGCGTTTCTGATTGCGCTCGCTGTCGAACGCCACCAGCCCGCGCGGCCGACCGACCTTGTCCATCACCGCGTCGCAGGCATCGATGCACAGCCCGCAGCCGATGCATTCGAGCTGGATGCCGTCGCGGATGTCGATCCCGGTCGGACAGACGGCGACGCACTGCTTGCAGTCCACGCAGTCGCCGCGGCCTTCCCAGCTCGTTCCCTTCTTGTGCTTGCCGCGCGGCTCCCCCCGCCAGTGGCGGTAGGCGACGACCAGGCTGTCCTCGTCCAGAAGGGCGGCCTGGAAGCGTGGCCAGGGGCACATATAGGTGCACACCTGTTCCCGCGCGATGCCGCCCAGGAGATACGTCGTGGCGGTGAACAGGCCGACGAAGAAATAGGTCCCGCCGCTGGACTGCAGCGTGAAGAACTCGGCCAGGAAGGTCGGCGCGTTCTGGAAGTACATGATCCAGGCGCCGCCGGTAGCCAGCGCGATCACCAGCCAGGCGCCGTGCTTGGAGACCTTCCTGGTCACCCGGTCGACGGTGATCGGGCCCTTGTCGAGCCGCATCCGGGCGTTGCGATCGCCCTCGATCCGGCGTTCGACCCACATGAACAGGTCGGTCCAGACCGTCTGCGGGCAGGCGAAGCCGCACCAGATCCGCCCGAACAGGCTGGAGACCAGGAACAGCCCCAGGGCGCCCAGGATCAGCAGGCCGGTCACGTAATAGACCTCCTGCGGCCAGATCTCGATGGCGAAGAAATAGGCCCGCCGGCCGCCCATATCGACCAGCACGGCCTGGTCCGGCGCGCCGGGTCCCCGGTCCCAGCGCAGCCAGGGGGTGAGGTAATAGATCCCCAGAAGGACGATCAGACCGATCCATTTCCAGCGGCGGACGGCCCCCTGGACGGCCTTGGGGTAGACCTTGACCCGGCCGGCGAACAGGGCCTGGGACTTCTGTTCCTGGCGGGACTGAACATCCTCGACCGCAACCACGCCGCCGGCGGCGGGATGTCGCTCTGCGGCCCGGGCCGCGTCGGCGACGGTGGCCTCCAGCGGGGTCGTCCGGTGGCACGACGCCGCCGTCGCGTCGCCGGCAGGCGGGGACGCCGATGCGGGCGCGTGGGACAGGGTGGTTTCGGTCATACGGGCTCCGGCCGGGCGGATCGCGCCGGGTGCGATCGGCGAAGCAACAGGGAGCGCACCCGGGCCTGACCGATCCCTGGCCCCGGCCCCCGGAGCCGACAATGCGCTGGATCAATCGCCGAAAGCCGGTCGCCTTTGGTTCAAGGCACAGGACCGGTCGATCTCGCGGATCAGGCCGGGGATGGCGCGGGCGATCTGGTCCTCGTCAAAGCCGCAGAAGCCCAGGAGCAGTCCGGGCGGGCCCGGGTGCCGGGGGCCGTGATGCGGTGACAGCGGCCGGGCCACCACGCCGCGGTCGGCAAGCCTGCGACACAGCGTCCCGTCGTCGGTACCGACCGGCAGATGCACGGCGAGCTGCATCCCGGCCGGGTGGTCGTCGAACCCGGCACCCTCGGGCAACCGGTCGCGGAGGGCGGCCACCAGCGCCTGCCGGCGCCGGGCGTAGATCCGCCGGACCCGGCGGATATGCCGGTGGAACCCGCCCTCCTCCATGAACCGGCCGAGCGGCCGCTGGGCCACGGTCGACGCCCGGGTGCCCTTCCGGGCGAGGGCCGCCTCCACCGTGGCCACATGCCGGTCGGGCACCACGAGATAGCCCAGATGCAGGCCGGTGAAGAACACTTTGGCGAAGCTGCCGATGTAGACGCTGCGGTCCTGGCGATCGAGGCTGGCCAGGGCCGGGATGGGCCGGCCGGCGTAGCGAAACTCGCTGTCGTAATCATCCTCGAGGATCAGCGAATCGGCCGCATCCGCCCAACGGAGATAGGACCGTCGCCGGGCCGTCGGCATCGTGCCGCCCAGCGGGAACTGGTGCGAGGGGGTCAGGATGACCGCCCGCGGGCACTCCGCCCCCTCGGCGGGCGGCAGGGTAGCGCCCTGGCCGTCGACCGGCAGCCAGTGGGGGATGTGGCCGGCCCGGGCGACCCAGCCGCGCAAGCGCAGATAGCCCGGTGTTTCGAGCCCGATGCGGCTGTGCTGCGGGCATAGGGCGGACAACGCGATCTCCAGCGCCTCCCCTGCACCGGCGGTGACGACGATGCGGGACGGATCGGCGTTGATGCCGCGCCACTCCCGCACGTGCCGGGCGATCGCCCCGCGCAGCACCGGATCGCCGAAAGCCGGCATGGGGTCGGTCAGGGCGTGCGGCTCGGCCCGCGCGACCCGGGCCAGCACCCGGCCCCATTCCCGATACGGAAACAGCCGCATGTCCGGATAACCCGGCCGCAGCGGCCGGGGCAGCGCAAGCCGGCGATCGTCGGCAGCGGTCGGCGGGGGCGCCCCCTTGGGTCCGGCCGCCACCCCCGGCAACGCCGCCACATCCGGGCAGACGAACAGGCCCGCCCCACGTCTGGCCTCGACGAACCCTTCGGCCGTCAACTGGTCGTAGGCGGCGGTGACCGTGCCGCGCGACACGCCCAGATCGGCGGCCAGGCCGCGGCTGGAGGGCAAACGCCCGCCGGCCCGGATCGCGCCGCTGCCGATCCGCTCCCGCAGCGCACGGATGATCTGGTCGGTCTTGGACGCAGGATCGGTCGGGTCGATCCCCAACGACAGGGCGGTGACGTCATCCATGGCGCGAAGTGGATCAGTATGATGATTGGGAACTGGATCTTCTTTATATTCCACCGGACCGGTATCGACCAGGGTACGTCCCCCTGATCCGCCGCGATCCTCCGAACCGAGATGACCCAGACCGACACCCTCTCCCGCCTGCCCGTGACCGGGCGCAGCCGGCTGCGCCGCAACCACAATCGCGGCCATTTCGACAGGGCAACGATCGACGCGATCCTCGATGCCACCGTCCAGTGCCATGTCGGCTATCTGCTCGACGGCCGGCCGATGGTCACCCCGACCTTCCAGTGGCGGGAAGGCGACCATGTCTACTGGCACGGCTCCAGCGCCAGCCGCGCCCTTCGCCGGAGTGCTGGGGCGGAGGTGTGCCTGACCGTCACCTTGATGGACGGGGTGGTGCTGGCCCGCTCGGCCTTCCATCACTCGGTCAACTATCGTTCGGTGATGCTGTTCGGCCGGGCGGTGCAGGTCACCGATCCGGAGGCCAAGACCCGCCACCTGCAGCGGTTCGTCGAGGCGATGAGCCCGGGCCGCTGGGACCTTCTGCGCCCGATGACCGATCAGGAGCTCAAGGCGACGACGGTGCTGTCGCTGCCGATCGCCGAAGGCTCGGCCAAGGTCCGCACCGGCCCGCCGGTCGACGACGAGGAGGATTATGCGCTGCCGATCTGGGCCGGTGTCGTGCCGGTGACCCGCGGCTTCGGCGCGCCCGTACCCGACCCGCGGAACCTGCCCGACATCGAGCCGCCGGCCGGTCTGCTGGACGGCTTGAAGGTCTGAACGGCGGATGTCTCGTCAGGTAGACCTGTCTCTTGGAGACCGGTCTTCTCCCGGTGCTGGAGACGTCAAGGGGCGGTGAAGCCGCCGCGCTGCGGTTCATCCTTGACGTCTCCAAGGCCTGGAAGCAGACCTATTTCGGAACAACCTGGTGCGACCGCACACCCCGCTCCCCGCATGAGGGCGACAGGCGCACCGGCCGCCGGCGGTCCGGGCGCACGCTCCGGCCCGTCCCCGGTTCCGCACCGTCAGGTCCGCCCATGTCCACCCCGTACACTCTGCTGGAAAGCCGGTTCGCCCGGATCGCCGATCTCGACCACGCCCGTGGCATCCTGCACTGGGACATGGAGACGATGATGCCCGACGGTGCGGCGCCCCATCGCGGAGAGGCGATGGCGACCCTGGGCGTCATCCGGCACGAGATCCTGACCGATCCGGCGCTGGGCGAGGCCGTGGCGGCCGCCGAGGCCGACCCCGACCGGGCCGGTGTCGACGGCGCGCCGCTGGATGCCTGGCAGCGGGCCAATCTGGTCGAGATCGGCCGGGTCCGTCGGCATGCGACGGCGGTGCCGGCCGACCTGGTGGCCGCGCAGACCCGGGCGGCGGCCAAGTGCCAGCACGCCTGGCGGGATGCACGGGCGCGATCCGATTTCGAGGGTCTGCGGCCCTTGCTGGAGGAGGTGCTGCGCCTGACCCGGGAGGAGGCGGCGGCCAAGGCCGAAGCTTTGGACCTGTCGCCCTACGACGCGCTGTTGGACCAGTACGAGCCCGGCGGCCGGTCGGCCCGGATCGACACGCTGTTCGAGGACCTCGCGGCGTTCCTGCCCGACACGATCGAGGCGGCGATCGCCAGGCAGGCGGCCGAGCCGGAACCGGTCGCCCTGCCCGGCCCGTTTCCGGTCGACGTCCAGGAGAGACTCGGAAGGGAACTGATCGGGATCGTTGGCTTCGATCGGCACCATGGCCGGCTCGACGTCTCCACCCACCCGTTCTGCGGCGGGGCGGACGGGGATGTCCGCATCACCACCCGCTATGACGAAGCGGATTTCACCTCCGCCCTGATGGGCATGCTGCATGAGACCGGCCACGCGCTCTACGAGCAGGGCCGGCCCGAACCCTGGCTGCGCCAGCCGGTCGGTGCGGCCCGCGGCATGACCTTGCATGAAAGCCAGAGCCTGCTGATCGAAATGCAGGCCGGCCGCAGCCGGCCGTTCCTGCGCTATCTCGCGCCCCGGGCCGCGGCCGCGTTCGGCGGCACCGGCCCGGCCTGGACGGCGGACAATCTCTACCGTCTGGCCACGCGGGTGGCCCGCGGCTTCATCCGGGTCGACGCCGACGAGGTGACCTATCCGGCCCATGTCATCCTGCGCTACCGGCTGGAGCGGGCGATGCTCGCCGGCGACCTGGCCCTGGCCGATCTGCCCGCGGCCTGGGACGAGCGCATGCGGGAGCTGCTCGGCATCACCCCACCCGACCAGGCGCGGGGGTGCCTGCAGGACATCCACTGGCCGTCGGGGGCGATCGGCTATTTCCCGACCTACACCTTGGGGGCGCTGGCGGCGGCCCAGCTATTCGCGGCCGCACGGGAGGCGATCGGCGATCTGGACGACCGGCTGGCGGCCGGCGATTTCGGCCCGCTGGTGGCGTGGCTGCGCCGCCATGTCCACGCCCGCGCCTCCGCCACGTCGACCGACCGGATCCTGGAAGACGCCACCGGCGCGCCGCTGGGCACGGCGGTCTACAAGCAGCACATCCGGGCCCGCTATCTGGACGCCTGACCGGTAACGCAAGGCTGACGGGCGCGGACCCGGCTTGCCAGATGGGCGGGCTGCGTCCATCTACCGGTGGTCGGTCGAGGCCGGTGTGGATATTCCGGACGTCACGTCCGTTTTCGAGCCTCGGTACCCGGCGCCCGCGCCCTCGGCGCGGATGACGCATGGCCTCACCCGACCGGTGTGGCCGCTCGCCCTTGGCGGCTGATCCACGCCAGCTTCCCGGACTCATCCATGGACCCCGCCTCGGCCGACCCGGCCGCACGGTGCGCGTGTTCGTTTGTCTTCGAAAGTCCTTTCTTGACCTCGTCCTTTCAATCGCTCGGCCTGGCCGAGCCCCTGTTGCGCGCGCTGTCCGATCAAGGCTACAGCACCCCCACCCCGATCCAGTCCCAGGCGATCCCGCCGCTGCTCCAGGGCCGCGACCTGCTCGGCATCGCCCAGACCGGGACCGGCAAGACGGCGAGCTTCGTCCTGCCGCTTCTCCACCGGCTGGCCGCGTCACCGGTGCGCCCCCGCCCCCGCACGGTCCGCGCCCTCATCCTGGTCCCGACGCGGGAGCTGGCGACCCAGGTCGCCGACAGCACGGCCACCTATGGCCGCCACCTCAGCCTCACATCGACGGTGGTCGTCGGCGGGGTGAAGCCGGGCCCGCAGATCCGCGCCCTGGCCGGCGGCGTTGACGTGCTGATCGCCACGCCGGGACGGCTTCTCGACCATCTCGGCGGCAAGGCGGTGCGTCTGGACGCGGTCGAGACGCTGGTGCTGGACGAAGCCGACCAGATGCTCGATCTCGGCTTCCTGCCGGCGATCAAGCGGATCGTCGCCGCCCTGCCGCGCGACCGGCAGACGGCCCTGTTGTCCGCGACCATGCCAAAGCCGATCCGGACCCTGGCCCAGGACCTGCTGGACGAGCCCGTCGAGGCCTCGGTCGCCCCGGCGGCCAAGCCGATCGACCGGATCGACCAGACCGTGCGCCACGTGCCGAAAGCCGACAAGCGGGAGGTCCTGGTCGAGCTCCTGCGCTGCCGGAGCATCGACCGCGCGATCGTGTTCACCCGCACCAAGCGCGGCGCCGATCGGGTCAGCCAGCACCTGCAGAAGGCCGGGCTGGTCGCCGTGGCGATCCACGGCAACAAGCGCCAGGGCCAACGCGACCGGGCGCTCGACGCCTTCCGGTCCGGCCAGGCGCCGATCCTGGTGGCGACCGACGTGGCCGCCCGCGGCATCGACATCGACGGCGTCAGCCACGTGATCAATTTCGAGCTGCCGAACGTGCCGGAGGCCTATGTCCACCGCATCGGCCGGACCGCCCGGGCCGGGGCCAGCGGCACCGCCATCAGCCTGTGCGACACGGAGGAGCGCGGCCTCCTGCGCGACATTGAGCGGCTGATCGGCCAGGCCATCGCGACCCAGGGCGCCGCACCGGCCCCGAACGGGGCGGCACCGGCGCCGCAGACGGACCGCGCGGCGGCACCGGACGCCGCGGCCAAGCGACGGTCCCGCCGCCCCCGCCGGGCCACCGACAAGCCGGCAGCGGCCGCCGGCCCCACCGCCCCGGCGCGGCAGCGCCCGCCCAAGGCGACCGAGCGCCGCCCCGCCCGTCCGGCGCCGGCACGGTCCCGTCCCGGCGAGCGGGCGCCGGCGGCCGAATCCGAGGATGGCGGCCTGCGCCGGATGCTGGCCGGTCTGAGCCCGCGCTGATCCGCCCGGCGCGCATCGGGGACCGGGCCGGGCGGGGCCGCCCGCCCCCGCCCGGCCCCGAGGTCACCCGCGGTCCAGCCTGGACGCTCGACCGATAGCAAGATCAAGGCGCGCCGGGGCCTACAGCACGACCAGATCGTCGCGGTGGATCATCGCCGTGCGGCCGGCATAGCCCAGCACCGCCGCGACGTCGCCGCTGCGCAGGCCCAGGATCTTGGCCGCGTCCTCGGAGTTGTAGGCGCTGAGGCCGCGGGCGATCGCCGTGCCGTCGGGGCCGATCACGGCGACCGGATCGCCCCGCTCGAAGGTGCCGGTGATCCCGTGCACGCCGGCCGGCAGCAGGCTCTTGCCCGACCGCAGAGCCCGCACCGCCCCGGCATCGATCGTCATGCGGCCGATCGGCTTGAGGGCGCCGGCGATCCAGCGCTTGCGCGCGGTCAGCGGCTCGGTCTGGGCGGCGAACCAGGTCGCCCGGGCATCGGGAGCCAGCAGCCGGCCCAGAGCACCTTCGGTCTCCCCCCTGGCGATCGCCATGCGGCAGCCCGCGGCGGTGGCGATCCCGGCGGCGGCGAGCTTGGTGACCATGCCGCCGGAGGCGTAGCCGGGCAGGGCCGCACCGGCCATCTCCAGGATCTCCGGGGTGATCGCGGCAACCTCGGCGACGAACCGGGCCGAGGGGTCGCGCTTGGGGTCGGCGGTGTAGAGCCCGTCGATATCGGACAGCAGCACCAGCGTGTCGGCACTGATCATCGCCGCCACCCGGGCGGCCAGCCGGTCGTTGTCCCCGAACCGGATCTCGGCCGTCGCCACCGTGTCATTCTCGTTGATCACCGGCACCGCGCCGAGGCCGAGCAGGGTATCGAGGGTCGAGCGGGCGTTGAGATGCCGGCGCCGGTCTTCCGTGTCGTCCAGGGTCAAGAGGATCTGGGCGACGGTGATGCCGTGCCGGGCCAGCGCCTCCTGGTAGGCGTGGGCCAGCCGGAGCTGGCCGGTGGCGGCGGCGGCCTGCTTCTCCTCGAGCTTCAGGGTCCGGCCGGTCAGGCCCAGATGCTCCCGCCCCGCCGCGATCGCGCCGGACGACACCACCACCACCTCCACGTCGCGGCGGCGAAGGGCCGCGATGTCGTCGGCTAGGGCGTCGAGCCAGCTCTGCCGGATCCGGTGTGCGGCATCGTCGACCAGAAGGGCCGAACCGATCTTGACCACCAGCCGCTTCGCGGTCCCCAGGCCGCCCGGCGGTACCCCGCCGGATCCGGACCCGGCGGCGGCGGAGAGGGCGGTCGGATCGGTGTCGGGCGGCATGGGACAGGCGGCGGAGCGTCGGCGTCGAAAGGGCCGGGAAGGGGCCATGTGCGGCACCCGGGCCCGGCCTGCTTACCCCAACCGGCGGCCGCGGTCAGCCGGGTCGACGGCGATGGCACCCGTGTGCGACGGGCGTCCCGGGCCGTCGGCGGCGGGACCGGCGGCCCGGGCGAGGGCGATCCTGGCCTCCCTGCCGGCAACCCGAAACGACCGGTTGCGCCGGAAACCGCCCGCCCGGACCCGTCCCCCCTTCCCTTGCCGGTGAAAGATCTCTAAAAGCCTGATCCACAAGCGGTTCCGAGCCAACAAGGGACCCGGTGGATCGGGCCCCGCGGAAAACCGCGCAAACCCGTTCGGGAGGGAACGACAGATGAAGAAAACCCTGTTGGCCGCCGTGGCGGCCGGCGCGCTCGTGCTGCCGGTGGCCGCCCAGGCCCAGGACATTCCGGTCGGCCACATCGCCGACTTCTCCGGTGCGACCTCGGGCGTCGGTATCTCGTTCGGCGGTGCCATCGCCGACACGATGAACTGGATCAACGAGAATGGCGGCATCAACGGCCGCATGATCGACTTCGAGACGGTCGACTATTCCTACCAGGCACCCCGCGCGGTTGCCGCCTATCGCCGCATGGTCGCGCAGGACGGCGTGGTCGCCGTCCAGGGCTGGGGGACCGCCGATACCGAAGCGCTGGTCGACTTCGTCGCGCGCGACCGGATCCCCTATTGGTCGGCCTCCTATGCCGGCACCCTGACCGACCCCACCGGGGAGGGCGAGCGGTCGACCAAGGCGGCACCGTTCAACTTCTTCTACGGCCCGTCCTATTCCGACGGCTGCCGGGCGCTGGTGCAATGGGCGTCGCAGGACTGGGCCTCCCGCGGTGAGGACCGGCCGGCGCGCTACGTCCATATGGGGGACAACCACCCCTATCCGAACGCGCCGAAGGAAGCCTGCTCGGAATATGCCGAGGAGCTGGGCTTCGAGGTGCTGAACCCGATCAACTACACCCTGGCCCCGGGCGATTTCACCGCGCAGTGCCTGACCTTGCAGCAGCAAGGCGCGGACTACGCCTTCATGGCCAACACCGCCGGCTCCGGCATCTCGCTGATGCGGACCTGCGACACGGTCGGGGTCGAAACCCAGTTCATGGCCAATGTCTGGGGCTTTGACGCCAACGCCATGCGCGCCGCCGGGGAAGCGGCCGACGGTACGGTGTTCGTGGTCCGCACCGGAACGGTCTGGACCGACGACACACCGGGCATGGACCTGGTGCGGGAGGTCGCCGGCGGCTCCGAATACGAACTCGTGCACTACATCACCGGCGTCTGCTCGGTCTTCTACATGAAGGAAGCGATGGAGTGGGCCGACGAGAACGGCGGCATCACCGGGGAGAACATCCGCAACGGCATGTACGCGCTGTCGGCCGAACACGATATGGCCTGGGTGCCGGAAAGCCTCGAAGGCGTGTGCCTGCCGTCGGGCTGGACCGAGACCGACCACCGCGGCCTGATGACGGCGATGATCTATCGCGGCCATGTCAACGGCTCGACCGACGGGGCGGAGGTGGCCGAGCTGGTCGCCAACGGCACCATCTCGATGGAGAAGGTGGCCGAGATCACCCTCGAACGCCGGCCGGAATGGATCGGCTACTGAGCTGACGGACGGTGCGCGGCGGTCTGGAGGCCGCTGCGCACCGGTCGATCGCTTCGAAGGGCGGGATCGCGATGGCCGGCGATCGCGCCCTTCCGCTCTCCCGGCGCGCCGACCGCCCGGCCGGGATGCCGGCCCATGACCGAGGGACCCCGTCGATGACCGCTTCGCTCGCCCCCCAGGCGCCGATGGCCGACCCCGCCCCATTGCTGCTGGCGGTCAACAATATCGAGGTCGTCTACAACGACATCATCCTCGTCCTGCGCGGGCTGAGCCTGGAGGTGCCGGAAGGGCGGATCGTCGCCCTGCTCGGCGCCAACGGGGCCGGCAAGTCGACGACCCTGAAGGCGATCTCGGGCCTGCTGAAGACCGAGGATGGGGAGGTGACCCGCGGCACCATCACCTATGACGGGGAGGAGATCACCGGCCGCGACCCGGGCGAGATCGTCCGCAAGGGCATCTTCCAAGTCATGGAAGGCCGGCGGATCATCCAGGACATGACGGTGGCCGAGAACCTGCGGCTGGGCGCCCATACCCGCACCGACCGCGGCCAGATCGACGCCGATATCGACATGGTCTACGGCTATTTCCCGCGGCTGAAGGAGCGGACGGGCCTCGCCGGCTACCTTTCCGGCGGGGAGCAGCAGATGCTGGCGATCGGCCGGGCGCTGATGGCCAAGCCGCGGCTGATCCTGATGGACGAGCCGTCGATGGGCCTGTCGCCGCTCTTGGTCAAGGAGGTCTTCGGGATCATCCGGAAGCTCAATGAGGAGCTGGGGATCACCATCCTGCTGGTCGAGCAGAACGCGCGCATGGCGCTGAAGGCCGCCGCCTTCGGCTACATCATGGAGAACGGTAAGGTCGTGCTCGACGGACCGGCGGACGACCTGATCAACAACGAGGACGTCAAGGAGTTCTACCTTGGCGGTGGGGACGGCCACCGCCGGAGCTTCAAGAACCTCAAATCCTTCAAGCGGCGGAAACGCTGGCTGTGATCACGGTGACCGTGTAACGGATGTTGGCTCACCCGGCGATCCCTGAACTGGAGAACCCCCATGGCGATTGACGAAAAGATCTTCCTCGGCCTCGACCTGATCCAGCTCGGCGTGATCGTGGCGATCCCGGTGCTGTTCGTGTTCGCCGTCTATATGGGCGTGACCGCCAAGGACTGACCTTCGTCCGTCCGGGTGCGGTCTGGATCACCTTACCTGCGGTCGGAAGGACTCCTCTGACCACAGGTAAGATGATCGACTTCAAAGAGTGAGAGCCTCCACGATCGCATCGAGACCGTCGCCCAGGGCGGCCGGACCCGGCTGCAGGATCAGCGGGGACTTGATCTCCACGATCCGGTTGGTGGCGACCGCCGGGATGGCGTTCCAGCCGGGCCGTCCGGCGATCCGCTCGGGCCTCACCTTCTTGCCGCACCAGGACGCCAGGATCACGTCCGGCGCCGCCTCGACCACCGCCCGGGGCGGAACGATCCGATCCCTGGCGGCCTGATGGTGGCGGAGGCGGGCGAAGCAGTCCCGGCCGCCGGCGATCTCGATCAGCTCCGACACCCAGCCGATCCCGGTGATCAGCGGGTCGTCCCATTCCTCGAAATAGACCCGCACCGGCGCCCGGCCCTCGGCGTCCCCGGCGACGGCGGCCAGGCGGCGCTCGAAATCGCTCGCCAGACGGCCGGCCCTGTCGGCCGCACCCACCAGCGCGCCCAGCGTGCGGATCATCGCCAGGATGCCGGCCACGTCGCGCTGGTTGAAAGCGTGCACCGCCACGCCCGCCTTGACCAGATCCGCCGCGATCCCGGCCTGCAGGTCGGAGAAGGTCAGGACCAGGTCCGGCGCGAGCGCGAGGATCTTCGGTATGTCGGCCGAGGTGAAGGCGCCGACCCGCGGCTTCTCCCGGCGGACCCGTGCCGGCCGCACGGCATAGCCGGTCACGCCGACGATGCGGTCGGCCTCCCCCAGCAGATACAGGGTCTCGACCGTCTCCTCGGTCAGGCAGACGATCCGCTCGGGCGGGAAGCGGCGCATGCCGACGGCAGTTCCGGTCGACCCCGGCTCAGGACGGCCCGTCCCCCGCCCGCGCCGCGGGCATCCAGTCGGCCAAGGTCATCGGCGTCAGCGCGCTGTCGTCCACGCCGTAGACGCCGGTGGGGCCGAAGACGATGCGCCGGCCGAGCTTGGGGAAGTGGCCGATATCGAAGCCGGAGCGTTCCCCGCCCATCAGATAGACCAGATCCTCGTCATAGGGGTTGGTGAGGTTGTGGGCCACGCCCGGGGCGGGGAACCCCATGAAGTCGCCGGGACCGATCTCGACGGTCCGGTCGCCGATCTCCGCCCGGCCGCGCCCCGACAGGATGTACAGGAACTCCTCGTCCCGCTCATGGCAATGGTAGGCGAAGCTGTCCTTGCCCGGCGGCAGCCGGCCGAGGGTCAGCACCACCCGGGACAGCCCGGCCGCCATCGCCAGCGGTTTGACGAACACCTGGGCGTCGGGGTTCCAGGGATGCCGGATTTCGGTCTCGGGCACGGCCGCGATGTCCGCGGCGGCCCAATGGGGCTTCGGATCGGTCGGTGTCATCACGGTCCTCCTCGCGCGGTCGACGGTCCCCGGTAGATGGTATCCGGCAGCGACACCGGGACCGCCTTGCGTTGGATCACCTCAGCGTTCTGGGTAAACCCCTCAACGCACACAAAGGTGACCGATTTTCGGTCTCCTCGGCGGCGTCGCACCCGTCGTCATAGATGATAGATGCCCAGGCAGACTTGCTTTCAAACGCATCGGTCGTCGCCCGCCTGATTGGCTTGCCTCGCCAAGTCGGCGCATTTCTCCATCAACCGCTCGAACGGCTCTGCATCTTCCAAAAGCAATCCGTCCTCGACCATCCGTGCATAGTCATTCTTCAGCGCCTCAAAGGCACCACCGCTCGGGACGAGATGGAGATCGCCCTCAACGGCGGCGGTGTAATCGATTGGCGTTCGGTCAGCCGATTTCTCCGCGAAGAACATGCCTTTGTGTTTGGCGACGGCCCTGGCAAGCGCACGATCCGCTATCGCCGTCGTCGCAAACCCGGCCTCGTCAAGCCGGGCGACGTCATGCCAATGCCTCGAGAAACGATCACCGCGCAATCGCTCCTGCAAGCAGAAGACGTGAATGGCGGTCGCCTTCTCCCAAAACGTCCGCTCGGCGTGCATGACGCGCGGTACCGCGACCGGAAAGACCACCCCCTCGATGGCGCTAGAGCATCCTGCGTCCTAACGGACACAGATAAGATGCTCTAAATCTTTGAAATAGATCAACTTATCTGCGTTCAGATGAGGCCATCTGAACGCAGGTTGATCTAGCCGCATCACACATGACCCGGCGAAGACTGGCCGGCTCCCCCGTCGCCCGCGCGCCGAACTCCAACATCACATGCGGGGCGACGTAGCCCGAGCCCATCGCGAGCGCCTCGTAGTCGATGAGGAGCTTATCGCCCTCCGCCCGTATCTTGGCGGGGAGCCTGTCGTCTCCGATGGCGCTCGCGCATATCGGGGCGACCTCTGCTTCGACCCATTTGGGCAAACGCGCGCGCACCGCTTTCGACCAGCGCTTTTCCTCACTGCGTGTTTGCGGGAGAGCATCGCCCTCGGCCTCCACGAGGTCGGGGGCAAGTGCCCGAATATCGTAGGTCAGATCCACATCCTCCGAAAACCGACGGATGACGCCATAGGCTTTGGACAGTGACGTGCCGCCCTTGAACACCAGATGCTCCCCAAGCGGCGAGCCATATAACGTCGCCAGCGCCCAGACGACCCAGACGTCTTTTTCGAGCAGGTGCACCGGGCGGCCGGATCGATCCGCCGCGACACCCAAAGCGTCGCGGCGGTCTTGAGCGGAAAGCTCAAAAAAGACATCACCCATGCGCGGCCTTGCTCACGCTTTGCGCGAGCCAGGTCGGCAACTGCGGAGCGGCCGCCACCAAGTCCTCGAATGCGCTCGTCGGCAGTTTTCGTTTGAGCGTTTCGAGCGCCATGTCAGCCTTCTCAGGCCCCAGCCAGGCCAGCGCACGCACCGCCTCACCAGCCTGCCGATCCGCCAGCGTCAACTGCCAGCGCGGCGCATGGCGCAGCTCCACGACTTGCTTGCCAAGCGTCATGGTGCGGCTACGACCCGATGTCAGGAACACGGATCGAACAGGCACCTGCGTCGTCAGTCCGAGTGTGTTCGCGGCAGCCGCGCCGGTGGATACGATCACCTCGCCGCGCTGTTTCGCAAGCGCGCCCACGGCCCGCTCGACAGACGGCGTTCGCACACCGAACCGACCTTCAACCGGACGCAGATAGACGCCCCTGCCGGCGCGGATCAGCTTCCCGCGTCCGGCGAGGCGCGACAGCGCCTGGTCCACCGCAGCGCGTTTGCCGAGGTGAAGCAGGCTCTTCGCCGCGATCGGCTCGCCCTCGGGCAAGCCTTGCGCGTACGTCATGATCTGATCGGTCAAGCGGTTCATGGTCTTCCTCCTGTCAGAAAAGAAAGCGATTTTCTGACGGTTTTCAAGTCGCCCTTCGATGAGGAAGCGGGAGGGAGGAGCTTTTCCCTGCAGCCGAGCCACGATTTCGGCCGCCCCCTTCTTCAGGGAGAACCCGCAAACGCCCCCAAGAGCGAGAGGATCACGGCTTTGCCGTAACGGGCTTGGAGGTCGAGAAAGTCTCTCGGCCGCCCGTCACGGAGAGGGTCCCATGACCCATATCGAGATCCTGGACAGCCGGCGCGACACGAGCGGCGGCGGCGCGGCCATGACGGCCGCATATCCTCGGAGCGGTCTTTAGGATGTTGGAGCAATCCGCGCCGTTTTTCGGTGCCGGTCGCTCCGACAGCCGCTTGTCGAACTGGATAGCCGCAAGGCTGCCCGTCCGGCGGGACGGCCGGGGGCCGCTCAGTCGTCGCCGGCCGGCACGGTCGCGGCCGCCGCGCCCTGGGCCTGCCGGATCCGGGGATGCAGCCAGCCGAACACGGTCAACGCGGCCAGAAGGACAAGGCAGGCCTGATAGGGCAGAGCGGGCGCCAGCTCGTACAGGCCGGCGCCCAGCAGGGGACCGATCACCGCCCCGACCCCGTTGGCGGCGACGTTCAGGCCGGCGATGGCGCCCTGCTCCTGCGGCCCGACCGCCAAGGTCGCGCCGGCCATGTAGCCCGGGAAGATCAAGCCGGCGCCGACCCCCATCACGACGAACGCGACCACGACCACCCAAGGCGCCCCGGCGCCGACCAGCAGGGCCATACCGGCCGTCATCACCGGCAGGCCCGCACCGATCAGGGTCCGGGGCGACCAGGCCATGCGCCGGACCAACACCCCTTGGGTCGCCACCAGGACGATGCCGACGGCGAAGAAGGCGATGCCGCTGACCCGGGCGGCATCCGTCGATGTCAGCCCGAACCGGTCGATGAAGAAGAAGCCGATCGTGATCTGCAGCAGCACGATCGCCACCACCGCGACCAGCCCGATCAGCAGGAACGGCGCCACCCGGCCGTCCCAGGGGCGCAGCCGCACCGCCGTCTCGGGCGGGGCGGGCGGGGCGCTCGACGGCATCCGCCAGGCCATCACCAAGCCGACCGCCACGACCAGCGCCGCCCCGGCATAAAGCGGCGCCAGAAGCCCGAAACCGACCAGCGCGGTCGCCACGGCCGGCCCCGCCACCAGGCCCAGCCCGTTGGCCGCCCCGAGCGTGGCCATGCCGGCGCTACGGGTCTCCGCGGTCGTGGTGTCGGCGACCCAGGCCTGACCGGCCACCGCTGCGGCCCCCATCAGCGCCCCCAGGGCGGACCGGCTGAGGATCAGCAGGATCAGCAGGGGGATGCCGACGACCACCCCGGCAAGGCCGAGATGCGTCATCGCCGCGAAGACGCCCAGGGCGAGGCCGAACCCGATCAACCCCAGCACGAAGACGGACCGGCGGCCGTACCGTTCGCTCCGGGCGCCCCAGAACGGGCTGCTCAGTGCCAGGGACAGGGCTGCCACAGAGATGATGAGGCCGGCCTGCCACTCCGCCAGGCCGAGATCCCGGGCCAAGGGCGGGAACACCGGGTTGGCGGCCATCAGGCCAGTATAGGCGGCGAACAGGCCGACAAACAGGTACCGGATCGGAGACATGACTGCCGCTATCCTGGAAACGGCCGGCGTCGGCCCGTCGCGAGATGCCTGGTCGGCACCCCCCGATCGCATCCGCCGGCCTGCGAACCGGGGGTCCCCGGCACGCGGTCGGAAAAGAGCAGCAAGTCGATCTTCTAGCGCCCGTCGGCGTCGCTGGCCAGTCCCCGTACGGCACCGTTCCACCCGTTACGGGGTGACGTGGACCGAGGGCTCGCGGATCACCGGGGAGGGCTTGCCGATCTCGTTCTTCAGCGTCACCGCCGAATAGACCGGCGGGAAGGTCGGCCGCGGCAGGTATTTGCCGGCCCCGCGTTCCACGTCCAACTGGCCGTCCTTAAACACCACCTTGCCGTCGGAGATCGTCACCGCGTTGATGCCGGTGACCTCCAGGCCCTCGAAGACGTTGGTGTCGACCCGCTGGTGGTGGGTCCTGGCGGAGATGGTGCGGGTACCGGCCGGGTCCCAGACGGAGATCGCGGCGTCCGCCCCCGGTGCGATCCGGCCGCGGCGCGGGTAGATGTTGAAGATCTGCGCGCAGTTGGCCGAGGTGACGGCGACGAACTCCTGCGGGGTCAGCCGGCCCTTGCGCACGCCTTCGGACCACAGCACGGCCATGCGGTCCTCGATCCCCGGGGTACCGTTGGGGATCATGGTGAAGTTGTCCTTGCCGGCGAGCTTCTGCTCGATGTTGAAGCAGCAATGGTCGGTGGCGGTGGTCTGGCAGGTGCCGCTGGCCAGGGCCGCCCATAGCGCGTCCTGGTGCGCCTTGGGCCGGAACGGCGGGCTCATCACGTGCCGGGCCGAATGCTCCCAGTCGCCGGTGCGGTAGACGCTGTCGTCGATCAGCAGGTGCTGGGCCAGGATCTCCCCGAACACCCGCTGACCGGTGGCACGCGCCCGGCCGATCGCCTCCACCGTCTCCTTGGCCGAGACATGCACGACATAAAGCGGCGAGCCGACCATCTGGGCGATGGTGATGGCACGGTGGGCGGCCTCGGACTCGACCTCCGGCGGGCGGGACAGCGGATGGGCTTCCGGCCCGGTGATGCCGGCGTTGAGCAGCGCCTTTTGCAGCAGGAAGACGACGTCGCCGTTCTCGGCATGCACGGTGGGGATCGCGCCCAGCTCCAGGCAGCGGCGGAACGACTGCAGCAGCACGTCATCCTCGACCATGATGGCGTTCTTGTACGCCATGAAATGCTTGAAGCTGTTGACCCCGTGCTCGCGGGCGAGCACGCCCATCTGCTCCTCGACCCGGTCGGACCAGGAAGTGACGGCCACATGGAAGGTGTAGTCGCCGCAGGCCTTCTGCGCCCAGTCGGTCCACTGCGCCCAGGCGTCCAGCGGCAATTGGTCCGGGGCCGGAATGACGAAGTCGATGATCAGGGTGGTGCCGCCGGCGAGCCCCGCCGCGGTGCCGGTGAAGAAGTCCTCCGAAGCGACCGTGCCCATGAACGGCAGCTGCATATGGGTGTGGGGATCGATCCCGCCGGGGATGACGTAGGCGCCGCCGGCATCGATCACTTGGGCGCCTGCGGGGGCTTCGAGATCCGGGCCGACCGCCTTGATCGTGCTGCCTTCGCAATAGACATCGGCGCGCTCGGTCTGGTCGGCGTTCACCACCTGGCCGCCACGGATCAACACGGACATGGTCACTCAACTCCCTGTGGAGACGGTCGGGCGCGGCGGTTATCGTCTCAGGGCGGTTCGGAGGACATGCGGTGCCCCGGCCCCTGTCGCCTTCACCCGTATTCGGACGTCGACAACTCTATCCCCGCCGCCGAACCCCGAACAACGAGAACGCGGCGGATGTGCCTCCGAATTGATCGAGCGCAATTGACGGCGGCCCATCCGCCACTCCAACCGTCGCCGTCCCCCAGCCTCGTCTGTTGGAAATGAGGTACGGTGGTGAGGCTGAAGGGAGAAGCGTTGCCCCCAAGGGGGGAGGCCAACGTCCCGCGGGGTCGGTGACAGCGTACCCAGCCTCGATGGTTCGACTCCATGGCCGGAGCGTCGATCGTCGACCCGGCCCGACAGGGCCGCTCTCCCCGACGATCCCACCGCTTGTCCGGAGGCCGGCGCACCATACCATGGTGCGACGAGCAAGGCTCTTCGCGACGGGGCAAGCGCGCCCGAACTTCTCTTCGAGGACGAGGGGAGATGAGCGCGCCTCAGCGCAAACCGGTGTAACGGTTCTCCAGCGCATCGATCAGGGGCTTGCCGACCAGACGCTGGCGCTCGGCGAAGCTGGCCACCAGCCCGTCGGCCTCGGTCAGCGTGCCGCCTTCCTTGAGGGCGGCCAGCGCCCGCTGCATGCCCAGGATCGCCCCTTGCAGGGCGGCGTTGGCGTACAGCACCATCCCGACCCCGAGGTCGCGCAAGATCGCGTGGTCGACCGGCGGGGTCTTGCCGCCGATCACCATGTTGACGAGCTGCGGCACCGGCAGCCGGCGGACGATCTCGGCGATCTCGCCCGCGCGTCTGGGCGCCTCCAGGAACGTCATGTCGGCGCCGGCGGCGATATAGGCCTCGGCCCGGGCCAGGGCCGCTTCCAGCCCCTCGCCGGCATAGGCATCGGTGCGGGCGACGATCAGGAGGTCCGGGTCGCGCCGGGCCTCGCAGGCCGCCCGCACCTTCTCGGCCATCTCCGCGGCCGGGATCACCGCCTTGCCGTCGAAATGCCCGCAGCGCTTGGGCATCACCTGGTCTTCGAGCTGGATCGCGGCCGCCCCCGCCCGCTCCAGCCGCCGCACCGTGTGCCAGGTGTTGACCGCGTTGCCGAAACCGGTGTCGGCATCGACGATCAGCGGCCGGTCGGTCACCTCCCGGATCGCGGCGACATGGTCACACAGCTCCGCCAGGGACAGGAACGCCGCGTCGGGCAGGCCCAGATGGGCGTTGGCCACCCCGGCCCCGGTGATGTAGAGCGCCGCGAAGCCGAGATCGTCGGCCACCCGGGCGGCCAGGGCGTTCATCACCCCCGGGACCAGCAGCCCCTCCCGTGCCGCGACGGCGCGGCGCAGCGCCGCGCCGGGGGACGGGCTTGGATCGGCGGCGGTCATTCGTCGTCCTTGACCGGCAGCGAAGCGATCTTGCGCCTGTGCGCCAGGGCCTTGAGGACGAACGGGCTGACCGCCACCAGGGCCGCGCCGATCCAGAAGACGACCCCGGTCGGCGTGCTGACCAGGATCGACCAGTCGCCGTCGCTGATCGACAGCGCCCGGCGCAGATTGGTCTCCAACAGGGCCCCCAGCACCAGGCCCAGGATCACCGGCGCCAGGGTGAAGCCCATCTTGCGCAGCAGATAGCCGAAGAAGCCCAGCACGATCATCATCCCCAGATCGAAGGTCGCCCCGTAGAGGGAGAACACCCCGATGAAGGTCAACGCCACCATCAGCGGCACCAGATAGGCCCGCGGCACCGACAGCAGCCGGGCGAACACGCCGACCAGCGGCAGGTTGAGGATCAGCAGCGCCACATTGCCGAGATACATCGAGGCGATCAGGCCCCAGGCGAGCTCGGGCCGCTGCTCGAACATCAGCGGCCCCGGGGTGACGTTGAACAGCAGCAGCGCGCCCAGCAGGATCGCCGTCGTGCCGCTGCCCGGGATACCCAGGGTCAGCATCGGCACCATCGCCCCGGCGGCCGCGGCGTTGTTGGCGGTTTCGGGGGCGACCAGGCCGCGCGGGTCGCCCTTGCCGAACCGGTCGTCCTCGCCCTGGGCGAGGCGCTTCTCCACCCCGTAGGCGACGGCCGAGGCGATCGAGGCCCCGGTGCCCGGCAGCACCCCGATGAAGAAGCCGATCACCGCCGCGCGCAGCATCAGCAGCCGATAGCGCAGGATCTCCCCCAGCTTGACCGCCCCCTTGGCGATCGGGACGTCGGCGATCCGCTTGCCCGACCAGGTCTCCAGCATCAGCAGCGCCTCGCTGACCGCGAACAGGCCGATCACCACCACCAGGAACTCGACCCCGTCGAACAGGTTGGGGATGCCGAAGGTAAAGCGCATCACCCCGGTGCCGCCATCGATGCCGACCATCGCCAGCATCAGCCCGATCAGCACGCCGATCAGGGTCTTGAGCGGGCGGGAGCCGACCAGGGTCGCCAGGCATGCGAAGGCGAACACCATCAGGGCGACGTAGTCCTGCGGGCCGAAGCCGACCGCGACCCGTCCCAGCAGCGGCGCGAAGATGGTCATCAGGACCAGCGCCGAGGTGCCGCCGATGAACGAGGCCATCGCCGACAGGGCCAACGCCCGGCTCGCCTCCCCGCGCTTGGCCATGGGATGGCCGTCCAGCGTGGTCATCACCGCGCTGGCGTCCCCGGGGACGTTGAGCAGGATCGAGGAGATGCGCCCGCCATACTCGGCGCCGTAATAGACGCCGGCCAGCAGGATGATCGCCGATTCCGCCGGCAGGCCGATCGAGTAGGCCAGCGGCAGCAGGATCGCCACGCCGTTGATCGGGCCGATCCCGGGCAGGGAGCCGACCAGCGTGCCGAAGAAGCAGCCCAGCAGCAGAAGGCCGATATTGAGCGGGCTCAGGGCGACCGCGAAGCCCTGCGCCAGCAACGCCAGGATATCCATGGGACCCGTCCTACCCTCCGAACAGCCGGCCGTCGGGCAGGTTGAGGCCCATGCCTTCGCCCACGCCGTAATAGCCCGCCAGTCCCAGCACGACGCCGTACAGGGCCGCCGGCACCACACCCAGCCCGAACAGCCGCGCCATCGCGGTCACCATCAGGGCGGTCGAGGCGATGAAGCCGAGCGGCTCGAACAGGGCGGCGTAGAGGCAGAGGATCACCGCCCCGGCCAGCACCCGCCATGCGGCCGCCCGGTCGTGAAACCAGGTGACCGAATCGGGACGCAGGACCAGCACCCCGCCGCAGACGGCCAGGATGACGCCCAGCAGGATCGGGAACGCCTTCGGCCCCAGCGGCTCGTATTGGAAGGGGACCTGCAAGCTGTTGGCGCTGGCGATGAACGCCAGCGCCGCAGCGATCAGGACCGCGCCCAGGGCGCGGTCCCACCATGCGCTGCGCATGTTACTCGATCAGCCCGGCGTTGCGGGCGAGCTCCCGCATATCGGCGACGGACTCGCGCACGTAAGCGTCGAACGCTGCTCCGGCGAGGTTGAACTCGAACAGGCCCTGCTCGGTGCGGACCCGGGCGAATTCCGGGTCTTGGTACAGGGTCTCGAACTGCCGGACCCACCAGTCATAGGCCTCGTCGGACACATCCTGGCCCATATAGTAGCCGCGGAAGATGGTCCATTCGACGTCATAGCCGAGCTCCTGCGCGGTCGGGTAGCCGGCGAAGGGTTCGGGCAGCCTTTCGGGCGCCAGCACGGCGAGGATGCGCATCGTACCGGCCTCGAGCTCGCCCACCATCTCCGACACGTCGCCGGGATAGACGTCGATATGACCGCCCAGCAGGGCCGCCTTGGACTCCCCGCCGCCCTCATAGGCGACGTAGCGCAGCTCCCGCGGGTCGACATCGACCGCGCCGACCAGCAAGGCCGCCTTCATCCAGTCCTGGCTGCCGATCGACCCACCGGCACCGAACACGATGCCGGACGGATCGGCCTGCACCGCTGCGAGCACGTCGCCGAGGCTCTGGAAATCGGAATCCGCCCGCACGATCACCGCCCCGAAATCGGCCCCGGCGGTGGCGAGCCAGCGGGCATCGGTCTCATCCAGGCCGACCCCGAACTTGCCTTGGGCGATGTTGAGCGCCGAGCCGCTGGACAGGGCGACGATCACGTCCGGATCGTCGATCCGCACCGAGTTCATATGGGCGTAGGCGACCGCCCCGATGCCGCCCGGCATGAAGGTGACCTCCATCGGGGAGGGCAAGAGACCCACCGCCTCCAAGGAGCGCTGGGCGATCCGGCAGGTCAGATCAAACCCACCGCCGGGCGAAGCCGGGGCGATGCATTCGGGCTGCGACGGTTCGAAGGCCGAAGCCCCGGCGGCAAAGGTCATGGCACCGGCCGCAACGGCGGTGGCAAGCAGGACGCGCATCGTGTGGTTCCTCCAGGTCGAAGGGCTCGCCAACGGGTCCGGTCCGCCATCGGGGCGAGCGATCGGTTTGTTGCCGGACGGTGCGCGCTAGCTTATCGGGGGAGCCTGTCACTCACCTGTCATCGACCGAAATGATCGCCGTCCCCGCACGCCCCGTCCCGACCGATGCGCATCCTGGTGGTTGAGGACACCCCGCAGATCGCCCAGGCGGTCAGCACCCGGCTGCGCGGCCAGGGCCATGCGGTCGACTGCCTGGCGTCGGGTGTCGAGGCGCGGGAGGTGCTGGCCTATCAGCGCTACGATCTGATCCTGCTCGATCTCGGCCTGCCGGATCTGGACGGCACCGCGCTGCTGGCCTGGCTGCGCGAGCGCGGGGAGCGGGTGCCGGTCCTGGTGGTGACCGCCCGCTCGGCCGTCAGCGCCCGGGTCTCGGCGCTCGACCTGGGTGCGGACGATTATCTCATCAAGCCGTTCGACCCCGACGAGATGGAGGCGCGGGTGCGGGCGCTGCTCCGGCGGGGACAGGGGGAGGCGAGCAATGTCAGCCGGCTGGGCCGGCTGGCGCTGGACCGGGCGGCCCGGCTGGCGCGGGTCGACGGCACCCGGCTCGAACTGCCCAAGCGGGAGTTCCGACTGCTGGAGATCCTGCTCGCCAACCAGGGCCGGGTCCTGGCCAAGGAGGAGATCGCCGACCAGCTGTTCAGCTTCGACGAGGCGACCGGGCTCAACGCGGTCGAGGTCTATGTCGGCCGTCTGCGGCGGCGCCTGGGCGAGGCCGAGGCAGGGGTCGAGATCCGCACCTTGCGCGGTCTGGGCTATCTGATGCAGGCGGAAAGCGAGGTGCGGGCGTGATCGTGACCGGCCGATCCTTGCGCCGGTCGCTGGCCTGGCGGCTGATCGGCCTGGCGGTGGCCGGCACGGCGCTGCTGTTCGCCGCCGCGCTCGCCTATGGCCAGCGGGCGGCCGATGCGGCCTACGACCAGGTGCTGGCCGGGGCGGCGCTGGCGATCGCCGAGACGCTCTCGGTGGGGGAGGGGGAGATCCTGGTCGACTTGCCGGTCGCCGCCTTCGACATGCTGGCCCTCGCCCCGGACGACCGGGTGTTCTACCGGGTGCTGGACCCCGGCGGCGTGCTGGTGACCGGCTATCCCGATCTGCCGGCCGTCGCCCTGGGCGAGGATCCGGGCGCGGCCGTGTTCGCCAACCGGTCCTATGGCGGGGAGACGGTGCGCTTCGTCACCATAGGCCGGTTGTTGGCCGACCCGGCCCTGCAGGGCTGGGCCGTGATCCAGGTGGGCCAGACCCGCCTGGCCCGGGACGCGCTGGCCCAGCAGATGGCCCTGGGGGCGGTCGCCCCGATCCTGGTGCTGATGGCCGCCGCCATCGCGCTGGCCTGGCTCGGCATCACCACCGCCCTCAGACCCTTGCGCAAGCTGGAGGCCGATCTCCTGGCCCGGGACGCGACCGACCTGCGCCCGCTGGAGGGGACCATCCCGGCGGAGGTCGTCCAACTGGTCGAGGCGTTCAACCGCTTCACCGCCCGGCTGGGCCAGCAGCTCGACGGCATGCGCGACTTCATCGCCGATGCCGCCCATCAGATGCGCACGCCGCTGGCGAGCCTGAAGGCGGAGATCGAGCTGGCCCGCGGCCAGGGCAGCCCCGCCCCCGAGGCCGACGCCACCTATGCCCGGCTGGCCGAAACCGTGGATCAGGCCAGCGGCCGGGTGAACCAGCTCCTGGCTCATGCCTTCGTCGCCCACCGGTCGGAGCTGGTGACGCTGGAGCCGGTCGATCTCGACCGGCTGCTGCCGGAGATCCTGCGCGACCTCGCCCCGCTGGCCCTGCGGCACGGCGCCGAGCTGGGGTTCGAGGCGACGGTCGAGACCGCCACCGTGCCCGGCGACCCGGTCCTGCTGCGGGAGGCGGTGCGCAACCTGGTCGACAACGCCCTGCGGCATGGCCGGCCGGCCGGGCAGATCGCCGTCACCCTCGCCGCAGATCCGGTCGACCCGGCCCGTCGGGTGATCGAAGTCGCCGATGACGGTCCCGGCATCCCGCCGGACCGGCGGCAGGCGGTGACCGAGCGGTTCAACCGGCCGGCCGGCAATTCCGGCTCCGGTCTGGGGCTCGCCATCGCCCGGCGGGTGGCCCAGGCCCATGGCGGGGCCTTGAGCCTGGGCGAGTCCGCCCTCGGCGGCCTCGCCGCCCGGCTGTCCCTGCCGCGCATGGCGGCACGGCCGGCGGCGGCGCCCGAGCCGCCGCGCCGGACCCGCCTCGTGCCGAGACGCCCCCGCCCGGCACGCACCGCGCGCCTGATCCTGCTGCCGCTGCTGGCCGGTCTGGTCTGGCCGGCGCCGGCGTTTGCGTTCCGGGAGCTGTTCCCGGCCCCTGCCGGCGGCGAGCGGGAGCTCCTGATCCACAGCGCCACCGATCTCGCTCAGATGCGCCCGGTGATCCGGGCGTTCCAGGCCCTGCATCCGGACATCGCGGTCGACTATCTCGACATGAACACCAACGAGCTGTTCGAGATGACGATCGCGGCGGTGGAGGCGGGCCGGCCGACGGCGGACGTGCTGCTCAGCTCCGCCATGGATCTGCAGGTCAAGCTCGTCAATGACGGGCTCGCCGCCACCCACGCCACCCCGGCCAGCGCGCAACTGCCGGGCTGGGCCCGCTGGCGCAACCAGATCTTCGCCTTCACCTACGAGCCGGCGGTGATCGTCTACAACCCCACCCTGGTGCCGCCCGAGGACGTGCCGCGCACCCGGTTCGACCTGATCCACACCTTGCGCGCCCATCCCGAGCGCTATCGCGGCCGGGTCACCACCTACGACATCCTGGACAGCGGGGTCGGCTACCTGCTGGCGACCCAGGACGCGCTGCAGTCCGGCAGCATCGCCACCCTGACCGCAAGCCTGGCGGCGGTGGAGGCGGAGCTGCGCTGCTGCACCAACCAGATGCTGCACGACATCGCCCGGGGCCGCTATCTGATGGGCTACAACCTGCTCGGCTCCTACGCCGCTGATGCGGTGGCGCAAGGGGCCGATATCGCGGTGGTGATGCCGCGCGACTTCACCTTGGCCCTGTCGCGGACGGCCGTGGTCTCCGCCCATGCCGTCAACCGGGAGGCGGCCCATCTGTTCGTCGATTTCCTGATCTCCGAGGCCGGGCAACTGGTCCTGGCCGAGCGGTCCAACATGCTGGCGGTGCATCCGGCCGTCAGCGGCCCGTTGGGCCAGGACGGCCAGACCGGGCCGTTGCGGCAGATCCGGCTGAGCCCGTCGCTCCTGGTCTATCTCGACCGCCACAAGCGCGAACGGTTCCTGCGCGACTGGCTCAGCCTCCTGGCCCCGGACCTCGTGGACGCCGTGGAGCGGTAGCGGTGCGGCTGGGCACGGGATCGGTGACCGGGGTTCACCACCAAGACACCAAGGGGACACGAAGGTTACGAAGCGCATCGGGCCGCAGTCGGCGTCACACGGCCCCGCCTGACGTCCTTGCGGAAACCACGTCACGAGCCCAAACTCTCACTCGAACACACTGTGAATGGTTGTGCCTTAAGATGGAGACGACGGCGAGCACTCGCGCTCATAGGACCCCGGACCGAGGCGATGGGGAGGACAGCCGGCCCGCCGGCGCAGTCGTGCATGCCTTCGGTGTGGCGCATGTGGAGCGCTTGACGGGCCTGTCTCGCCGGCAACTGGAGGTGTGGGACCGGAGGGGCTTCTTTACTCCCTCCTATGGCGCCGAAGATCGCCGGCAACCGTATTCCCGCATCTACTCCTTCAGAGACGTTGTCGGCCTGAAGGCTATCGCGGTCTTGATGAAGCAGTATCGCATTCCACTCCGTCAATTGATCCGGGTCGCCGAGGAGCTGTCCAAGCGGGGATATGAGAACTGGGCGGATGTGAGACTGCATGTCGTCAATCGCCAAGTGCATTTCCAGCATCCCGGGACCGAGACTGTCGAAGGCTTGTTCGACGAACAGTACGCGATGCTTCCGGTGATCGACGTTATCCGCCAGGTCGGAGAGGACGTGGACATGCTGCGGCAGCGTAAGGCCGACGAGTTTGGTCGGATCGAGCGGCATCGCCATCTTCTGCATAACGCCGCAATATTCGCAGGGACACGCATTCCGGTTTCGACCGTGCAGGAATTCGACGATGCCGGATATTCCGACGACGAGATCTTGGCTGAATACCCATCATTGACGATTCAAGATATCAGGGCAGCACGAAACTATAAGAAAGGACTCGCGCGAAGAGACTGATTCGCCCTATTCGAAAGGTGCGATGCACTTCATTCTTGATGAGAACCCGCCGCGATCCGTGGCGGTGATGCTCCAGTCTCACGGCCACCGCGTGAAGTCGATTCTGGACTACACGCCAAGAGGAGCGGTCGACGAGGTTGTCGCCACGATTGCCATGGAGGTGGGTGCCGTCTTGGTGACCTTTGACGAAGATTTCAAGAAGAGGATCGACCCCAAGGTTGGACGGCGGAAGCGACGGCGCTTTCTGAGGCTTCACCGGATCTGGATGCGGTGCAGCAAACCTCAGGCAGCGCAGCGATTGGAAAGCGTGCTCGACTTCGTGGAGCGGGAATACGAGATCGCCCGCACGAACGGGACACGCGGCATGGCCCTTGAGATAGGCCAGGCGTTCCTGCGAACCGAACGATAGCTCAACCGGCGTTCAGATGGACTCGTCCGAGCGCAGGTAAGCTGATCGACTTCAAAGAGTGAGAGCATCCTACTCCCCCAGCCAGTCCTTGCTGACTTGGGGCAGGGTAGCGGTGGCGATGCCTTGGCGGATGTCGCGCATCAGGCGGGTCATCGTGGCCATGTTGTGGATCGAGATCAGCGTCATCCCCACCATCTCCCCGGCCTTGATGGCGTGATGGAGATAGCCGGCCGGGTATTCCCGGCAGGTGGGACACGGGCAGGTCGCGTCGATCGGCCCGCGCTCCTCCCGGAACCGGGCGTTGCGCAGATTGACCCGCTCCCCCTTCGCCCCCTTCTTGAGCGCCCAGCCGTGCCGGGCGACCCGTGTGGGGTGGACGCAGTCGAAGGTGTCCATACCCAGGGTCACGCCGATCAGGATGTCCCGGAAATTGCCGATGCCGAGCAGATGGACCGGCCGGCCGGCCGGCAGATGCGGCGTGCAGTAGGACACGACCTCGTACATCTGCTCCTTGTCGCCGCCGAGGCAGTCGCCCACGGCCGTGCCGAAATAGGGCCGGCCGGCGGCGAACGCGCAGCTATCCTCCCGCAGGTCGCGGTACACCCCGCCGGAGATGATGCCGTAGAACGCCTGGGGCAGGCCGTTGGCGCTGGTCGCCTCGTCCCGGGCGAACCGGGCCAGCGAGCGGTCGGCCCAGCGCTGGCTCATCCGCAACGCCCGCTCGGTGTAGCCGCGGTCGACATGGAAGGGGGTGCACTCGTCGAACTGCACCACCAGGTCGGCGCCGAGCTTGCGTTGGACGTCCATCGCGCCTTCGGGCGACAGGAACAGGGTCCGGCCGTCGAGATAGGAGCGGAAGGCCGCCCCCTCCTCGGTGATGCGCAAGAGCGACGTCTCCCGCTTCCGCCCGCCAGAGCCCTTGACCTCCTGGGCGACGCCGCCATGGCCCATGGAGAAGATCTGGAACCCGCCCGAATCCGTCAGCATCGGGCCGTCCCAGCGGGTCAGCGCGTGCAGACCGCCCAGCGCCGCCACCGTGTCGGCACCGGGCTGGATCATCAGGTGATAGGTGTTGGCCAGGATGATGTCGGCATCGGCCTCCCGCGCCTGGTCGACCGTCACCGCCTTCAACGCGGCCTTGGTGCCGCAGAAGATGAAGTTGGGCGTGTCCAACGCCCCATGCGGCGTGGTCAGCCGGCCGACCCGGGCGGCGCTGTCCGCGGCCCGGTGCAGCACGTCGAAGCCGAAGCCGGGATGGGGCAGCGTCTCCGGCGCGCGCGCCGCCAGGTCGGGGGCCGGGCCGGCCGCCGCGGGCGGGTTACGCATGGGCGGCCGCCGGGGCTCCCAGGTTGGGCTTGACGGTATAGCGCGCCAGGTAGACGAACGGGGTATCCAGCACCGCCACCGCCAGCCGCAGCCAGTAGGTGCCCAGGATGTAGGTGAACACCAGCGGCTCCCACGCCATCGGGGTGGAGGCGAAGACGACCCAGGCCAGGACCGAGAACAGGATGTTGTCGATCAGTGCGGACAGCCAGGTCGACGCGTTGTTGCGCAGCCACAGAAACCGCCCGCCGGTCATCCGGCGCAGGATGCCGTAGAGCCAGATGTCGTGGTACTGGCTGACCAGATAGGCGATCATCCCGGCGGCGAAGAAGGCCGGGGCCGGGGTGAACAGGGTGGCGATGGCGTCATGGTTAGGCAGCGCCCAGGCCAGCCCCTCGCCGGCCGCGGCCGGGTCGAGCGGGCGGAAGCCCAAGGTGATCACCATCAGGATCACCCACAACAGATACGCGGCAAAGCCCAGATGCACGCCGCGCCGGGCGGCGGCGGCGCCATAATGCTCCCGCAGGATGTCGGTGGCGAGATAGGTGGACGCGAACAGCACCGTTCCCAGCGCCACCGGATCGGCGAACACGGCGAAGTCGACCGGCTTCATCACCTGGATGTTGGCGCCGAGGATCGCAACGGCGATGTAGAGATACGCTCCGGCCTCCCCGAACAGACGCACCAGGATCAGCGCCGCCGAGAAGCACACCCCCAACAGCAGCAGCCAGACCGCTTCCGGCGGCCAGGCCTGCAAGGCCGCGATCACGCCCGCGGGCGACAAGTCGAGCATCACATTCCTCTTCCGCCCCGGCCCCTGGGCACGGTCACGGTATCCGGCGGGGGTACCGGCAAAAACGGCGTCCCCGGGGGTTCGGAAACGCCGTCCGCCTCAGCCTGGGGTCGACGGCCCCCCGCGGTCAAGCGGGGCTGCCTTGCGGTCAGGCCGTTTCGGCGGCGGCCTTGGCGGCCTCGACCCGCTTGCGCAAGGCGCGCAGTTCCGGGGCCAGCTTGGTCGGCGCTTGGGACATCAGGAACGCATCGAGACCGCCGCGCTTTTCGATCGTCCGCAGGCCGGCCATGGAAACGCGCATCTTGATCGTCTCCCCCAGCGCGTCGGACAGGAAGCTCGCGTTCTGCAGGTTCGGCAGGAACCGGCGCTTGGTCTTGATCTGGGAGTGGCTGACGTTATGGCCGGTCAGCACACCCTTGCCGGTCACAGCACACCGTCGGGCCATCGGTCTCGTCCTCTTTCACACAGCGGCTCGGGGGCGGCACTCTTGCGGCGGCCGGATCGGGCGGGGCCGGCCCGGTCGTCGCGCCGCGACACCCGGGCGATCACGCTCATGGGGTCGCTCAAAACGACGGCGCCCGGCGGACGGCCGGGCGCGCGGATGGCGGGTGATAGGGCGAGCCCCCTGCCGCTGTCAAGCGCACCCCTGGGGTGGGAGATCTGCGCGCCATCCCGCTCTGACACTCCTCTTGCTCTAGCCCGCGTGCACGATCCGGTCGATGAAGGCCGGCAGGGCGAAGGCGGCCGCGTGCAGGGCCGGGGTGTAGTAGTCGGTCGCGAGCCCGGCGGCCCGGTAGCGTGCGGCGATCGTCTCCGCCGGTACCGTCCGCAAGCTCGGGTCGTCCGACGCCCAGCCGAACGTCATCAGCCCGCCGTAATAGGTCGGCACCGCGCCGACATAGGCCGTGACATCCGCGAAGCTCGGCCGCAGGTTGCGCACGATCATCGCCAGCTCCTCGCCCTGGAGAAACGGGACGGAGGCCTGGTTGACGAACACCCCGCCAGGCTTCAGGCAGCGCTTGCAGTCGGCGTAGAACGTCTCGGTGAACAGCACCGCCCCGGGGCCGATCGGGTCGGTCGAATCGATGATGATGACGTCGAACCGCCGGTCGGTCTCCGCCACATAGCGGCAGCCATCGGCGATCACCAGATCGGTGCGCGGGTCCTCGAACGCGCCGGCGGAGATCTCCGGCAACTGCGCGAGGCTCAGATCGACGACGGCGCGGTCGATCTCCACCATGGTGCAGCGCTTCACGCCCGGATGCATCAGCACCCGGCGCAGCATGCCGCCATCGCCGCCGCCGACGATCAGCACGTCCGCGGCCGCGCCATGGGCCAGCAGCGGCACATGGGCCATCATCTCGTGATAGACATGCTCGTCGGCGGTGGTGGTCTGGATGACGCCGTCGAGCGCCATCACCTTGCCGAACACCGGCGTCTCGAAGATCACCAGATCCTGCAGATCGGTGTGGTCACGGAACCGGACCTCGGACACCGGGAAGCCCTGGGCCGCGCCGCCATGCAGGGTTTCGGTGTACCAGCCGGGCCGGGTCCAGGGGTCGGCGACGTGCAGGGCGCCGGCCCCGGTCGGGTGGTCGGTCATGCGTCTCTTCCCCCCACAAACGGCCACCGGCGCCCTCCCATGCCACCGACAGGGCCGCTGGCGACGGCGCCGACTATTCGGCGGCGGCCAGCATCACCCGGCCGACCTCGCCGCGGCAATGCTCGTGCACGTCGACCCGGGCGGCGTCGAACGCCTCCCTCAGGATCTCGATGGCCCGGTGCGGCTCGCTATCGCCGCACATGAACACGTCGAGGGCCGCGTAGTCGCGCTCCGGCCAGGAATGGATGGAGATATGGCTTTCCGCCAGCACCGCCACACCGGAGATCCCGCCATTGGGGGTGAAGTGGTGCAGGTGGATGTGCAGCAGCGTCGCCCGGGCCGCCTCCACGCACCGACGCAAGGTGGCCTCGACATGGCCGAGCTCGTCGAGCCGACGCGCGCCCCACAGATCGATGATCAGGTGCGTGCCCGCGTAGACACGGCCGTTGCGGGTGATGAAATGATCGAGACTGTCGTCGCTCGCGGTGTGCGAGGCGACGTCGGGTTCCAGCGCGGGAGCATCACAGACCACCGCGCGATCGCGGGCGCGACCGGCGGCCTGACGGTCCAAGTCCATCCCCAACTGGAAGACCCCGGCCTGGTCAGCCATGGCATCCTCCATATCAGCAGACTGAGACCCGGATCCGCATCCTGCTTGGGTAGTCCGGCGGGTGCGATCAGCGGGGGAGGCGTGCGCCGCCGTGCCGGCCTTCGTCGGACTACCCAAACAGGCCCGTTCGGGAGAGCGGCGATATGGGGCAATTCGGTCACCGAGGCAAGGGGTTTTCCGACACGGGCGGACCCTGCCATCGGGCGACGGCCCGGCCGCAACGCCGGCGGCGATGGGCGCGCGGGACGGGGACGGCGCCTCCTGCCGGTGGTGTCCGCCCCGTTCCACACCCCGACGGCCCCGGCCCGAGCCCGTCGGCCGGGCCGGCCGGCCCGGCCGAGCTGCCGGACCGTTGCTGCCGGCAGGCTGCTTGAAACGGTCTGGTGACGCCCGGGCGGATCCTGACGGCGGAAGCCCGGCCGTGCGAGATCCTGATGAGGTTCCGGCCCGGTCGGCCGGTCGCTGCGCGTCGGCAGCGTCGGTGGCGGCCGATCGATCCGGCCACGGGCGAAGCCGTCACGGAGAAGGCGCTGCCGGCGGAGACGATCGATCTCGACGATCCGGAGCAAATGGCCGCACTGTCAGCGGTGATCGAGCCGCAGCTCCTACGCGACCTTCAGGCCGCAAGGCAGGAACTGGATAACCTGATCGCGTTGGCGAACGGGGATCGTGAGAACGGTGAGGGAACATCTCCCCCTCGTTTTCCCCGTGTTTTTCACCGAGTTCCGCCAACGTTCACCAATGTTCGCCAAGAACGGCTCGTCTCAGTACTGCCCTAAATCATTGATCTTTAAAGGAAAAAATGGTGCTGCCGGAAGGCATTCAGTTGAACGCGCTGTTCCAGGTTCTGGCGGATTGGGAGATCCAACTCAAGCACCTTGACCTCGATATTGAGGGCCCCGGGCTATGAGCGGGGGTACGGGGGCCGGGCCGGGCCGGGTCTTCGGGGACGCCGCCGGGCAGGCGGTGCGCAGGAAGCGCAAGCGCCCGGCCCCGCTGTCGGTGCGCCTGAGCACGGAAGAGCGGGCGCGGCTGGAGCGGGATGCGGGCACCATGGCGCTGGGGGCCTATGTCCGGCTGCGGCTGTTCGGCGAGGATGTGAAACCCCGCCGCGGGCGCAGGCATGCGCCGGTCAGGGACCACGAGGCGCTGGGGCGGGTGCTGGCGGCGCTGGGGCGCTCCGGCCTGCATGCGGGACTGAACCGGCTCTCCCGGCAACTGGATGGCCCTTCGGTCACGGTGAAGCCGGAGACGCAGGCGGCCCTGCGCGGGGCCTGCGCCGATATCGCGGCCATGCGCCGGGCGTTGATCACGGCGCTCGGCCTGCGCCCCGATTAGGGGGCGCTCATGATCCTGGTCGGCCATGCGCGCGGCGGGGCGAAGGACCTGGCGGCGCATCTGATGAAGGACGAGAACGAGCAGGTCGTCGTGCATGATCTGCGCGGCTTCGCCTCGGAGACGCTCGAAGGCGCGTTCCGCGAGTCCGAAGCGGTGAGCCGGGGCACGCGCTGCAAGCAGCATCTGTTTTCGCTGAGCCTCAACCCGCCGCCGGGGGCGAAGGTGGGCGCGGCGGCGTTCGAGGATGCGGCGGACCGGGCCGAAGCGCGTCTGGGTCTTACGGGTCAGCCGCGCGCCCTGGTCTTCCATGACAAGCGCGGGGCGGATGGCGCGGTGCGACGCCACGCCCATGCGGTGTGGTGCCGGATCGATGCCGACGCCATGCGGGCACGCGCCCTGCCTTATCACAAGCGCAGGCTCCAGGACGTGGCGCGCGATCTCTATCATGATCACGGCTGGATCATGCCGCCGGGCCTGGCCCGCAAGGGCGCGCGTGATCCGCGCAACTTCACCCTCGCCGAATGGCAGCAGGCCAAACGGGCCAAGCAGGACCCGAAGGCGCTGAAAGACATCTTCCGGGATTGCTGGGCGGTGTCGGATTCGAAGGCGGCGCTGGGCCATGCCCTGGCCGAACACGGCTATGTGCTGGCCCGGGGCGACCGGCGCGGCTTCGTGGCCGTGGATCACCGGGGCGAGGTTTACGCCCTTGCGCGCTGGGCGGACGTGCGGACCAGGGCGCTGCGGGAACGGCTGGGCGAACCGGACGCTCTGCCCGGCGTGGCCGAAGCCCACGCGCAGGCCGCAAAGGCCGTGACGGACCGGCTGGAAGCGCTGAAAGCCGAACAGGCGCGGAGGGCGCGGGAGACGCTCAAACGCCTCGAAGCGGAGAAGGCGAAGGCCCGGGCGCATCAGAAGGACCAGGCCAGGCGGCTCGCTGCCGCCCAGGCCGAACGCGAACGCCGGGAGGCTGATGAGCGCGCGGCCAAGCTGCGCACAGGCTTGCTGGGCGTCCTCGATCGTCTCACCGGCAGGCGCAAGCGCCTTGAGGCCGAAAACGCCCTGTCCGTTGCCCGCGCGCAGGAGCGGGACCGGCGCGAGCGCGCGGCGGCGGCGGCCGAACAGGCTCACACCCGCGCCGCAATCGGGCGGAAGGCGGAGCAAGCCCGCCAGCATCATCCAGGAACTCACCCAGGATATCCGTACCCTCACGCCCCCACCTGCACCGCAGGATGCGGAGCGCGCCGCCCGCCGCGAAGCCTTCAAGGCCAAACGCAGGGCGACAGCCGAACGCCCAAGACGCCGCACCCGGACCCGCGACGGACCGGAGCCGGGGCGGTGAGCGGCCTCGGCGAGGAGATCGCCGAGGCCAAGCTGAGCGTCTTGCGGTGATCCGAACCCGCCCATGGTCAGGCGCTCCGGTAGACGCACCGCACGCCCGCGATATCCGTCTCAGCGTAATCCACGGCCAGGTCGTGGGCGATGGCCTCGTAGTCGAGGTAGAATTGCAGGGGCTCCGGGATAGGGCCGAACAGGCCCTCGTCGACGAACTGCATCGCCAGCTTGCACATGCTCTCGACGGGGTAGATGTCGATCCCAGCCGCATCTGGGTCCTCGGCGATCGCCGCGGCGGCGTAGCCGATCTCATCAACCGCGATGATGAAGCACAGCTTGCGATCATCGTCCCAGTCGTCCACGGCGTCGAGGAAGGCCCCGATGTCGCCCTGACCGGGCCGCCACGCGCCGAACAGGGCGCAATCGATAGCCTCGCCGTCGATGAACTGGATCTCGAACTCCTCGACTCGCTGGCCGTAAGTGTTCACAGCCTGCGCTGTGGTGGCTTCGAAGGCTTCGGTCGTGTCGAAAGAGAAGCCCTTGGCGGTGCTGTCATAGGGCTGAGCGTAGAGCGTGGTCATGGTCCCGGTCTCCTTTGGGTTTGGGGTTGCGTCTGCAACCCCTGGCCCTCGCCGAGAGCGGGTGGGTGTGGGTCGGTACGGGTTCGAGGCTGGCCGGGCTGCCGCATCCGGGCATGGCCTTTTGGGGCCATGCGCGGGGCGCGGCCCTGCCAGACCGGCAGAACACGTGCCAAGGGAGGGAGGGCGGCGTCCTCCCTAACCCCTTGCAATAAAGTAGAGTTCAGCGCGCTAGCGCGCTGGCGAATCCCGCGCGAGGGATCGAAGCCGAATGGCCGAAACCCGCTTTGCGGGGTTCGGTTCACGAGAGCCCGGTCCGGCGTTAGCCCGGATTGATCACAGCGTGGTGTGTTTGTGACGGTGTGGTCCCAGTTTGTCGTGTTGATTGACGCGATGGTGGTTTTCGGGATGCTCGAGGCATG
>JANQKE010000031.1 GCA_028281265.1 Alphaproteobacteria bacterium | reverse complement strand
ATCATCCTGCGTTCAGATGGACTCATCCGAACGCAGATAAGATGATCTAGTTTAAAGAGTTAGAGCATCCTGCGTCCGTTCGGACGCAGGATGCTCTAGTGCCGGACGTCGCCGGCTGGCGGCGCGCCCGCATGCCGACCCTTCCCGACGATCACCGGTTCACGGTGCCTCCGGACTGGGTCTGCGAACTGACGTCCCCCTCGACGGAAAGCTATGACCGCGCGGTCAAGCTGCCCGTGTACGGACAGTTCGGCGTCGCCTCTGCGTGGATCGTCGACGTCGACCGCGAAGCGATCGAAGCCCTGACTTGGACCGAGGGTGTTTGGAAACCGGCCGGTACGGCCCGGCGCCCGGAGACCGTTGTGCTCCCGCCGTTCGACTCCAGGCCGCTTCGGCCCTGGCTTCCCCCCGGCGCCTGACGGAACACGTGCGATCGCGACAGCGATCGCACGTGACGCCATCCCGCTCTACTGTCCGCCGCCCAGGGCGTGGACATAGACGGTCAGCATCTTGATCGTATCGTCATCCAGGCGGCCGCCCCAGGCGGGCATCACCCCGTGCTGCGGGTTGGCGATCTGTGCGGCGATCGCCGCGTGGCCGCCGCCATAGAGCCAGATCGCATCGGACAGCGCCGGGGCGCCGAGATCCTGGATGCCTTCGCCCGCCGCACCGTGGCAGGCCGCGCACTCCCATTCATACGTCTCGGCCCCGCGGGCGGCGGCTTGGGCATCGGCGCCGTCCGCTCCCGACAAGGTCAGCACGTAATGGGCGACGTCGGAGATCTGCTCGGGGGTCAGGATGCCGAGTTCCCCATAGGCCGGCATCTCCGCCCAGCGGGTCAGCGGTTCCTCCTCCCAGCGGATGCCGACATGCAGGGTCTCGCTGATCGCCGCCAGCGTGCCGCCCCAGATCCAGGCATCGTCCGCCAGCACCGGATAGCCGCCGGCCTGCCCGGCGCCGCCGAGCCCGTGGCACGGCACGCAATTGTCGGCGAACGCGGCCCGGCCCCCCGCCACGGCGAAGGCCAGCAATTGCGGGTCGGCGACGATCTCCTCCAAGGTGGCCTGGTTGATCGCGGTGCGCAGGCCGGCCTGGGCCTCGAAGCCTTCCTGCATCTGGCGTTCGAGGGTCAGGCGCTGGTTGTCGCCCAGGATCCCCGGGAAATAGCCGTTGATCCACGGGATCGACGGGTACAGCACGAAGTAGACCAGCGAGAACGCGATCGTCGCATAGAACACATAGACCCACCATTTCGGCAGCGGGTTGTTGAGCTCCTTGATCCCGTCCCATTCGTGACCGGTGGTCTCGCGACCGGTCAGCGCGTCTTTTTCGACCTTGGTCGGCATCGCTCATGCCCCTTTTGAAGACCGGTTGCGGGGGTCGTCGCCGGCATCGTCCGGCTCGTCGTCTTCGAGCGGGATCCGACCATGGCGTTCCAGGCGGTCCTTGCGGCCCGGCCACACCACCCAGGCGACGATCCCGACGAAGATCGCCATCAGCCACACGACCCAGAACGACCTGAAGAATTCGGCGATCGCTTCCATCGTCACCCCGGCCTATTGCAAGAGCTCTTCGGTCGTATAGTCGGCGAAATCGACCATGCGACCGAGGATCTGGAGATACGCGATCATCGCGTCCATCTCCGTCAGCTCATCGGGATTGCCGTCGAGATCCCCGACCGCCGCCCGCGGATAGCGGGCCAGCAGGTCGCGGGTATCGGCGTTGGGATCGGCCTGGGCCGCCATATCGGCCTCCGCGGCGTCGATCATCTCGTCGGTATAGGGCACGCCGACGATGCTGAGCGCGCGCAAGTGATCGCCGAACCCCTCGGTCTCGATCTGACGATCCAGCATGAACGGATAGGCCGGCATGATCGATTCCGGCACCACCGAGCGCGGATCGACCATGTGGGCGACGTGCCACTCGTTGGAGTACTTGCCGCCGACCCGGGCCAGATCCGGGCCGGTGCGTTTCGAGCCCCACTGGAACGGGTGGTCGTACATGCTCTCGGCGGCGAGGCTGTAATGGCCGTAGCGCTCGACCTCGTCCCGGAACGGCCGGATCATCTGGGAGTGGCAGTTGTAGCAGCCCTCCCGGATGTAGATGTTGCGGCCGGCGAGCTCGAGCGGGGTGTAGGGGCGGACCCCGTCGACCGGCTCGATCGTGCTCTCGATGGTGTGCAGGGGCACGATCTCGACGATCCCGCCGATCGATATCGTGACCAGGATCAGCGCCCCCAGCAGGGTGACGTGCTTTTCGGCCTTGCCGTGCAGGTTCAGTGCCATGATCGCTTACTCCGCCGGCTGAGCCCGCACGCCGCCGGCCGGCGCCAGGGCCGGGTGACCGGCCTCCCGGCGCACATCGCCACGGATGGTGCGGATGAGGTTGTAGGCCATGATCAGCGCGCCGATCAGGAACAGCACACCGCCCAGCGCCCGGATGACGTAGAAGGGATGCATCGCCTCCACCGTCTCGATGAAGGAGAACTGCAGGAAGCCCAGCTCATCGTAGGACCGCCACATCAGGCCCTGCATGATGCCGCTGACCCACATCGCGGTGATGTAGAGCACGATGCCGATGGTCGCGATCCAGAAATGGTAGCCGACCAGCTTCATCGAATAGAGCTCGCGCCGCTTCCACAGCTTCGGCACCAGATAGTAGATCGCGCCGAACGACACGAACGCCACCCAGCCCAGCGCCCCGGAATGGACGTGGCCGACGGTCCAGTCGGTGTAGTGGCTGAGCGCGTTGACCTGCCGGATCGACATCAGCGGGCCCTCGAAGGTGCTCATCCCGTAGAAGCCGACCGAGGTCACCAGGAACCGCAAGACCGGGTCGGTCCGCAGTTTGTCCCACGCCCCCGACAGGGTCATGATGCCGTTGATCATCCCGCCCCAGGACGGCATCCACAGCATCAGGGAGAAGGTCATCCCCAGGGTCTGCGACCAGTCCGGCAGGGCGGTGTAGTGCAGGTGGTGCGGGCCGGCCCAGATATACAGGAAGATCAGCGACCAGAAGTGGACGATCGACAGCCGGTAGGAATAGACCGGCCGCTCCGCCCGCTTGGGCACGAAGTAGTACATGATGCCCAGGAAGCCGGCCGTCAGGAAGAAGCCGACCGCGTTGTGGCCGTACCACCATTGGGTCAGCGCGTCCTGGACGCCGGAGAACAGCGAATAGCTCTTCGCCCCGAAGAAGCTGACGGGCACCGCCAGGTTGTTGCCCAGGTGCAGGACCGCGATCGTCAGGATGAACGCCAGGTAGAACCAGTTGGCGACGTAGATGTGCGGCTCCTTGCGCCTCATGATGGTGCCGGCGAACACCACCAGATAGGCGACCCACACGACCGTCAGCCACAGATCGACGTACCATTCCGGCTCGGCGTATTCGCGGCCCTGGGTGATCCCCAGGACGTAGCCGCTGGCCGCCAGCACGATGAAGAGCTGGTAGCCCCAGAAGACGAACAGCGCCAGATAGCGGCCGCCGAACAGCGTCGCCTTGCAGGTGCGCTGCACCACGTAGAGCGAGGTCGCGAACAGCGCCGACCCGCCGAAGGCGAAGATCGCCGCCGAGGTGTGCACCGGGCGCAGCCGGCCGAAGGTGGTCCATTCCAGGCCCAGATTGAGCACCGGATAGGCCAGTTGGAAGGCGATGAAGGTACCGGCGGCAAACGCGATCACGCCCCAGAACACGGTTGCGATCGTGAACAGCCGGACCACCTCTTCGTTGTAGGCGACCCGAGCCTGGGCTGGACTGTCCACCCCGGCGCCCGCGACCGCGACTGGCGATGCGGTCATGGCACTCCCCTTTTCCGTTCGGAGTGGGCGCGGACCAGAACATGCCGGCAACGCCCTTTGGCGAAGAAGACCGGTCCCCGACTGCCGAGACGGCCGGACGGCCGGCCCGGGCGCGATCGATCGCGACCAGGACCGGAATCCGACACCAGCGGGGGGAGCCCGTCGATGACCGACGGCTATCCCTCACTCCACCCATGGGCATTGACGCACATCAAACGCGGGAATCCGCACCGTTGGTAGGTTGCGGCCAACGTCAAGGTGAGCCTTGACCGGAGACGCCGACCTGCGACCAAAGGGGCAAGCCGTCTCTGGCCCGGTTGATCCCGCCCCGGGATCGGCACCCCGATTCACCGCCAGGTGGCAGCAGCAGAGGTCATCGATGTCCGAGATCGCCCATGGTGCGGGTCCGTCCGCGACTCCCCGGATCAACACCGTGTACATGGACCGCCCCTGGAACTGGCTGGCCAGGGGCTGGTCGGACCTGAGCCGGTCGTTCGGCGTCGGCCTGGTATACGGCCTGGTGTTCGCCGTCATCGGCGCGGTCCTGACCTATGTCGTCCTGGTCGAGGAGATCTACCTCTACACGTTTCCGCTGATGGCCGGCTTCCTGCTGGTCGGCCCGCTGCTGGCGGTCGGACTGTACGACACCTCCCGACGGCTGGCGGCCGGGCAGCCGTTCAGCCTGGGGACGGCCCTGACCGCGTTTCGGGAGAACCCGACCCAGATCGGCATGATGGGCAGCCTGCTGCTGATCCTGATGTTCGCCTGGGTGCGGATCGCCGTCCTGCTGTTCTTCATGTTCTTCCCGTACAACCCGCCCGCCCCGACCGTGCAGGCCTTCGTCAACACCTTCCTGAGCGTCGATGCGATCCCGTTCCTGCTGACCGGGAACCTGCTCGGGCTGGCGATCGCCGCGGTGGTCTTCGCCGTCAGCGCGATCTCGATCCCGCTGCTGCTCGACCGGCCGGAGAGCAACATCTTCACCGCCGTGACCACGAGCTGGCTGGCGGTGTGGCGCAATCCGGGCACGATGGCGCTGTGGGCCTGGCTGATCGTGCTGTTCATCGCCGCCGGGATCGCGACCGGGTTCATCGGTCTGATCGTCACCCTGCCGCTGATCGGCCACGCCTCCTGGGCCGCCTACAAGGATCTGGTGAGCTGGGAGGAACGGTGAGCCTCCGTTCCAGGTATCCGACGCCGCGGTCGAGCGGACCGTTCCGGCCGGCCAGGCCGGGTCGTTCGCTGCCTGCCCCCTTCGCCCCTTTCGACCGGGAGCCCCCGTCCCATGGGTAAGTTCGTTTTCGGTGCCGCGATGGCGATCCTCGCGTTCCTCGGGTTGTTCATGGCCAGCCGGGCCGAAGACCCGGTCTACTACCTGCAAGGTCTGCTGCTGTTCGTCTTCGGGGTCGGCTTCGTCTTCTACCTGATCAGCGCGTCCGTCGCGCCCAAACCCAACAAGGGCCCGGCCGAAGAGTATATCGACTAGATCAACCTGCGTTCAGATGGACTGATCTGAACGCCGGTAAGGTGATCGAGCGCACGCCGGACCCGAAGCGGACGGTGACCGACGCGATGCCGGGAGCGACGCTCCGCGGCTAGATCAACCTGCGTTCAGATGGACTCATCTGAACGCAGGTTGATCTATTTCAAAGATTTAGAGCATCTTATCTGCGTCCGTTAGGACGCAGGATG
>JANQKE010000027.1 GCA_028281265.1 Alphaproteobacteria bacterium | reverse complement strand
GGACGTTGACCAATAACCCGTGGCCGCCTGAGCCCGCCGCTACGCCGGCTTCAACAGGGTGCCTGAGGGCCGGGCGGCCGCCATCTTTTTCAGGGGCGTGCGATCGACCTTCCCCACCGGCATCAGGGCCCATCCACCTCGGCAGATCGGCCCGGCATTCCCTGAAAACGCTCTAGTGTCCGTGTCGCGACACCGGATTCTTCCGATCCCGACATTTTGTATCGAAGCACCGCATAACCGACTGATTGCCGGTGCCTATGCGTACCGCAAAGAGACCCTGGCGGATCGAACCTTCCCTGCCGGATTTGACATCCCATACCCTCGCGTCAATAGTCCCATGCGATGGATGCCGACACCTGCGGGATCGGGATGGGCGTTGGGGACCAAGGGTTTGTCACATAAGGGTCTTCGGAGCATTGCCCGGTCGGGAATGGGGGCGTCGGCACGCTCAAACGAAAATCGGAAGACAAGGGAGTATCCAGCCATGAAGCTCAAAGATCTTGAGCGGGTTCATGTCATGATTCCTGGCCTGGTGAAGGACCTCAAGGCCGGAAATATGGGCCGACGGGATTTCCTGCGGACCACGACGCTGCTGGGATTGTCCGCCGGCACCGCCTATGCCGTTGCCGGCAAGGTGACGGGGGAGCATTTCGTACCGCGCGCCAAGGCGCAAGGTCAGTATGGCGGCGTTCTGCGGATCGGCATGAGCGTCATGGAAATCAGCGATCCGGCCATTTTCGACTGGTCGGAGAAGGGCAACATCGCCCGGCAGATGCTCGAGCAGATGGTGCGCGTCGGCACCGACAATATCAGCCATCCATGGCTGGCCGAGAGCTGGACGGCCAACGATGACCTGACCGTCTGGACGTTCACCCTTCGCCAGGGCGTTCGGTGGTCCAACGGCGACGACTTCACCTCCGAGGACGTCGCGGCGAATTTTGCCCGCTGGCTCGATCCGGGGGTGGGTTCGTCCAACATCAGCCGTTTCGCGGCACTGACGACCACCGACGCTGAGGGCAACACGATCGCCGCGGATGGCGGCGTGGAGCTGATCGACGATCACACCATCCGCTTCAACCTGGCCCGCCCGACCCTGTCCTTCCCGGAAAGCTTCGGCGACTACCCGGCCCTGATCGCCCATCGCGGCTTGGGGCAGTTGCTGGCCGAAGGCGGCAGCTTCATGACCGACCCGATCGGTACCGGCCCGTTCATGCTCGACAGCATCCGCGTCGGCGAGGAGGCGACGCTGAGCAAGCGGCCGGCCGCGGAGTACTGGGGCGAGGAGGTCTATCTCGACGGCCTGCGCTATATCGATCTGGGGCCCGATCCCCAAGCCCATTACGGTGCGCTGGCCTCGGGCCAGGTGGACTTGCTGTACACCGTCGACGTCAATCTGCGCGATCAGTACGAGGCCACCGACAACATCAAGGTCTACGACAAGACGACGGCGATCACCGGTATCGCCCGCATGCGGGTCAGCGAGCCGCCGTTCGATAACATCAACGTCCGCAAGGCGATCCAGAAGGCGGTCAACCGGCCGATCGTCCTGCAACTCGCCTACCAGAACAACGGCACCGTCGGCGAGGACCACCATGTCTCGCCGATGCATCCGGAATACACGCCGCTGCCGCCCTTGGAGCAGGACTACGCCGAGGCCCGCGCCTTGCTGGCCGAAGCCGGCCATGCCGACGGGCTCGAGATCGACATGCAGTGCGTCAGCGATCCGCGATGGGAATCCGACATCGCGCAAGTGCTGCGGGAAATGCTGGCCCCGGCCGGGATCGCCCTGAACGTCCAGATCCTGCCGGGCGGCACGTATTGGGAGCGCTGGACGACCTGGCCGTTCTCCATCACCCAGTGGACCAGCCGCCCGCTGGGGGTCCAGGTGCTGTCGCTGGGTTACCGCACCGGGGTGCCGTGGAACGAGACCGGATACGCCAATCCCGCATTCGACGCGTTGCTCGACCAGGCCGAAGCCACTCTGGATGTCGAGGCGCGGCGGGAGATCGTGCGCGACCTGCAGATCATGATGCAGGACGACGCGATCATCGTGAACGCGTTCTGGTTGGAGATCTACACCGCCAGCTCCGACGCGGTGGAAGGCTTCGCCTACCACATCGCTCGGGAGCAGCACTTCAACGAGACCTATCTGACGGTCTGAGGGGCGGCGATCAAGCGATCCCCGCGCTCTTCGGTGCCCCCGCGGGCGGCACCGGCGCGGGGATCGTCGTTTTTGAGGCGAGGCTTCCGGCTCTCGCGCACGCCAAACCGGTGATGACGCCGGAGCAACAAGAACAACGGAGGCTGCTGACATGCAACGGGACCGCGTCGGGCGATGCTGATCTTTCTCGGCAAGCGTCTGTTGGCCATGATCGCGACGATGCTGGTGGTCTCGGTCCTGGTCTTTCTGCTGCTGGAGGTGAACGGCGATGCCGTCGCCGTCAAAGTCCTCGGACCATACTCCACTCTCGAACAGCGGACCAACTGGTTGACGGCCAACGGCTACGATCGCGACGAACACGTCCGGTACTTCGACTGGCTGTTCAGCATGATGCGGGGAGATTTCGGCGAGTCCATCGTGTTCCACGTGCCGGCTTCCGAGATCGTCATGGACCGGCTGGGCAACACGGCTGTCCTCGGGGGGCTGGTGTTTCTGATCATGGTGCCGCTGGGACTGTTGTTCGGCGTTCTCGCCGGCATGAAGGAAGGCTCGCTCCAAGACCGGTCGGTCACGCTGATCTCCGTCATAACGACGTCGATCCCGGAGTTTGCCAGCGCCGTGCTGCTGACATTCCTGTTTGTGTTCCTGCTGGGCTGGCTGCCGGCCACCAGTTCGATGAGCGACGGATGGGACCCCGCCCAGATGGTGCTGCCGGTGATGGTGCTGGTGCTCTACGCCTTCGGCTATATCGCCCGCATGATGCGGGCCTCCATGGCCGAGGTGATGCAGTCCCCCTACATCCGGACCGCCATTCTCAAGGGACTTCCCTACAATCGGGTGATCATGAAGCACGCGCTCAGGAACGCCCTGATCGCGCCGTTCACCGTGATCATCTTGCAGATCAACTGGCTGTTGTCCGGCGTGATCGTCGTTGAGTACTTCTTCAACTATCGCGGCTTCGGCGCGCTACTGCTCACCGCCTCACTCAACCAGGACATCTACGTGATCCAGGCCTGCGCGATGGTGGCGGTGTTCGTCGCCGTCGGCACGCAGACCATCGCCGATGTCGGCTACACCTATCTCAACCCCCGCATCCGCTTCACCTGAGGGAGGGTCCGATGGCTGACATCGACGCGGCGGGTGCCGAGATCGTCCTGCCCAAACGCCCCAACCCGGTCGTCGGGGTGTTGAAGTCGTTCCTGCTGGTACGGGAAAGCAAGGTGGCGATGGTCGGCACGGCCATCCTCGTCTTCTGGGTCCTGATCGCCGTCCTGGCTCCGGTGATCGCGCCGTATCCGCCGACCCAGCAGGTGTCGGAGATGCGCAACGCCGCCCCGGGCACGCCGGTTCCGGCCGGCACGGCGCTGATCAGCTTCACCGAACAGGGTGTGGCCGAGATTCCGATCGAAGGCACCTACTGGCTGGGCGGCGACCGGCTGGGGCGGGATGTCCTGTCTCGGATGATCTGGGGGGCACAGTCGGTCCTGATCTACGCCCCTCTGGCGACGTTCTTCGCCTATATGGTGGGGATCACCATGGGCCTTCTGGCCGGCTACAAACGGGGCTGGGTCGATGACGTCCTCAGCCGGCTCGGCGACGTCATCCTCAGTTTTCCGATCCTGGTCCTGTATGTGGTCATCATCACCACCTTCGGGGCGTCGGGCATCACCATCGTGCTGGCGGTGACCTTCGCCTCCGGGCCCGGGATCATGCGGATCGTGCGCGGGCTGGTGCTCGACTTGCGCAATCGGGACTATGTCGCGGCCGCTCAGACCCGGGGCGAAAGCTCCCTTTACATCATGTTCGTGGAGATCCTGCCCAATGCCCGCGGGCCGCTGATCGTCGATGCCTGTCTGCGGCTCGGCTACACCACGATCACCATCGGGGTGCTGGGCTTTCTCGGATTGGGCCTGCCGCCGCCCGATCCGAACTGGGGCAACATGATCGCGGAGAACCGCGAAGCCGTGCTGACCGCACCGCACTCGACCGTGTTCCCCTGCTTGGCGATCAGTTCGCTGGTGCTGGCGCTCAACCTGCTGGCCGACGGCCTGCGTGAGATCTCCCTGAAGGACTGAGGAACGAGGCGATGGCAGATGTGACCGTCCTTCCCGTCTCGATCGAGCCCAAGCCGGTCGGCGAGCCGGTGCTGGAGGTGGAAGGTCTCTGCATCTCCTACTTCACCCGGGCGGGGGAAATCCCGGCGGTGGTGGACTTCAACCTGACCGTCCATGCGGGCGAGGCCGTGGGCCTGGTCGGCGAATCGGGCTGCGGCAAATCCACCGTGGCCATGGCGGTAATGCAGTATATGGGTTCGAACGGCCGGATCGTCGGTGGGACGATCAAGTTCAAGGGCAGGGATCTGTCGACCCTGAGCACGGAGGAGCTGCGCCAGCTCCGCGGCTCGGAGATCGCCATGGTCTATCAGGAGCCGATGGCGGCCCTGAACCCGTCGATGACCATCGGCCGGCAGTTGATGGAGGTGCCGCTCTACCACGAAGCCAACTGCACCGAGCAACAGGCGTATGATCGCTCCCTGGAGATGCTGCAGGCGGTGCGGATCCCCGACCCCGAACGGCTGATGACCGCGTATCCGCACCAGATCTCCGGCGGTCAACAGCAGCGCGTGGTGATCGCCATGGCGTTGCTGACCAAGCCGGCGCTGCTGCTGCTGGACGAGCCGACCACGGCGCTGGACGTGACGGTCGAAGCCGGCATCGTCGAGTTGATCGCCGAGCTGGGCGAGCGGTTCGGCACGGCGATGATCTACATCTCCCACAATCTGGGTCTGATCCTGGAGACCTGCGACCGGGTCTGCGTGATGTATTCGGGCGAGGTCGCCGAGGAGGGGGCGGTCCGGGACATCTTCAACCATCCCCGGCACCCCTACACCCACGGGCTGTTCGGCTGCATCCCCACCCCGAACCGGGACAAGAACACGCATCCCCTGACGCCGATCCCCGGCCAGCTGCCCTTGCCGCACCAGCGACCCGAGGGCTGCAATTTCGGGCCCCGCTGCGACTTCTTCGAAGCCTCGCACTGTGGTCGCGGCACCATCCGGATGGATGAGATCACCGGCAATACCGGGCATCGGGCCCGCTGTGCCAAATGGCGGCAGATCGACTGGGCCACGCACGACCCGGCCGGGCAGACCTACAACGCCATGGAGCCGGGGGAGGTCGTCCTCAAGGTCGACCGGATGCAGAAATACTATCCCGTCCAGGATCGCTCCCTGGCCGCGATCCTGAGCGGCCGGTCGGTTCGCTACGTCAAGGCGAACGAGGAGCTGAGCTTCGAAGCGCGCCGGCGGGAAACGGTGGCCATCGTGGGCGAATCGGGATGCGGCAAGTCGACGTTCGCCAAGGTCCTGATGGGGCTGGAAACCGCGACCGATGGGGCGCTGGTCTTCGAGGATGCGGAAATCGGCGACACCGAGGTCCAGAAGCGGACGAAGAAGCAGCTCTCCTCACTGCAGATGGTCTTCCAGAACCCCAACGACACACTCAATCCGTCGATGACCATCGGCCAGCAGATCGGCCGCGTGATCAAGAAGTTCGGCGTGGAGACCGACCGCGACAGGATCGACGAACGCGTGTTGCGGCTGCTCGATCTGGTCAAGTTGCCGCGCGACTTCGCCATCCGGCGGCCACGCCAGCTTTCCGGTGGGCAGAAGCAGCGAATCGGCATCGCCCGCGCGTTCGCCGGCAACCCCTCCATGGTCGTGGCCGATGAGCCGGTATCGGCATTGGACGTATCGGTCAGCGCAGCCGTCACGGGCTTGCTCATGGACATCCAGCGCGCGTTCAACACGACGCTGTTGTTCATCAGCCATGATCTCAGCGTGGTGCGATACCTGTCCGACCGGGTCGTGGTCATGTATCTCGGCCAGATCATGGAGCAGGGCACGGTGGAAGAGGTGTTCGAGCCCCCCTACCATCCTTACACCGAAGCCTTGCTCTCAGCAGTGCCGATCGCCGATCCGAATGTAAAGAAGAAGAGAATCATTCTCGAAGGCCAGCTTCCAAGTGTCATGAACCCGCCGAAGGGTTGCCCTTTTGCGACGCGATGCCAGCATAGAATCGGCGATATCTGTGATGAGTTGCCACCACCTAAGCAGGAGATTCACCCTGGCCATCACATCGCTTGTCATATTCCCAGCGAGCGCCTGGCAGAGTTTGACCCGGTTATCCAAATTGCCGCTGAGTAGCCGCGCGTTATCTGTGGTTTACTATTGCTTGCATTTTGAATCTGGAGTAAAGAGATTGCCATGGTCATGGTATGGGTATTCCAACTGATGCGGGAGAGGCCGCCGAGTTGGTAGTGATGGACCGGCGGGAGGTATCCCGTCCGCGCCCAGTCGGATCCTGTCAGAGTTCATTCGAGGAGTGACATCTATGATTGATGAAGTGACCCCCCGTCGCCGGCGGCGGAAGACTATCGCAGTCGACGGCCCCGATCCTGTCGATGTTCATGTCGGCCAGCGGCTGCGTCAACGCCGTACGTTGCTGGGGATGAGCCAGGAGAAGCTGGCGGCCGCCTTCGGCGTTTCGTTCCAGCAGGTCCAGAAATACGAGCGGGGCGCCAACCGGATCAGCGCCAGCCGGCTTCATCTGTTGACCAAGATCCTGGACGTGCCGGTCGGCTATTTCTTCGAAGGTCTTCCCAGCCATCTGGAGAACCGGGAAGAGTTGGAGAATGTCGAAGTCGATACGCCGGACCGGATGACCAGCCGTGAGACGCTGGAGTTGGTCCGCGCCTATTACCGTATTAACGACCCCGCCGTAAGGCGCCGGTTCGTCGATCTCGTTCGGGCCGTCGGGCGGAGCGAGGAAGAGGCGGATGTCGAAGACGTCGAGGATGAGGAAGACGAGCTGGAGATGGTCTGAGGCGGCACGCCCCGACCAGGCGGTCACCCGCTGATGGGGCGGTCTCCTGATGCCGATGCTTGAGCGCTGCCCCGTTGGGGTGGCGCCCTCCCCACCGGACGCAGGAAGATCGGAGCGGCCTTGGCTCCGCCCCCGGTCTCGGTGGTCCGTGACAGTTCGGGGATCCGGTTCCGGCAGGGCGGACGAGGGCATCTCGCCTGTCCATACCGACCGGCTCCGATGATGGCAGACGGACGCCGGTGCAGTGCTGGGGCCCAGCCATCATCGGCTGCATGGCCCCGCCGATTTCTTTGACTTTTGACTTGGTGTCGCCGGCAGGAGGTCATCTGACGACCGACCTGAAGCCGCCCCTGTCCGCATGCCGGGGCAAGGCGCACGCAGCGAGACGTCTCGCCCCCAACACGATCCATCGGTCAGTCCGGCGAGCCGTTCGCCGCAGCGGCCGGAACGATTGCATCCCGGTCGTCGACAAGGTTCGGTCCACGAACGGAGAGACCCGTGCAGCTACTCCGCGAGGTGCCGAGCGAGTGCCGCGATCGCGAGGGGCGCTACTCCTCTACGGCGTCACCGCTCCCCCTCTCGCATCCTTCTCGATCGACCCGCCGGTAGGGCCCCGCACGGCAGTCCGCCCGTCCGCCCGACCGGGTACAGGCTAGATCAACCTGCGTTCAGATGGACTCATCTGAACGCAGGTTGATCTATTTCAAAGATTTAGAGCATCTTATCTGCGTCCGTTAGGACGCAGGATG
>JANQKE010000025.1 GCA_028281265.1 Alphaproteobacteria bacterium | reverse complement strand
CATCCTGCGTTCAGATGGCCTCATCTGAACGCAGATAAGATGATCTAGTTTAAAGAGTTAGAGCATCTTATCTGCGTCCGTTCGGACGCAGGATGCTCTAGAACGTGAGAGCCCTTGATCGGCGCCGTTGCCGGCGCAGATCGCTCCAGCCTAGTAGCCGGCCGCTTCCATTTCGTCGACGGTCAGCGCCTGGGCGTTCTCAAGCGCCTCTTCCACCGATTGCTGGCCGGCGAGCGCGGCCGAGAACTCCTGACCGACCTGGGTGGCGATGCCGGCGAATTCGGGGATCGCGACGAACTGCACGCCCGTATAGGGGACGGGGTCAACCGTCGGCGAGGTCGGGTTGGCGGCGTTGATCGAGTTCAACGTCATCTCGGCGAAGGGGGCCGCTTCGAGATAGGCGGGGTTCTCGTACAGTGAGATCCGCGTGCCCGGCGGCACGTTGGCCCAGCCTTCGTGCCCGGCGACGAGTTCGGTGTAGGCCCGGCTCGTCGCCCAGGTGATGAACGCCTTGGCTTCATCGGTGGCGTCCGAACCGGCCGGAATCGCCAGCGACCAGGCCCACAGCCAGTTGCTGCGGGGGCCCAGGCCGTTGTCCGGCGCGAGCGCGAAGCCGACCCTGTCGGCGACGGTGGACTCTTCGGGGTTGGTGACGAAGGACGCGGCGACCGTGGCGTCGATCCACATGCCGCACTTGCCCTGCTGGAACAGCGACAGGTTCTCGTTGAAGCCGTTGGTCGACGCACCCGGAGGACCGTAGCTGGTCATCATGTCGATATAGAAGTTGAGCGTGGTGGCCCAGGCTTCGGAGTCGAACTGCGGCCTCCAGTCTTGATCGAACCAGCGCGCGCCGAAGGAATTCGACATGGCGGTGAGGAACGCCATGTTCTCGCCCCAGCCGGCCTTGCCGCGCAGGCAGATGCCGTAGATTTCGCCGTCCCGGTCGGTCATGGCCGCGGCCGCGTCGCGGACGAACGCCCAAGTCGGCGCATCAGGCATGTCGAGACCCGCCGCTTCCATCAAATCGGTGCGGTACATCACCATGGAGCTTTCGCCGTAGAACGGCGCGGCATAGAGATTGCCGTCGACCGTCAGGCCGTCCCGGATAGCCGGAAGCAGGTCGTCGATGTCCCAGGACTCCGGCAGATCGTTCAGCGACACCAGCCAGCCTTGCCGGCCCCAGATCGGCACTTCATAGGTGCCGATGGTCATCACGTCGAACTGGCCGCCATTGGCGGCGATGTCCTGGGTGACGCGCTGGCGCAGCACGTTCTCCTCCAGCGTCACCCATTCGAGGGCGATGCTGGGATGCTGGGCGGTGAAGTCGTCGGCCAGCCCCTGCATGCGGATCATGTCGCCATTGTTCACCGTGGCGATGGTGATCGTGGTCTGTGCCTGAGCGCCCGCCGCCATGATGAGCGTAAGCGCCGTCGCGGTGCCGAGAGTCCGGAGACCGGACGCCTTGGAAACGGACATGAGGTTCCTCCACTTTTGGGTTTTTATTGCGTGAGAGGGCACGGTAAGAGCCAAAAATGGACCGAGTCAATCGAAATTTTACGCGCGTAAAATTATCTCGCGATTTCAAGCCGATTCACGCACCACCAGACGCCCGTCGAACATCACGGTGTCACGCGGACCGGCATCCCCGCCGCCGATCAGCCGTTCCAGCGCCTCCATGCAATGGGTCGCGATCGCCTCGTAATCCTGTGAGACGGTCGTCAGGGCCGGCGTGGTGAAGCGGGAGAAGGGATGGTCGTCATGGCCGGCGATGCGCAAGGCGCACCCCTCGCCGCGTCCCACCTTCAGGCCCCGCCGATACGCCGCCGCCAGAAGCCCGATCGCCAGCCTGTCATTGCTGCAGAGCACGGTGTCGGTGGCGAAGGCCCGACGCTCGAACGCCGCCATCCCCTCGTTGCAGCCGATGTTCTCGAAGTCCCAGCCCTCGCCATGCACCTGCACGAGGTGCGGCTCGTGGCCGAGGGCCTCCATCGCGTTCAGATAGGCGGCCCGGCGTTTGTAGGCGTTCGGGTTGGGCGGCGCCTTGAGTTCGAAGAAGCACGGCGGCGATCCGGTCTCGCACAGATAGGCGACGATCCGCCCGATGCTCCGATCGTTGTTCGAGCCCACGAAGGCCTCGCCCAGACCCTCGATATTGCTGTCGAACAGGATCGTCGGCACGTCCTCGCAGAAAGCGGCGACGGCCTGCTTGTCCGAGCGGCGCCCCAGCGGCGCCAGAAGCGTCGCGGCCGGCTTGAGCGCCAGCACGCTCTGCAGGATCTCCACTTCCAGGTCCGGTTCGCCGTGCGAGCCGAACAGCAGCGGCCGAAACCCCGACGCCACGCATCGCCGCTCGATGGTCCGGGCGATCTCGGCGAAGAACGGGTCGGCCAGAAAGGGCACGACGATGCCGACCATGCGGGTCAGCCGCCGGTTCTGGTTCATCGCGTAGATGTTGGGCCGGTAGTCGTAGCGCGTCAGTGCTTCCTCGATCCGTGCCCGCGTCGACTGGCGCACGCTTTTGGGGTCGAAGAAATACTTGGAGACCGTGGGTCGGGAGAGCCCGCTGACCGACGCGAACTCTTCCATCGTCTTGATCTTCATAGCGCTCATGGGACCGGAGGCAGGCACGGATGACGTAAAGGATCATAGGTCAAGGCCTCGGCGACTGGCCACCGTCCGATTTGCCACCGGTGCCGCCCGTCGCTTCGACGCCCGTTCGATCCGCTGCGACGGGACCCCCCCTGTCCGCATGGCAACGGATCGGCAGCAACCGAACGCCTTGAGATCCGACGGGCTGTAAGTCCGCACCGTCCCGGGTTGCGGAACCTCCGGGGAGCGGGCACGGTCCGTTCGGTGCGCGGCGGATGCAGTCGGCATACGGCCGCGGCGCCTTCCAAGCCGAAGAAACCGAGGGATCGGATCATGATGCGGGTGTTCGACGGGCTTCGCCGGGCCGCGGCGGTGGCGTTCTTGGCGACCGGCCTGGCGGTTCCCTCCTGGGGGGCGGCACAGCCCGCGGCCGGTGAACTCGATCCCGAAGTGCTGGGCCCGATGATCCGGGACTACCTGCTCACCCATCCCGAGGTGGTGGTCGAGGCGATCGAGGCGTACCAGGCCCGCCAGGATGCGCTGGAGGCCGAACGGGTGCGGGAGCGGCTGGTCAGCTATCGGGCGTCGATCGACGCGCCCGCGTTCCGTCCGGTGCTGGGCAACCCGGACGCCGGCCTGACCGTCATCCATTTCTTCGACTACAATTGCGGCTTCTGCAAACGCATGCGGGAGGACGTGAACGCGGTGCTCGAAGCCGATCCGGACCTGCGGTTCGCTCAGATCGAGTTCCCCATCCTGGCCGAGAGTTCGGCGATCGCCGCCCGAGCCGCGCTGGCCGCCGACCGGCAGGACCTGTACGAGCCGTTCCACAACGCGCTGATGGCCTATCGCGGTACCCTGGACGAAGGGATCATCTTCGCCATTGCCGAGGGCGAAGGCCTCGATCTGGACCGGCTCCGGGCGGATATGGGCGATCCGACGGTGACCGCCACGCTTCAGGCCAACCGGGTGATGGCGGAAGCCTTGGGGATCCGCGGCACCCCGGCCTATGTCATCGGCGATCGGGTGATCCCCGGTGCGGTCGGCGTGCCGGGGCTGGTCGAGGCGATCACCGCCGCCCGCAGGCAGGGGTGACCCTTTCGGGCACCCCGGTGGCCGGGCCGGGTCCGATCAGAGCAAGGGACCCCGCGCCAGCGCCCGGGCGAACATCGCCGCATCGACGTTGCCGCCGGAATTGACCGCGATCACCGTCCGGCCGCCGATGGGATGTCTACCGGCCATGATGGCGGCCGCGGCCACCGCGCCGCCGGGTTCCATCACCAGCTTCAGGGTTTCGAACGCCGTGGCCATGGTGCCGAGCACCGCGTCGTCGCTGACCGTCACGGCGCCGGCCAGCAGGTCCTGGTTGAGGGCGAACGTCACTTCCCCGGGCAGGGCCGACATCAGCGCGTCGCACACCGTCGGTTCGGTGGCCTGGTGACCGGTCCGCCGTCCCATGGCGAGGGAGCGGACATGGTCGTCGTAGCCGTCGGGTTCGACGGCATAGACCGGCACGTCCGGCCAGCCGGCGCGGATCGCCAGGGCCGTTCCGGATGCAAGCCCGCCGCCGCCGCAGCACACCAGCACCGCGTCGGGCACCAGGCCCAGAGCCGAGGCCTGCTCGACGATTTCCAGCCCGACCGTCCCCTGGCCGGCGATGATGCGCGGATCGTCATACGGCTTGACCAGGACCGCCTGCCGGTCGGCGGCCATGCGGGCGCCGATCGCCTCCCGATCCTCGCGCCCACGCCGATAGGTCACGACCTCCGCCCCCCAGGCCCGGGTGTTGGCGAGCTTGATCGCCGGTGCGTCGGCGGGCATCAGGATCGTGGCGCGGACGCCGCACAGCCGTGCCGCCGCGGCGACGCCTTGGGCGTGATTGCCGGAGGAGTAGGCGACCACGGCCTGCACGCCGGCATCGGCGATCTGCCGGACGGTGTTGAAGGCCCCGCGGAACTTGAACGATCCGGTCTTCTGCAGCGCTTCGGCCTTGACCAGGAGCCGGCCGCCGAGCCGGTCGTTGAGCAGCGGGCTTTCCAGCAGCGGCGTGCGCACCGCGTGGCCGGCGATCCGCCTGGCCGCTGCGCGCACGTCCTCGGCGGTCGGCAGCGATGCCGGGGCGGGCAGGGCGGTATCGGGCATCAGGCGGTCACCAGCGCCGGCAGGCCGGACAGGTCGTCGATCACGGCCGCCGGGCCCGCCGGCAGGCGCTCTTGGGTCTTGCCGAACCGGTTGAGCCAGACCACCCGGAACCCGAACGCGGCGGCGCCCGCGACGTCCCATCCGTTGGACGAGACGAAGCCGATCGCCTCGGCCGGCAGGCCGAGCGCGTCGACCGCCACCCGATAGGTCCGCGGGTCGGGCTTGAACACGCCGGCCGGGTGCACCGACAGCGTCCGGTCCAGCAACGGCGCCAGGCCGGCGTGGTCGACGGCGGCACCGAGCATGTCCGGGCTGCCGTTGGACAGGATCGCCGTCACCAGCCCGGCCGAGCGCAACTGGTCCAGCGCCTCGGCAACCTCCGGATAGGCATCCAGGCTGAAATAGAGATCCAGCAGCGTGCCGCGCAGGTCCGGGTCGTCCAGACCGAGATCGGCCATCGCGAAGTCGAGGGCCTCCCCGGTGACCGACCAGAAATCCGTGTAATGGCCCATCAGCGATCGCAGCCAGGCGTATTCGAGTTGCTTCTGCCGCCAGATCGCGCCCAGCGTTCCGGCATCGGGGCCGAGCCGCCCGGCCAGCCGGGCGGTCGGCGCCATCACGTCGAACAGCGTGCCATAGGCATCGAACACGACCGCCCGGACACCGGCGAGGGGGGGCGAAACGCTCATCGGGTCAGGTCGCTGCTCAGGCTGTTCTCATCCGGCGACTGGCCGAAACGAAGGCGGTAGACCTGCAGGTCCTCCATCACCCGCTGGACATAGGTGCGGGTTTCCGAAAAGGGGATCGTTTCGATCCAGTCGACCATCGCCTCCACGCCCTGCCTCCTGGGGTCGCCGAACCGCTCCAGCCAGTCGTCGACGCGGCCGGCACCGGCATTGTAGGCGGCCAGGGCCAGGACGTAGGACCCGTCATAGCGGCCGATCCGCTCGGCAAGATAGGCCGAACCGAGCCTGACGTTGAGCGCCGCGTCGACCGTCAACGCCTCGGTGCGGTGATCGATGTCGAGCCGGTTGGCGACCAGGTCGGCCGTGCCGGGCATCAGTTGCATCAGACCGAGCGCCCCCGCCGGGCTGACCGCATCGGTTCTGAACCCGCTTTCCCGCCGGATCAGGGCATGAACCAGCGCCGGCTCCAAGCCGTGGACATTGCCGGGCGTGGCCACGACGGGGTAGGTCGCGTCGGTCAGCAGAACCCCGTCCTCCCCCAGAACCAGCCGCCCGTTCATCAGGGCGAGATCCGGCCGCCCGACCTCCAGGGCCAGCCGGCTCGCCAGAAAGCCATGGGCCGGTCCGTCCCCGTCGATCGACAGCCGGATCAGGAAGTCTCCCGCCAATGCGTTTTGTCCGAGGCCCGCCAGGGCGCGGGTGATGCGGATGCGGGGATCGGCCTCGAATGCTGCGACGTCCTCGGCCGTGACCCGCTCGAGACCGCCGGGCACTTCGGACACCGACGGCCGGTCGAGCCGGTCGGCGGCCAGTTGGCCGTAGAAGGTCTGACCGTGTCCGGCCGCCAGCCCCCACCAATCCCGCGCGGCCCGGGCGTCGCCCAGGGCATCGGCGGCCCGGCCCGCCCAATAGGCCCCCCGGGCGCGACTGATCGGCGTGCCCACGCCGTCATGCAACGCCGTGAAATGGTCGAGTGCGGTTTGCGGGTCGTCGAGAAAGCGCAGCGCCATCCATCCCGCGAACCACTCCCCCACGGCGAAAGGGTATCCGTCCGAGTAGCCATGGGCGCTGGCCACGGCATAGGCGTCGGCCGCCCGGCCGGCCCGGTGCAGCGCCCGGGCGACGGCGTCGCGCTGGCCCCACCAGGCCCGTGGCCGGTCCGCGGAGGACGGCTGTTCGGCCAGCAGCGCCATCGCGCCCTCCACCCGACCGGCTCGCCACCGCCAGCGCAGGCGGTCGAACAGCAGGCCCTCGGCCGAGCGCAGGCTCTCCGGCACGGCGTCGATCGCCGCATCGACGCCGTCTTGCCGCCGTTGCAGCCGCAGTCTGGCCTCCCCGAGGCGGCGCGGCCCTTCCGCCACGCGAGCCAACTGGCGCTGCGCTTCGTCGAGGCGGCCGTCCCAGAGCAGCCGGTCCAGCCGGCGGTCATGGGACGGCGGATCCAACGCCTGGCCGTAGCGGCGCAGAAGGGTGGTCTCCTGATCCCGGGTCAGCGGCATCTCGACCCACCGGTCGCGCATCAGCCGGTCGCGATCCCCGGTCCGTCCCAAGGTCGTCAGCGCGGCGGCATAGGCCATCACGCCGGCGAAGGTGTGGGGCGGCTCGATGTCGAAGAACGCGGCGATCCCGGACGCCGGAGGCACCCGCTCGCCCGTCTCCAGCGCCCGCGCGAGTGCTGCTTCCGCGGCGCGGATCACCGCCGCCCGGTTGGGCCAGTCGTCATGGGCCAGGGCGCGCTCGGCGATCGGTTCGAACCGGTGGCCGGCGGGATCGCCCATGGCGTAGTCGGCCCAGTCGAACACCGCCCGCATGATCGGGTCTTCGACCGCCCGGGCCATCAGGCGGGCCTCGTCCCACAGGCCGTTCTCCGCCGCCGTGAAGGCACCGGTCAGGGCCAACCGGTCCTGCGGGGCGAGCACCGTCCGGCCATCGGTTCCGGCGGCGGGCCCGGCGGCGAAGGCGGCGCTGATCAGGGTCGCGGCCGTCAGGCGGGCCATCGACTTGGCAACGGCCCGACCGGGGCCTATCGTCCGCGATGGTTTTCCCACTCGATTGGACGCGTTGTCGTGTTCTCCGGCTCCATCCCTGCGTTGATCACCCCGTTCACCCCTGACGGCGGCATCGATGCCGACGCGTTCCAGGCTTTCATCGACTGGCAGATCGCCGAAGGCAGCCGGGGCGTCGTCCCGGTCGGCACCACCGGCGAGACGCCGACGCTGAGCCATGCCGAACACAAACGCGTGGTGGAGCTGGCGGTCGAGGCCGCGGCCGGCCGGGTGCCGGTGATCGCCGGCGCCGGCTCCAACGATACCGCCGCGGCGCTCGAATTCACCGGGCATGCCGCCCGGGTCGGTGCCGCAGCGGCGCTGGTCGTGGTCCCGTACTACAACAAGCCAACCCAGGAGATGCTGTACCGGCATTTCAGATCGATCCACGATGCGGTCGAGATTCCGATCATCATCTACAACGTGCCGGCCCGGACGGTGACCGACATCACGGTCGAGACGATGGCACGTCTGGCGCTGCTGCCGCGGATCGTCGGCATCAAGGATGCCTCCAACGATCTGGCCCGGCCGCTGCGCATGCGCACGGAAGTTGGGCCAGATTTCTGTCAGCTTTCGGGCGAAGATGCCACCGCGATGGCATTCGCGGCGCAGGGCGGCGTCGGGTGTATCTCCGTGACCGCCAATGCGGCGCCGGCCCTGTGCGCCCGGCAATGGGCCGCCTGGGAAGCCGGCGATCTCGCTGCGATGGCGGCTCTGCGAGACAGGTTGGGGCCCCTGCACCGGGCCCTGTTCCTGGAGTCGAGCCCGGCGCCGGTGAAATACGCCTGTTCCTTGCTCGGCAAGGCCGGTCCCGCGGTGCGGCCGCCGCTCTACGAGATCACGGATCCGACCAAGCGAGCGGTCGAGGCAGCGATGGTCCATGCCGGGCTGCTCTAAGGTGCCCTGTTCTTCTGAGATCGATCATCTTTCTGCATGTCGATTGATGCGATCACCATGCGGGTCGATCTAATTCAAAGCGCTAGAGCGGTTTCAGGGATTTCCGAGCCGATCTGCCGAGGGGGATGGGCCCTGATGCCAGGAGCGAGGAGGAAGGACATGCTCAGGCATATTCGACGACGAGCGACGCCGCAGCGGGGCCCATCCGCCCGGCCCTTCGGGTTGGCGT
>JANQKE010000229.1 GCA_028281265.1 Alphaproteobacteria bacterium | reverse complement strand
CTGATCAGCGGCAGTTCGGGGCTCTCCACCAGCCGTTCACCGACCGCCCGGCCGCCGATGACGAGTTCCAGCAGACCAGCCGGCGCCTCCTCCCCGAGCTTGGCCGCCGCCTTGCCGAACAAGGCGGCACAGGCCATCGCGGTCAGTGGGGTCTTGTCGGACGGTTTCCACACCACGGGATCGCCGCAGGTGATCGCCAGCGCTGCGTTCCAACTCCACACCGCCACGGGAAAGTTGAAGGCACTGATCACGCCGATCGGGCCCAGCGGGTGCCAGCTTTCCCGCATGCTGTGCTCGGGCCGCTCGGAGGCGATGGTGAGCCCGTAGAGCTGGCGGGACAGGCCGACGGCGAAGTCGCATATGTCGATCATCTCCTGCACTTCGCCCAGCCCTTCGGCCAGGATCTTGCCGTTCTCCAAGGTGACCAGGCGGCCCAGTAGCCCCTTGTGCTGGCGCAGCTCCTCCCCGAACAGGCGGATCAGCTCGCCGCGGCGCGGGGCGGGCACCCGGCGCCAGGCGGTGAAGGCGTCGGTCGCCCGCTCGATCGCGGCGTCGACGTCTTCGAGCGGAGTGGTGTGGACTTCGGCCAGCAACGCGCCGTCGATCGGGGATCGCACGGCGAGATCGCCGCCCGACAGGTCGGTCGGCATCAGCCCAAGGGCGGCATAGAGATCCTGCGGTTCCATCTGGAGAGCCTATCGCACAAGGGAAATGGCACGGAACGGCCTGCGCCGGATGGGCTCGCCCGGCCGTCGCGCACCTGACCGTGGCTTAGAGCATCCTACGTCCGAACGGACGCAGATAAGATGCTCTAACTCCTTAAAGGAGATCATCTTATCTGCGTTCGGATGAGTCCATCTGAACGCAGGTTGATCTAGCGCCGGCGCGGAGACGCGGCAAGCCGACGCGGAACACCCGTCTGGCCGCAACGGGCACCGAGCGTTAATGGCCGATTAATGATCGACCCGATAATACTCGGGTGTTTGCAACGGTGGGGATGCCCCCACGAACCTCGGGTATGCTGAGTCTGTCGCGATGTTGAACATCGGTGGTCTCGCGTTCGTGTTCATAATGGTGTTCGGCGGCTACACGCTGGCCGGCGGCAAGTTCGGCGTCATCCTGGCGGCTTTGCCGTTCGAGATGATGATGATCGGCGGGGCCGCGATCGGCGCGTTGCTGCTGGCCAATTCGAGCACGACCCTCAAGGCGGTTGCCAAGGCGCTGCCGAAGGTCATGGCCGGTGCCAAATGGAAGCAGCAGGACTACACGGACCTGCTGTGCCTGTTGTTCGCGCTGACCAAGCTGATGAAGACCAAGGGTGTGGTGGCGATCGAAGCGCATATCGAGAACCCGCAGGACAGCCGGCTGTTCCAGCGTTTCCCCCGGGTTCTGAGCGACCATTTCGCGGTGCATTTCATCTGCGACACGCTGCGCATGATGACCATGAACCTGGAGGATCCGCACCAGGTCGAAGACGCGATGGAAAAGCAGATCGAAAAGCATCATCACGAAGCCCTCGCCCCGGCCCGGGCGCTGCAGTCCATGGCGGACGCCTTGCCGGCGCTGGGGATCGTCGCCGCGGTGCTGGGCGTCATCAAGACCATGTCGTCGATCAACGAGCCGCCCGAGGTGTTGGGCAAGATGATCGGCGGTGCGTTGGTCGGAACCTTCCTGGGCGTTTTCCTGGCCTACGGAATGGTGGGGCCGATCGCGGCCCGGGTCGCCGGCGTCGTCGAGGAGGAAGCGCAGTATTATCACATCATCCGCGATATCCTGGTCGCCCACCTGCACGGCAACGCCGCCCAAGTGGCCGTGGAGATCGGACGCGGCAGCGTGCCGACCGTATTGCAGCCGAGCTTCACCCAGCTTGAAGAAGCGCTGAACTCGATCGGCCCCGAGGCCCTGGCGTAGTCCCATCGACCGTCTTCGCCCGTAGGACATGTCGGCACCGCGGTCCTGGGGTCTAGAGCATCCTGCGTCCGAACGGACGCAGATAAGATGCTCTAACTCTTTAAACTAGATCATCTTATCTGCGTTCGGATGAGTCCATCTGAAC
>JANQKE010000226.1 GCA_028281265.1 Alphaproteobacteria bacterium | reverse complement strand
TCGACGACGAGCGACGCCGCAGCAGGGCCCATCCGCCCGGCCCTTCGGGTTGGCGTGTGCCGGCCGCCCGCTGCGTTGCGCCGCTTGCCCGATGGCACCACATCGCGCTGTGCTACGCGCCTTACGGATCGATCCGGCACACGCCAACAGATCGACCCGGTATTCCCTGAAAACGCTCTAGATGTGGAACCTGAACCGGTTGTCCTGGGAGAGGCGTAGGCGGCCGAAATGGCGATGTCGCCGGCCGCAGTCCCGTTCCGATCCGCAAGCCACCCCGTGAGTCCCGGACCCGATGTCGAAATCCCCCAGCCATTCCCCCGCTGCCGACGGTGAGGCCGTCCTGTCGGTCGACACGCTCAACGCCCGCTTCGCCACGCCGGAAGGGGAGGTGTCGGCGGTCAACGATGTCAGTTTCGTCATCCGGGCGGGCCAGACCCTGGGCGTCGTCGGCGAAAGCGGCTCGGGCAAGAGCCAGGTCTTCATGTCGGTCATGGGGTTGCTTGCGAGCAACGGCTGGGCCACGGGCAGCGTGCAGTTTCGCGGCCAGGAGATCCTCAACCTGCCGCCCGCGCGCCTCAACCGGGTCCGCGGGTCGCGCATGTCGATGATCTTTCAGGACCCGATGACGTCGCTGAACCCGTTCCTGACCATCGCCACGCAGATGAACGAGGTCTTGGTCCAGCACAAGGGGATGAGCGAGCACGCCGCGATGAAGCGGTCGATCGAGATGCTCGATCTGGTCCGCATCCCCGAGGCCGCCCGGCGGATCAAGATGTATCCGCACGAGTTCTCCGGCGGCATGCGCCAGCGGGTGATGATCGCCATGGCCCTGTTGTGCCAGCCCGAACTGCTGATCGCCGACGAGCCGACGACCGCGTTGGACGTGACCGTCCAGGCCCAGATCCTCGATCTGATGGCGGATCTGAAGAAGGACCTGCACACCGCCATCGTGCTGATCACCCATGATCTCGGGGTGATCGCCGGCCTCGCCGACCAGGTGATGGTCATGTATGGTGGCGGCATCGTCGAACAGGGTCCCGTGCGGGACATCTTCTACGACCCGCAGCACCCGTACACCGAAGGGTTGCTCGACAGCATGCCGCGGCTCGACAGCGCCGGGCGCGGCGACCTCACCTCGATCCCGGGCCAGCCGCCCAATCTGCAGCACCTGCCGCCCGGCTGTCCGTTCGAGCCGCGCTGCCGCTACCGCTTCGACCCGTGCCGGGCCAGCCGCCCGGCGCTGAGCGCGCTTGACGGGGGGCCGGTCGGCGAGGGCGCGCGCGCCAAGGCCTGTTTCCTGGAGGTGTTGCCGGGGCGGGAGGCGGCGTGACATGCCGATGGATGCCGCCGGCCACGTCGCCGAGCAGGACGCCATCGACCACGCCGCCCCGATCCTGACGGTCCGCGACCTCAAGGTGCATTTCCCGATGCCCAGGCGGCATCTGTTCCAGGCCCGGCGGGATCTTCTCAAGGCGGTCGACGGCATCAGCTTCGAGCTGCGGGCCGGCGAGACCCTCGGCATCGTCGGGGAGAGCGGCTGCGGCAAGTCCACCCTGGGCCGCGGACTGCTGCAGCTTATCGAGCCGACCGCCGGCCAGGTGATCTGGATGGGGCAGGACATCTCCGGTCGGGGGCGGCGGCAGATGCGCAAGCATCGCCGGGATCTGCAGATCATCTTCCAGGATCCGCTGGCCAGCCTGGACCCCAGGATGACCGCCGGCGACATCATCGCCGAGCCGCTCGACACCCATGTCCCCGACCTGACCAAGGCGCAGCGGACCGACAAGGTGCGCGCGACGATGGAACTGGTCGGCCTGATGCCGGAGATGATCAACCGGTATCCGCACGAGTTCTCCGGCGGGCAGTGCCAGCGCATCGGGGTGGCGCGGGCCATGGTGCTGGATCCCCGGCTGATCGTGTGCGACGAGCCGGTATCCGCGCTCGACGTCTCGATCCAGAGCCAGATCATCAATCTGTTGATGCGCCTGCAGCGGGCGTTCGGCCTGGCGCTGATCTTCATCAGCCACGACCTGTCGGTGGTCCGGCACATCAGCCACCGGATCCTGGTGCTCTATCTGGGCAAGCTGGTGGAGGTCGCCGACCGCGACCGGCTCTACGACGACCCGCGCCACCCCTATACCCAGGCGCTGATCTCGGCCGTCCCGCTGCCCGACCCCGACCGGGAGCGGCGCAAGGCGCGCATCGTGCTGACCGGGGACCTGCCCAGCCCGCTCAACCCCCCGTCGGGCTGTACCTTCCGCACCCGCTGTGCCCGTGCCACGGAGCTGTGCGCCCGACAGGAGCCGGCCCTGGCCCCTGTCCGGACCGGCGGCCATCACCATGCCGCCTGCCATTACTGGCAGGAAACCGGCGCCTGATCCTGGGGGAGGGAGACGGACGGGGACGTCGTGACGGCCCCGGCCGTCCGGCCGCGATAGACGGGCCGGACCGGTGGTCCATGGTGCGGGTGGTCGGAGTCGAACCGACACTCTGTTTCCAGAACCAGATTTTGAGTCTGGCGCGTCTACCAATTCCGCCACACCCGCAGTGCCGCCCTCTGATGGCATGGCCGGGCGGGCGTGACAAGGTGCCGGCCGTACGGGTCCGCCGCGGCGGTCCGGGCACATGCCCTGCGCTTGCCCGGACCGGGAGGTGAGGCTCTCCCGCCATTGCCGAGGCGGGGCGATCGGGCCGGACGTCCTGCGTCCGGCGAGGCCCGGACCGGCTGCCCGGGCAGGCCGTCCGGCATGGGTTCCGGCCGGTTGGTCCCACACCGGCCGACGATCCGCCAGACCAGGCTGGCCGTCAGACCAGGCTGGCCAGCCACACCGTCAGCCAGGCGAGCCCGCCATAGGTCAGGGCGATCAGCGCCAGACCGATGACGCCCTGGATGGCACCGACCACCACCGCAAGCCCGTCACGTTCGAGGAAACCCAGCGCCATCAGGGCGATCGCGATGCTGGGAGCCGTATTGGTCGCCGGCAGGGGAACGCACACCGACACCGCCAGGATGACCATCCAGGCGCCGGCCAGCCGTTCGGTCCGGCCGCCGGTCAGGCTTATCCAGCGCGGCCGGATCAGCCGTTCCGCCCGGCGCAGAAACGGATGAGCCGCCTTGAGGAGCTTGACGAAGGTCGATCGCGCCACCGAGCGCCGCCGCACCCAGCTCGGCAGCCAGACCCGATGCCGTCCGGCCAGGAGCTGGGCAGACAGCAGCGCCATCGGGACGCCGAAGATCGACGGCAGGCCCGGCACCCCGGGGATACAGCAGGGCAGGGCGAGGACCAGCAGCAGCAGACCGAACGCCCGGTCGCCCAGCCGGTCGGCCAGGTCCCCCAGCGCCACCCGATCGCCGGACAGCCCGTCGGCGAAGGCGATGAGGATGTCCGAGGTGCGGGCGGTGGGGGTCATCGGCGGGGCTGGCTTGATCCGGACGGGAGGGCCTAACGCAGGTCCCGGGCGATCCGGCCGAGATCGCGAGAGCGGGATCCGGGCGTGAAGCGCCACCCCGCTCCACGGCGGTCGGACCGACGCAACGATCGGGCACACCGCCGTAGACGGATGTCCCGCCGATGACCAGGGTGAAACCGCACCGTCGCCCCGCACCTCGCCGCACCCCCTCCCATCGGGCGCGGCAAACGACTATAGGCTTGCCTATGACGACCGTCGCGCTGTCCTCCCTGGGCCGGTCATGGCCTGCCTGCACCGGCGGGGTGCTGCTGGCCGCCAGCGGTGCGGTGCTCGCCGGTGCGCTCGCTTTCGAGCATATGGGCGGCCTGGCACCGTGCGTCCTGTGCCTGTGGCAGCGATGGCCCCATGCGGTCGTCGTGGCGTTGGCCCTGGTCGCCGTGGCCGGGCTGCGGCGACGGCCGAGGCCGGAAGGGGCCGTGCTGATGGCCGCCGGGGTGACGCTGTGGGTCGGTGCGGTCTTGGCCGGCTATCATGTCGGGGTCGAGCAGAGCTGGTGGCCGGGGCCGAGCGCGTGCGGCGGTGCCGGGTTCGATGCGTCGGCGACGGCGGCCGATCTCAGGACCCAGTTGCTGGCCACCCCCGTGGTGCGCTGCGACGCGGTGGTGTGGTCGCTGTTCGGGATCTCGATGGCCGGCTACAACTTCCTGGCCTCGCTCGCCCTGGGGGCGCTGGGCCTGTACGGCGGCGCCCGCCGCTTTATCATGTCCCGGTAGTGCCGCGGCGCAAGCGCCCCAAGGTGCCGAGTGCCGGTTCATCCAACCAAGAGGGATACCCATGCCCCGACGCAGCCGTTTCCCCCGTCCCTTGCCGGGCGAGATCCGCGGCAAGGCCGCCCTCGACCGCATGCTGCGGGTCAACCAGGCGGGCGAATACGGGGCCAAGCGGATCTACGAGGGGCAGCTCGCCGTCCTGGGCACCGGCCCGAAGGCCGAGATCCTGCGGCACATGGCCGATCAGGAGCGGGTCCATCTCGAGACGTTCGACCGTCTCGTGGTCGAACGGCGGGTGCGGCCGACCCTGCTCAGCCCGCTGTGGCATGCCGCTGGCTTCGCCCTGGGGGCCGGCACCGCCCTGATGGGCGAGCGGGCGGCGATGGCCTGCACCGTCGCGGTCGAGGAGGTGATCGACGCGCATTATCGCGAGCAGGCCGACAAGCTCGGCGACGACGAGCCGGAACTGGCCGAAACGATCGAGCGGTTCCGGGCCGAGGAGCTGGAGCACCGCGATCTCGGTCTCGAGCACGAGGCCGAGCAGGCCCCGGCGTACCGGCTGCTGACCGCGGCGATCAAGGCCGGCTCCCGCGCGGCGATCTGGGTGGCCGAGCGGGTCTGACCGGCCGTCCGCCGGTCACCGGCGTGTCCTCCGCAGCTTGACGCGAAGACCCGATACCCATGGGCGCTGAGGTGCGCTCATCTCCGGTCGTCTTCCACGATCAAACGCCCCGTGCGGCTTCGCCTCGCACACGCGCAAACGCACTTGCCCCCTCGCGATGAACCTTGGCTTAGCGCGACGGGGCAGGAACCGTCGCCTTGGATCAGGCGGATCGATCTTCGGCCCGCTGGGTATGGACGGTCGCGCCCGGGATCGCGCGACCGTCGCCCGGGGACCGGTCAGCCTACCAGTCGTAGGCCGCGACCGCCTCCATCACCAGGGCCGTATGGTCGGCCACCAGCGCGTCGAGGGCGGTCATCAGGTCCGGATCATCGATCACCGCGGCATAGTCGTCCCCGGCGACCGCTTCGGACCAGTCGTTGCCGATGAAGCGTGCGGCCGCTTCACCGGTCTCCGTCACGGCGGCGTTGAGCGGGGCGAAGCTGGCGGCCGCCTGCGTCAATCCGGCGATGAAGTCGGCATCGGCCAGCCCGGAATAGGGATTGCCCTCCCCGTCGGTGACGTTGAGGAAGATCATCTCGTCCCCGAAGGCGGTGTAGCCGCCGCCCAAGCCCTCGTCGACGGCCGCGGCATGCTCGAAGAACGCATGTGCCGCTTCCCCGGTCAGGCTGCCTTCGGGAAAGGCAACGATGGCGTAGCCGGTGCCGCCCTCGGTATCGGCGAAATCGGTGACCAGCACGCTCCACTGCCGGAAGACGTAGCCGACCGCCGCGGACAGGCGGTCGGCCTGCGCGTCGGTCGCCGTCAGTTCGGTCTGCAGCGAGGCGTTGGTGTTCAGCAGATAGCCGCCCGGGGTGACGTCGGTCACCAGGTCCGCCCCGGTCCAACCGTCGACACCGACGGCCGTGAAGATCGCCGGCAGCAGCCGGTCGTGCACGGTCTGGGTGAAGGCTTCCCGTTCGGCGTAGCTGGCACCTTCGAGGTCGAGCTCCACCTGCACCGACGGGATCGCCTCGTAGGACAGCAGCAGTCGGTTGGTGTCCTGCGCCGTCGCCGTGCCGGCGGCCAGCAACGCCGCGGCCCCGGCGGCCGAAAGCGCAAACGACAGGGTAAGAACGGTCCTTGGCATTCGACAGCCCCCTTGATTCTCGTGAATGCCGGGCTGTGTAGCACGATCCGCGCCATGCCGGGCCGGATTTCCGGGCGGCGGGCCGCGGCCCCGAGCCTGCGTGACCGCTTTTCGGCCGTGGCTGGGCAAGCTGCGTCCGCCCCGATATCCTGGGCCGGCAGCGAGGTCGACAAGGCCCCGGGGGAGGGAGGATCCGCGTCGTGATCAGGTCAATCGCGGCCTTGGGGGTCTTGGCGACGGCCACGGCACTGGTGCCGGCTCCGGCGCGGGCGATCGACCCGCCGCGCTATGTCGACGAGGCTGCGACGGCCGGCATCGACCATGCCTATCGCGGCGGATGGGAGTTCTATGTCGGCGGCGGGGTGGCGGTGTTCGACTGCTCCGGCGACGGCTATCCCGAGCTCTATTTCGCCGGCGGCACCGACCCGGCCGCCCTGTACCGCAACCGTTCCTCCCAGGGCGGCGCGCTGCGGTTCGAGCCCGTCCAAGGGCAACCGCACCTGACCCTGACCGGCGTGACCGGCGCCTATCCGCTCGACCTCGACGGCGATGATCGGATCGATCTGGCCGTTCTCCGGGTCGGGGAGAACGTGCTGCTGCGCGGGCTGGGCGACTGCCGGTTCGAGGTCGCCAATGGCCCGCTGGCCTTCGACGGCGGTCAGGCCTGGACCACCGCGTTCAGCGCGACCTGGGAGGCGGGGGCCGATCTGCCGACCTTGGCGTTCGGCAACTATGTCGACCGGGCCGCGCCGGGCGCCCCGTACGGTACTTGCCACGACAACGATCTGTATCGCCCCGATGGGGACGGCTATGGCGCGCGGCGATTGCTGCGGCCGAGCTACTGCACCCTGTCGCTGCTGTTCAGCGACTGGAACCGGGATCAGGTCCCGGACCTGCGAGTCAGCAACGACCGGCAATACTATCTCGGCGGGGCCGAACAGCTCTGGAGCCTGCGCCCCGGCATCAGCCCGCGGGCGGCCGGCCGGGCCGAAGGCTGGCGGGAGCTCAAGATCTGGGGGATGGGGATCGCCAGCTACGATCTGACGGGCACGGGCCTGCCGGACTACTTCCTGACCTCGATGGCCGACAACAAGCTGCAGACGCTGGAACCGCCGAGCTTCGGCCAGCCCTTGCGGCCGGCGTTCCGCGACATCGCCTTCCAACTCGGCGCGACCCTGCACCGGCCCTATACCGACGGGGAGATCATGCCGTCGACCGCCTGGCACGCCGAGTTCGACGATGTCAACAACGACGGTCTGATCGACCTGTTCGTCGCCAAGGGCAATGTCGAGGGCATGATCGATTTCGCCCGGCGCGACCCCAACAACCTGGTCCTGGGCCAGCCCGACGGCACCTTCCGGGAGGCCGCCCCCGATGCCGGCATCGTCACCTTCGAACGGGCCCGTGGCGGTGCGGTCAGCGACCTCAACCTCGACGGCCTGCTCGATCTCGTGGTGGTGAACCGCGAAGCCCCCGCGGAACTCTGGCGCAACGCCGGCAGTACGCTCACCGGCGGGGGACCGATGGGCAACTGGGCGATGATCCGGCTGCGCCAGCCCGGGTCCAACCGCCACGCGGTCGGCTCCTGGATCGAGGTGAAGTCGGGCACGCATATCTGGCGGCGGGAGTTGACCGTGGGCGGCGGCCATGCCGGCGGGGAGTTCGGCTGGGTGCATTTCGGCGTCGGTACGGCCGAGCGGATCGAGATCCGGGTGCAATGGCCGGATGGCCAATGGGGGCCATGGGTCCGCGCCTTCACCAACCAGTTCATCCTGGTCGACCGCCGGTCGGAGACGCCGTTCTACTGGTATCCGGAAACCGCTGCCGCCGGCTGAAGCGCTGACCCCGCCCCGCGGGCGGGTTGGCGGTTGCAACGCTGGCATTGCACCGGCGCGGTTGACGCTCTAAGCAGGCGCGTCGCGCGGCGCGGGCCTCTCCGGCCCGGCTCCATCCCGGCTGCGGTTCCGGCCACAGGGAACGTCCGCCCAATCCATGAAACGGTTCCACGGTAAGGCGTCCGCATGGAGTATTTCCTGCAGCAGCTCATCAATGGGCTGACGCTTGGTGCGATCTACGGGCTGATCGCGATCGGATACACGATGGTCTACGGGATCATCGGCATGATCAACTTCGCCCATGGCGACATCTACATGGTCGGCGCGTTCATCGCGCTGATGACGTTTCTGCTCCTGGGCTTCGGCGGTACGCCGTTCGTGGCGATCCCGGTGGCCTTGGTGATCGTGCTGGTGATCTCCATGCTGTTCACGGCCGTCTATGGCTGGACCGTCGAGCGGGTGGCCTACAGGCCGGTGCGCGGATCGTTCCGGCTGGCGGCGCTGATCTCGGCACTCGGCATGTCGATCTTCCTGCAGAACTACGTCCAGTTGCTCCAGGGCGCCCGGGTCAAGCCGCTGCCGCCGGTGATCCAGGGCAACATCCAGTTGACCAGCGGTGGGGATTTCGACGTTACCATCAGCTATCTGCAGGTGATGATCATCGTGCTGACGGTGGTGCTGATGGCGGGGTTCACGTGGCTGATCCACAACACCTCCCTGGGCCGCCAGCAGCGTTCCTGCGAGCAGGACCGGACGATGGCGGCTCTGCTCGGGGTCGACGTCAACCGTACCATTTCCCTGACCTTCGTGATGGGGGCGGCGCTGGCCGCGGTCGCCGGCACGATGGCGGTGATGTATTATGGGGTGATCCATTTCTTCATCGGCTTTCTGGTCGGCATCAAGGCGTTTACCGCGGCGGTGCTCGGCGGTATCGGCTCGCTGCCCGGGGCGATGCTGGGGGGCCTGTTGATCGGGCTGATCGAGGCCTTCTGGTCGGGTTACTTCTCGGTCGAATACAAGGATGTGGCCGCGTTCAGCATCCTCGTCCTGGTGCTGATCTTCCGTCCCAGCGGTCTGCTCGGCCGGCCCGAGATCGAGAAGGTCTGAGCCGATGACGACCGTCCTCGTTCCGTCCCGGCCCGACTACCGCCGGGTGTTCAACGAAGCGTTCATGGCCGGGCTGGTGGCGTTGGCGCTGACCGTCACCATGGTCGGCTTGCACACGGTCTCGGTGCAGTCGCGCCTGGTGATCGAGTTCCGTCCGGCCGATGTCGCCGGCGCGGTGGCTTTGGTGTTCCTGGGCCGTCTCGGCATCGGGCTGATCCGGGAGGGCCTGCTGATCCCGGTCGGCAGCCTGGCCGCCGCGATCGCCCTGGTCGGGCTGTTCATCCCGATGCCGTCGGATGTCCTGCGGGTGATCCTGGTCGGCGGCGGGGCGGTGCTAGCGATCCGGTCTGCCTGGGGACTGTACGACGCCCGCGGCGGTGCGGCGGCGGCGGAGGCGCGGGCGGCCAAGGGCACGCTGATGGACCGGATTTCCGCCGGTGTGCAGGCCTATACTCCACAGATCGCCCTGGTCGCCGGCATCGCCGCGCTGGCGTTCCCCATGATCGTCCAGGAGCGCTATTGGATCGATATCGCGATCCTGGTGCTGACCTACATCATGCTGGGCTGGGGGCTGAACATCGTGGTCGGCCTGGCCGGCCTGCTCGATCTCGGCTACGTCGCCTTCTACGCGGTCGGCGCCTATTCCTACGCGCTGCTCAGCGTGCATTTCGGGCTCAGCTTCTGGGTCTGCCTGCCGTTGGCCGGGGTGCTCGCGGCCTTGGCGGGGCTGATCCTGGGCTTTCCGGTCCTGCGCCTGAGAGGCGACTACTTCGCGATCGTGACCCTCGGCTTCGGGGAGATCATCCGGATCATCCTGCTGAACTGGTACAACGTCACCGGCGGGCCCGACGGCATCAACAACATCGCCCGGCCGTCCTTCTTCGGGATCGCGGAGTTCACGCCGGCCCCGGCCGAGGGACAGGTCGCCTTCCACGAGCTGTTCGGCCTCGAATTCGACGGCATCCACCGGGTCATCTTCCTCTATTACCTCATCCTGATCCTGGCGATCGTGGTCAACATCGTCTCGGTCCGGATCCGCCGGCTGCCGATCGGCCGGTCTTGGGAGGCGTTGCGGGAGGATGACATCGCGTGCCAGTCCTTGGGCATCAACCGCCGCAACATCAAGCTGATCGCGTTTACGATTTCCGCTGCGTTCGGCGGCTTCGCCGGCTCCTTCTTCGCCACCCGGCAGGGCTTCATCAGCCCGGAGAGCTTCACCTTTCTCGAAAGCGCGATCGTGCTGGCGATCGTGGTGCTGGGCGGCATGGGCAGCCAGCTCGGCATCGTGCTGGCGGCGATCCTGATCATCGGCCTGCCGGAGATCTTCCGCGAGCTCGAACAGTACCGGATGCTGGTGTTCGGCATGGCCATGGTCGGCATCATGACCTGGCGGCCGCGCGGGCTTCTGGCCCATCGGGAGCCTTCGGTGCTCTTGCACGGCCGGAAGGGGCGCTTGCGGTCCCTGCCGGATCGTCCGGCCCGCCCGGCGGCGGGGGGACTGCGGTCATGACCGTCGCCTCCCCCCTCGAACGGCCCGGGCCGATCCTCAAGGTCGATCACCTGACCATGCGGTTCGGCGGTCTGGTCGCCGTCGACGATGTCAGCTTCGAAGCCCACGCCGCGGCGATCACCGCCGTCATCGGGCCGAACGGGGCCGGCAAGACCACGA
>JANQKE010000223.1 GCA_028281265.1 Alphaproteobacteria bacterium | reverse complement strand
GCTCGTCGTCGAATATGCCCCGGCATGTCCTTCCTCCTCGCTCCTGGCATCAGAGCCCATCCGCCTCGGCAGATCGGCCCGATAGTCCCTGAAAACGCTCTAGCCCGATTCGGGACCGCCGCCCGGGGCCGGCCCGACCGGGGTGCCGACGGGCCGACCCGGCGCTGGTCAGGCGGATCGGCAGCCGTTACGCTGCACCCTCCGGACCGCCCACCAACCCGCCCTGGCCCCGCCATGCTGCTGCTGATCGACAATTACGACAGCTTCACCTTCAACCTTGTGCATTTCTTCGGCGATCTCGGGGTGGACTGCCGGGTCGTGCGCAACGACCGGATCACGGTCGAGGCGGCCCTGTCATGCGGTGCGCACGCCTTGGTCATCTCCCCGGGTCCGTGCGATCCGGATCGGGCCGGCATCTGCCTCGACCTGGTCCGGGCCGCAGCGGGACGCCTGCCGATCCTGGGCGTGTGCCTGGGTCACCAGACCATCGGCCAGGTGTTCGGCGGCACCGTGGTGCGGGCCCCGCAGATGATGCACGGCAAGCTCAGCACCATCCGACATCGCGGCCACGGCCTGTTCGAGGGCCTGCCCGATCCGATGCGGGTCACGCGCTATCACTCCCTGACGATCGCACCCGACAGCGTGCCCGATAGCCTGACGGTGACGGCCGAAACCGATGACGGCGTCATCATGGGGTTGAGCCACAAGACCTGGCCGGTGCATGGGGTACAGTTCCATCCCGAAAGCATCGCCTCGGAAGCCGGGCACGCCCTGCTCGCCAACTTCCTGAAGTCCGTCGCCCAGCGGGAAGCCGCATGACCCCGGATACACCGTCGCTGAAACCGTTCATCGCCAAGGTCGCCACGGGGGCAACGCTGGATGAGGACGAGGCGGGTGCGGCGTTCGACATCATCATGTCGGGAGATGCCACACCGGCCCAGATCGGCGGCTTCCTGATGGCCCTTCGGGTTCGCGGGGAAACGGTGCCGGAGATCGCCGGTGCGGCCCGGGTGATGCGGGCGAAAGCACTCAAGGTCGCCGCCCCGGTCGACGCGATCGACTGCTGCGGCACCGGCGGGGATGCCGCCGGCACGCTCAACATCTCCACCGCGGTGTCGTTCGTGCTGGCCGGCTGCGGGGTCCCGGTGGCCAAGCACGGCAACCGCGCGTTGTCCAGCAGGTCCGGGGCGGCCGACGTACTGGCGGCTCTGGGGGTGAACATCGACTGCGCGATGCCGTTGGTGGAGCGCGCGATCGCCGAGGCCAAGGTGGGGTTTCTGATGGCCCCCCGCCACCACAGCGCGATGCGCCATGTCGGTCCCGCCCGGGTGGAACTGGCGACCCGGACGATCTTCAACCTGCTGGGGCCGTTGTCGAACCCGGCCGGGGCGAGACGGCAACTGGTCGGCGTGTTCGCCCCCCGATGGCTGCGACCGGTGGCCGAGACCCTCGCCAAGCTGGGCACCGAGGCGGCCTGGGTCGTGCACGGGGCCGACGGCCTGGACGAGATCTCCACGACCGGGCCGACCCACGTCGCCGCGCTGAACGACGGGGCGGTGCAGGAGTTCACGGTCAGCCCGGGCGATGTGGGGCTTGAAACCGTATCCCTTGCCGCCCTCAAGGGGGGCGACGCCGCCCACAACGCCGCGGCGATCAAGGAGCTTCTCGCCGGTCGGACCGGTGCCTACCGCGACATCGTGCTGATGAATGCGGGAGCGGCGCTGATCGTCGCCGGCCGGGCCCGGGACTTGGCCGCAGGCGTCGCGCAGGCGGCCCGGTGTATCGATACCGGCAGGGCCGCCGCGGCGTTGACGGCTTTGGTCCGGATCTCCCATGACGATGTCGAGGACCCGGCATGAGCGACATCCTCACCCGCATCGTGGCCGACAAGCGGGCGCATGTCGCCGCCTGCAAGGCGGCCCGGCCCTTGAGCCGTGTCGACGCCACCGCCCGGACGGCGAGCCCGCCGCGCGGCTTTCTTCAGGCGTTGCGATCGGCGCGAACCGCCGGCCGGTACGGCCTGATCGCGGAGATCAAGAAAGCATCTCCGTCCAAGGGCCTGATCCGCGAGGATTTCGACCCGGCCACCCTGGCGCGGGCCTATCGCGACGGGGGGGCGACCTGCCTGTCGGTCCTGACCGATCAGCCCTACTTCCAGGGCCGTGACGATGATCTCGTCGCGGCCCGGATGGCGGTGGAGTTGCCGAGCCTGCGCAAGGACTTCACCGTCGATCCGTATCAGGTGGTCGAAGCCCGGGCATTGGGTGCGGATTGCATCCTGCTGATCATGGCCGCGCTGGAGGACGCGCTCGCCGCCGAGCTCGAAGCCGCCGCCCTCGAGCTCGGTATGGACGTGCTGGTCGAGGTCCATGATGGGGTCGAGCTGGATCGGGCACTGCAGTTGAGGTCCGAGCTGATCGGGATCAACAATCGCAATCTCAAGACGTTGGCGGTGGATCTTGCAACGACGCAAGCACTTGCCCACCGGGTGCCGGCCGACCGTCTGCTGGTCGCCGAAAGCGGCCTCTACAGCCCGGCCGACCTTGCGCGCATGGCCAAGGTCGGAGCGAGCACCTTCCTGATCGGCGAGAGCTTGATGCGCCAGGCCGATGTCACCGCGGCGACCCGCGCCTTGTTCGCCTCCGCGCCGACGAGCACGGAGACCTTGGTGTGAGCGGGCTGACCCATTTCGATGCGTCCGGGCAGGCCCACATGGTCGATGTCGGCGCCAAGCCGGAAACCGAACGCGTCGCCAAGGCGGGCTGCCGGGTGGTGATGGCGGCGGAGACCTTGGCGCTGATTCAGGACGGCTCGGCCGAGAAGGGAGACGTTCTCGGGGTCGCGCGGCTGGCCGGCATCATGGGGGCCAAGCGGACCGCCGATCTGATCCCGCTGTGCCATCCGTTGCCGCTGACCAGCGTGGATCTCGTCCTGGAACCCGATCCGGACCTGCCGGGCGTCCTCGTCACCGCCACCGCCCGCACCAGGGGCCGGACGGGCGTGGAGATGGAGGCTCTGACCGCCGCCGCGACGGCGGCGCTGACGATCTACGACATGGTCAAGGCCGTCGACCGCGGCATGGTTATCGACGGTGTGAAGCTGCTGTACAAAAGCGGTGGAAAATCAGGTGTCTACGAGGCTACACGATGATCTCGGTGGCAGATGCCGGCGGTCGCATCCTGGGCAGGATGCATCCGCTGGCCGCGGAGACCGTGAGCCTGTCCGATGCCTGCGGGCGGGTCCTGGCGACGGATGTCGTCAGCCGCCGCACCCAGCCCTGGGCCGACGTCTCGGCCATGGACGGCTACGCGGTGCACGGCGCGGATGTGGCGACCGTCCCCGCCACCTTCAAGCAGGTGGGCTACGTGCCGGCAGGCACCGCCCACGACACACCGGTCGACCGGGGCGAATGCGTGCGCATCTTCACCGGCGCCCCGCTGCCGCCGGGCACCGATACGGTGGTCATCCAAGAGGATGTCGAGGCCGCCGGTGACACCATCACCGTGCACGGCGTCACGGCGGCCGGCCGCCATGTGCGGACCGCCGGTCTCGATTTCGCCGCGGGCGAGACGCTGCTGCACCGAGGCCGGCGTTTGACCGTCCGCGACGTCGCCCTGTGCGCGGCGATGAACGTTCCCTGGCTGTCGGTGCGGCGTCGGCCGCGGGTGGCGATCCTGCAGACCGGCAACGAGATCGTGCTGCCCGGTGATCCGGTCGGTGCCAACCAGATCGTCAGTGCCAACGGGTTCGGTCTCGCAGCACTGGTCCGGGCCTGCGGCGGGGTGCCGATCCTCCTGGGCATCGCCCGGGACGATGCCGGCTCCCTGGAGGCCCTCGCCGCCGGCGCGGCCGGATGCGACCTGCTGATCACCACCGGCGGGGCGTCGGTGGGCGAGCACGATCTGGTGCAGCAGGTCCTCGGCGCGCAGGGCCTGACGCTCGATTTCTGGAAGATCGCGATGCGGCCGGGCAAGCCGCTGATGTTCGGACAGATCCACGGCGTGCCCATGCTCGGGCTGCCGGGCAACCCGGTTTCCAACCTGGTCTGCGCATTGTTGTTCGTGCGACCGGCCCTGCAAGCGCTGCAGGGGCTGGCGGCGGAGATCGGACCGAACGGCACCGCGCGCCTGGCCCGCGACCTTCCGGCCAACGGCCCGCGGGAAGACTATATGCGCGCCCGCTGGGTCGAGCGGTCGGCGGACAGGCCGTTGGCGGTCGACCCGGCTGCGATCCAGGACAGCTCGATGATGACCCGGCTGGCCCAGGCGGATTGCCTGGTCGTCCGCCCGCCGCATGCCCCCGCCGCCAAGGCCGGTACCGAGGTCGACATCCTCACCTTTCCGGAAGGACCGTTCCCCATCTGATCCGGCGGCGCTGTGGATAAGCTGGGGAACAATCGCAAACCTGAAGGGAACGAAGCTCGAACATGAGTTGACGTTTTACTTTTGTTCTCTCATAGTGACGTACATGATTCATCGGGCGTACGGTCGGTTTCTGATAGAATGCGGAACGCATTCAGCTCAGGCTGCGGCCATCGTTTCCGGTCGAGGATGGCGGCATCGGGATGCGGCTGTGAGCGTCTGGCGGCAAGCCGGTGGCGCGGGTGAACGGGAAGGAACCAAGCGGTGTTGACACCTAAACAGAAAGAACTGCTTCTGTTCATCCATCAGCGTCTGCAGGAAGGCGGCGTGTCCCCGTCGTTCGAGGAGATGAAGGACGCGTTGGGGCTGAAGTCGAAATCCGGCATCCACCGGCTGATTTCGGGGCTGGAGGAGCGGGGCTTCATCCAGCGGCTGCCCCACCGCGCCCGGGCCTTGGAGGTGTTGCGGCTGCCCGACGCGCTGGGGGCCGGCTCGGTGGAGACCGACACGGCGCCGAAGCCCGCGCGGGCGTTTCAACCCAACGTCATTCGCGGCGGGTTCGGACAGGGCTCCCCCGTGCGCTCGGTCGGGGCGGACCCGGATCCGGACGACGGAGCGACGATCAGCCTGCCCCTCTACGGCCGGATCGCCGCGGGGACGGCGATCGAAGCCCTCCGGGACAGCACGACCTTCGCCGAAGTCCCGGCGAGCTTTCTCGGCCAAGGCGACCACTACGCCCTGGAGGTGGAGGGCGACAGCATGATCGAGGCCGGGATCCTGGACGGCGATACGGTCATCATCCGCCGCTGCGACAGTGCCGAGAACGGCGCGATCGTCGTCGCTCTGGTCGACGATCTCGAAGTGACCCTGAAGCGCCTGCGTCGCCGGCATGACAGCGTCGCCTTGGAGCCGGCGAACAGGGGGCATCAGACCCGGGTGCTGCCGGCCCATCGGGTTCAGGTCCAAGGCCGGCTGGTCGGCCTGTTGCGGCAGTACTGATCCCGGTTTGCGCTGGGGTTGTTTCATCCCACGTCGTATTGCGTTCAAGCGCCCCACGAGGCCTGCCTCTCAAGAAGCTCGGGCGTGCCGGGGTCCGCTTGCAGCGTGGCGATGAGTCTGGCTCATCGCACCTTGGTATGGCCCGCGCGGGCCGGTTTTCCGGAGCGTCGTATCGGGCACATCAGGGGCCGGCCGGGTATCCGCCGGGCAGGCCGTTCGGTCCGTCTCGGCAGCGCCTCCCGGCTTGCGTTATGGCAATGGCGGTCGCGGCGATCCCCGGAACGGAACCGATCGATCGCGGCCACTAGATCAACCTGCGTTCAGATGGACTCATCTGAACGCAGGTTGATCTACTTCAAAGATTTAGAGCATCTTATCTGCGTCCGTTAGGACGCAGGATGCTCTAGGCGATCAGGCCGCCGCCAGGTCCACCAGGGCATGGGTCAGCACACGGGCACCGGCGGCCACGTGCACGGGTTCGGCCCATTCCTCGGGATTGTGGCTGACCCCGTTGCGGCAGGGGATGAACAGCATCGCCGTCGGGCATAGCCCGGCCAGGAACTTGGCGTCGTGGTTCGCCCCCGACGGCAAGGTGAGGCTGGGGATCGCCAAGGCCCCGGCGGCGCGGGCCAGACGGTCGGTCATCGCCTCCGGGAACGTCACCGGTGCGCTGTGCTGGGTCTCGACCACCCGCACCGCGCAACGGCCCCGCTGGTCCCAGCAGATCGGCTCGATCGCGTCGCCGAACGCGCTGAGGACCTTCCGGTCCGGATGCCGGAAATCGATGGTGAAGAACACCCGCTCGGGCACCGTGTTCGGCGCGCCGGGGCCGACCTCCACCCGCCCGACGGTAAAGCGCATATCGGGGTCGCCGGCCCCCCAGAAATGCGCTTCCAACCGCTCGATCATGCGGACGGCACCGCTCAACGCATCGCGGCGCTTGCCCAAGGGGGTGGTGCCGGCATGGGCTGCCTCGCCCGTCACTTCGACATCGAACCAGCGCGCCCCTTGGATGCCGGTGACGATGCCGACCGGCACGTCCGCGGCTTCCAACTGCGGACCTTGCTCGATATGCGCTTCGAGATAGGCGAACGGATCGACCCGCCGGGACCGGCGGTGCGCCAGCGGGGTGGCCCGGAGCATCGGCCCGATCCGCTCGGCGATCGTCTCCCCCGCCCAATTGCGGTGTTGCAGGGCCGATTCCAGATCCTCCGCCCCGGCGAAGACGGCAGAGCCGGTCATCCCGGGAGAGAAGCTCGACCCCTCCTCATTGACCCAGGCGACGAGTTCGATCGGCCGGCGCGGGGTGATACCGGCGGCCCGGATCGCCTCCAGCGCTTCCAGCCCGGCCAGGACCCCGTAGATGCCGTCGAAGCGGCCACCGGCAGGCTGGCTGTCGATATGGCTGCCGACCAGAACCGGCGCCAGATCGGGCCGACGGCCCTCCAGGCGGAAGAACAGGTTGGTGATCGGGTCCACATGCCCCTGGAGCCCCAGGGCCGAGGTCCAGCGTTCGAGCTGGGTGCGGGCATGCGCCTCGTCATCGCTGAACGCTTGCCGGTTGACCCCGCCATCCGGCCGGGCTCCGAACCGCGCCATGATCTCGTGCCGGCGCCACAGCCGGTCCTGATCGACCTGTGCGGCCGCCTGGATGGGGATCGGATCGGCGCTGACGGCAGACGGGGCGGGCTCGGCGGTCATGATCGTAGGTACGGCCTTGGCAAGGAAACGGCTTCGGCTTACGCCTGCACAGCTTTGGCCCGCAAGGGGAACGACCGCCATGCCCGACCAGCCGTTCGAGCCATCCTACCCGCGTGACCTGATCGGCTACGGGGCCGAACCGCCGCAGGCCCGATGGCCGGGCGACGCCCGCATCGCGGTGCAGTTCGTCATCAACTACGAAGAGGGCGGGGAGAACTGCGTGCTGCACGGCGATCCGGCCTCCGAGGCGTTTCTGTCGGAGATCGTCGGCGCTACGCCTTTCCCCGGCCAGCGGCACCTGAACATGGAGTCGCTCTACGAATACGGATCGCGGGCCGGCTTCTGGCGGCTGCACCGGCTGTTCACCGATCGCGGGCTGCCCTACACCGCCTACGCGGTCGGGATGGCGCTGTTGCGCAACCCCGATGCCGGCCGGGCGATGGTCGCCGGCGGGCATGAGGTGGCCAGCCATGGCTGGCGCTGGATCGACTATCGCGACGTGCCCGAAGCGGTCGAGCGGGACCATATCGCCCGAGCGGTCGAGGCGATCGCGCAGATATGCGGCACCCGGCCGGTCGGCATGTACCAGGGCCGTACCTCGGAGAACACGCTGCGGCTGACGGTGGAGGCCGGCGGCTTCCTATACTCCGCCGACAGCTACGCCGACGATCTGCCCTATTGGAACACCGCGCATGGCTCGCCGATCCTGATGGTGCCCTACACCCTGGACGCCAACGATATGCGCTTTGCCACCGCCCAGGGCTTCAACAGCGGCGAACAGTTCTTCGCCTATCTGAAGGACAGCTTCGACACGCTCTATGCCGAAGGGGCGGACCGGCCGAAGATGCTGTCGGTGGGCCTGCATTGCCGGCTGGCCGGCCGTCCGGGCCGGGCCGCCGCCCTGGCCCGGTTTCTCGACTATGTCACCGATCGGGACAGGGTGTGGGTGTGCCGGCGGGATGCGATCGCTCGGCACTGGATCGAGACCCATCGGCTTTCCGACCGACGAGGATAGATCAACCTACGGTCAGACGGACTCATCTGAACGATGGACTCATCTGAACATAGATAAGTTGATCGACTTCAAAGAGTTAGAGCATCCTGCGTCCATTCGGACGCGAGCTGCTCCAGCGGTCGCGGCAAGCCGCTACTCTGCAGCCTTCCGCGGCGACGTCCCGGATACGGTCTTCGGGGCGGCGGAGAACAAATCGGTCATCCGGTCGGTAGCGATGACCCGGATCCGGTTGCGCAACTCGGGGTGCCGCTTGGCGAACCGCCGGAAGTCCCGCCCGGACAGGCGCAGAAGCTGGCAATAGCCGATGGCGGTGACGGTGGCGCTGCGGCGCCGGCCGGTCAGGATCGCCAACTCCCCGAAGAACTGGCCGCTGCCGAGGATCAACTGGCGGTCGCCGGTATCGATCTGCAGCGCGCCCGAGGCGATGAAATACATGAAATCCCCTCTCTCCCCCCTGACCATCAGCACTTCGCCGGGCGTGGCCAGCACCGGGGAGAGGGTCGAGACGACCTCGTTCAAGGTCGCCGAGTCGAGATCCATGAACAGGTCGAACCGACGGGCCAACGCTTCCGCCGACAGGCCGAGATCGAGACGCGGTCGCCGACCCAGGGTGCGCCAGGTCGCGGTGACCGCCGTCTGCAGATCGCCATGGACCTCCTGGTTGATGACCGATTCCTCGAACAGCGTGCGATACTCCTGCGCCTCGAACCGGAGACCGGCGGCGTTCAGGAACCGCTGCTCCAGCGCCAGGGCGTAGCCCGGATACTGGGCCGTGAGCGCCTCGAGCGCTGCGCGGCAACTGTCGATCCGGTCCTGGACGATGGACTTCAGATCGGCCGTCACCGGACCGCCCAGGAGCCCCCGGAGCTTGATGTGGATGAACACCATCAGTTCTTCGAGCACTATGCGGCTGATCACCAGGCTTTCGAACCGGTCGGCCAGCTTGAAGGCCAGCCATCGGTCGATGCGCAACCGCCGTTGCATCCAGTTGGCGGCCTGGTACTCGATACGGAACTGCAGGCTGTCGCGGGCCGCCCGACGATAGGCGACCGACCCGCCGGTCTTGGCGGCGTCGCGCAGCCGCCCGGCCTTGGCGAGCAAGGTGATCAACGTCCGCCGGGAAACGGTGAGATCGCCGAAATGGCGGAGATAGAGCACCTCCTCATGCCCGGCCAGCGTGACCAGGCCGAGCCGGACCCGATCGTCGGCCGACAGGGGCAACGCCGTCCCCTGCCCTTCGGCATCGACCGTGGACCGACGGCGGTCGTACCAGCCGTTCACCGCCTCCACCGCGCTGGGTGAGAGGTGGTAGCTGGCGGCGATCCCGCCCAGCTTCTCTCCCACATTGTCGAGCGCCAGGGAGACCGCCTTGTCGCGCAGGGCCTGGTCGAGCGGAGAGAGCCGGTCCAGACCCAAGAAATGGATCATCGGCCGCAGGGTGGTGCCGTTGATCAACAGGGTGAACAGCACGAACCCGGTGGCCAGCACCGCGACGAAGCGCTGGATGTCGGCCGGCAGCATCGGATCCTCGGTCACCGCCAGCGCCAGGGCGAGCGTGACCGCGCCGCGCAGCCCACCCCACAGGATGACGGTCTTGTAGGCCGTCTCGACGCGGTTAGCGAGACCGGTCACGGTCAACAGCGGCAACAGGCCGTACAGGACAAGTGCCCGGGCGACGAAGGCCGCGGCCACGGTGACCGCCACCAACCCCAAATCGGTCCACGAGATGTCCTGCAGGAAGCGCGGCACCAGCATGGACGCGAACAGGAACACCAGCGTCGCGGCCCAATAGCCGAGATGATCCCACAGGGCGGTCAGCGACCGCCAACTCTCCGGGGTCACCCGGGTGCGGCCGGTGGCTCCGAACACCAAGGCCGCGGTCACCACCGCGACCACGCCGGAGACCCCCAGGAGCTTGTCGGCCGCGATATAGGAGACATAGGCGAGAGCGACGCTGATCGCGGTTTCGGCCAGCGCGTGGCCCCGCAACGGCCGCATCAGAAAGGCCGCACCATAGGCGATCACCACGCCGAACAGGACGCCGCCGAGAAAGCCCGTGGCGAACAGCCAGGTCCCTTCCCACACGCTCATCCCGCCGCCATAGCTCAGCGCACCGAGGAGGACCACGAACAGGGCAATCGCCGCGGCATCGTTGAACAGGCTCTCGCCTTCCACCAGGATCGACAGCCGCCGCGGCGCGCCGACATCGCGGAAGATCCCGACCACGGCCACCGGGTCGGTGGTGGCGATGATGGCGCCGAGCAGCAGACAGGCCAGAAGCCCGACCGGGGCGATCGGCGCCAGCGCGAGCCCGACGACGAAGGTCGAGACCAGGACCGCGATGATCGCCAGCACCAGGATCGGGGCGATGTCGTCCATCATCCGGCGGACTTCCATCACCAGCCCGGTCTGGAACAGCAGGACCGGCAGGAACAGCGTCAGAAAGACCTCCGACGTCACCCGCTCGGTGGCGACCGTGGTCAGCGTCCGCACCAGCGCCGAGGCGCTGTCCGGCCCGCCCAGCCCCCCGGCACCGACCCAGGCGGCCAGGGCACCCAGGGCGATCCCCAGCAGAGCCAGCAGCACCGAATGGGGCAGGGCCAGCCGCTGCGCCACGGGCACCAGCAGGCTGGCCACGGCCGCGAGTCCGACCAGCACCAGGATCAGAGGGACGAGATCGGGGATCATACCGCCAGTGTGACGCCGACATCCCTCGGGGCCAAGGCCCGTGGGGCGGCCCGTCCTTCGACCATCCGACCGTTCAGGCGCGCCGGCCGGGCCAGGTGGCCAGCGCCACCCCGGGGATGATCAGGGCGAACCCGACGGCGTGGAACGGCTGGAACGCCTCTCCCAGGAACAAGACGGCCATCACGGCCGCCCAGGCCGGCATGAGATACATGAACGGCCCGGCCCGGCCCGGCCCCACCACGGCGATCCCCTTCTGATAGGTGCTGAAGGCGAGGACGGAGCTGACGATCGCCACGCCGGCGATGCTCAGCATCACCCGGGGGGTCGGCACGACGGGCCGGTCGAACAGAACCGTCTCGACCGCATAGAACGGGGCGATCACCAGCACCCCCGCCCCTGCGATCGCGGCGAACAGGCTCATGGTCGGCATGGCCAGACCGTCATGCTTGATGATGACCGAGTAGATGCCCCAGCCGATCGTCGCCGCCAGCACCCACAGGTCACCGACGGTGAAATCGAGGGACAGGATCGTCTCGGGATGCCCTCGGGTCAGGATGGTCACCACACCGGCGATGGCGACGACGATGCCCAGAGCCTGGCGCGGGGTTATCGGCTCCCCCCGGCCCAGCCAGGTGATCATCACGATGATCACCGGGGCGACGGCGTAGATCAGCCCTGCGTTGGTGGCCGTCGTGGTCTCCAGCCCCGTGTAGACGAAGCCGCCGGCCATGAACATGCCGAGCACGCCCAGCAGCAGGACCCGTCGCCAGTGCCGCCGGATCTGCCCCCAATGGCGCCGCAAACCCACCCACCCCAACGGCAGCAGGATCGCAAACGCCACGACCCAACGCCAGAACGCCAGGCCCATCGGCGGCATCACCTCCATCGCCGCCCGGCCGATGACGACGTTCGTCGCCATGAACAACGGTGTCAGGGTCAGCAGGACATAGGCGACCAGCACCGGCCGGCCGGCATCGGTGCTCACCGTTGCGGAGGCTGCGGATCTGGTCATGGGTCAGGCGATCCGTTGCGCCGTGAACTCGGTTTCGGGTGCCGCGATCGCGTCTTGGGCTGCGACGATCTGGATCTCCCGGACGCCGGCCCGCCGGGTCGCCTGCAAGACGGCGTAGACGGCCGACGCGGTCCGGCTCAGCGCCGTGGCCAGGTCGCGCCCCATCACCCAATGGGCGAAGACGAGCGCCGCCGTCATGTCGCCTGCGCCGTTGACGGCGAGATCGAGCCGCGGGGTGGTGACGAGTTGGGCCTCGTCCCGCGATACCGCGAGCATCTCGATCGTATCCGGTGCCGCGTCGGACCGGGTCAGGCTGGTGACCACCACCACCCGTGGCCCCAGATCGAGGGCCGACCGGGCCGCCGCCAGGGCGGAGCCGAGATCGGTGATCTCCCGCCCGGTCAGATACTCCAGTTCGAACTGGTTGGGGGTGATCATATCCGCCGCCGGGACGGCATGGTTCCGCATGATCTCCGGGATCCCGGGGCGGACGAAGAACCCGCGGCCGACATCCCCCATCACCGGATCGCAGCAGTACAGAGCGGCCGGATTGGCCGCCTTGACCCGGCGCTGCGCCTGCAGGATCACCCCCCCGAGGGATGCGTCACCCATATACCCGCTCAGCACGCCGGTACAGTCGGGGAACACCCCGCGCTCCTCGATCCCGGTGATGACGGCGGCCACGTCCTCGGCCATCAGCACCGGCCCGCGCCAGGCACCATAGCCGGTGTGATTGCTGAAATGCACCGTGATCACCGGCCACACCTCGAGACCGAGGCGCTGGAGCGGAAACACCGCCGCGCTGTTGCCCACATGGCCGTAGGCGACGGAGGACTGTATCGACAGGATTGCCGGCATGAAACGCGCGGAGCCTTGCGGTGACGGGTCGGATCAGGCGATGGCGAGCAACGGCTCGGGTTCCTGGGCGAGCAGTTCGGACAGCACCGTCAAGCCGCGGCGCAAGTCGTCCTCGGTGTTCGGAGCGGTCAGGCACAGCCGGATGCTGTGTGGCGTCTCCCGCCGGCCGGGAACGAACAGGTCGGTCGGCGTCAGGGCGACGCCTCGCGCCTTGGCCGCGTTGACGAGGTCGAGCGCGCGCCAGGGCTCTGGCAGATCGAGCCACAGGTGGAAGGCGTGCTCGGCCAGTTGGAACCGATGACCGTCGAGCAGGTCGCGGGCGATGGCCCCCCGTCGCCGGGCGGTCTCGCCAACATCGGCCAGCAGGGTGTCGGCGGTGCCGTCGGCGATCCAGCGGCTGGCGACCTCGGCCATCACCGGCGGCGCCATCCAGTTCGACGCCCGGGCGGCCGCGGCGAACCGGCCGACCCGATCCTCCGGCAGCGCCGCGTACCCGACCCGCAGACTCGGCGCCATGAGCTTCGAGGTCGCGGTGATGTAGATCGTGCGTTCCGGCGCGAAGCCGGCCAGTGGCGGCGTGTTCGCAGGATCGAGGAAACCGTAGATATCGTCTTCCACCAGTGCCAAGCCGTGCCGCCGCGCGACCTCGGCGATCCGCCGGCGTCGGTCCGCCGGCATGGTGGTGCTGGTGGGGTTCTGGATCGACGGGATGGTGTAGAACAGCCGTGCCGTCCCCGACCGGCATGCGGCTTCGAGCGCCTCGGGCACCGCTCCGTACGCGTCCAGCGCGATCGGCCGCAGGGTGAGCCGCAGCAGGCTTGCCAGCGCGCGCACGCCCGACCAGGTCAACTGCTCGACCAGGACCTCGTCCCCCGGTTCGCAGAACGCCATCAGGCTCGCGGCAATCGCATGTTCGGCACCGGCGGTGACCAGTACCCGTTCCGCCGCGACATCCAAGCCACGCCGCCTGATCAGCCGGGCGCCGGCCACCCGGTGGTCCCACCGTCCGGTGTGGGCCTGGTAGTTCATCAGGCCGACCAGCGTTTCGGCATCGGCGAGATCCCGCAGCGTCCGCGCGAAATACGGGGCCGCCAGGGCCGCCGGCGGGCGGTTGATGCCGAGTTCCACCGCGGTCGGCGGCGCCTGGTCCGGCATGGCGAGGGTCTGCTGCGACCGGGCGCCGGCGCGGACGAAGCTGCCGCGCCCCACCTCTCCGACCAGCAGGCCGCGCCGCTCGGCCTCGGCATAGGCCCGGCTGACGGTCCCGACGGTGACCCCCAGCTTCCAGGCCAGATCCCGGTGAGTCGGCAGCCGCTCTCCGGTGGCGATGCGGCCGGCATAGATGTCTTCGGCCAGCGCATCGACGATGCGCAGGTATTTCGGACCGGGCCGGTCATCGAGGGTCGGCAGCCAGTCAGACCGTCGCATGGGGACAATCAGTTCCTTCGAGCCGGATAGAAAGGAGACAATGCCATCCTCGACACGCGGAGGATCGGCGGTCAATCAGCGCGTTGCTGCATCGATTGCCACCCTGCCCTGCGAGGAGGGGAACGACCTCGGCCGACCTGTCGGGTCGCCTCGTCTCCGGAGTCTTTACCGACCGGCAGTCGACGCGCGATGCTGGGCGAATGGGCACCTCGCTCGACAGTCCATCGGGGCCACGGCATGAACAAGGATCGCTACGCCCGCTATCCGAGCCTTGCGGACCGCAGCGTGTTCGTCACCGGCGGTGCCAGCGGGATCGGCGCCTCGCTGGTCGCGCATCTGGTCCAGGCCGGAGCGCGGGTCGCCTATGTCGACCTGGACGAGGCGGCCGCGGCGGGGCTCAACCAAGCCCTGACCCAGGCCGGTTTGCCCGAACCCTGGTTCCGGCGGATCGACATCACGCAGACCAATGCGCTGCAGGAAGCGATCCTGTCCGCGGCCGGGGCGCACGGCCCGATCCGGGTCCTGATCAACAACGCCGCCAGCAACGATCGCCACGATGTCGAGGACCTGACGCTGGCTTATTGGCAGGATCGACTGGCCGTAAACCTGACCCCGCATGTGTTCGCGGCCCAGGCGGTCGCCCCCGGGATGAAGGCGGCCGGCGGCGGGTCGATCATCAATATGGGCTCGATCACCTGGATGATCGGCCAGGCCGACATGCCCGGCTATTCGGCCGCCAAGGCGGCGATCACGGGGCTGACCCGGGCACTGGCGCGGCGCTGGGGACCGGACGGCATCCGGGTCAACTGCCTGATGCCCGGGGCGGTCCTGACGGACCGGCAGCGCCGGCTCTGGCTGACCCCGGCCTACGAGGCCGAGGTGTTGAGCCGGCAGTGCCTCAAGCGGCATCTGCTGCCCGAAGAGGTTGCCCGGCTGGCGCTGTTCCTGGCGGCCGACGATTCCAGCGCGATGACCGGGCAGAACTACATCATCGACGGCGGGTGGGTCTGACCCGGCCGGCCGGCGTCAGACCGGCAGCAAGGCCGCCGCCACCCGCCGTTCCTCGGACAGCAGCACGTTATAGGTCCGGCAAGCCGCCCCGGTCGCCATGATGTCGACCGACGGGCCGCGGCCGCTGACGGCCTTGCGGAATGCGGACGGCAGCAGGAGCATCCTGGGCCCGCAGCCCAGCAGCAGCACCTCGATCGGCGGCCGCTCGGCGAACACCGGGCCCAGGCTTTCCGGCGTCAGATCGCCCGGACCGGCCACCGGCCACGCCACCGTCCGGTCGGGGAAGACGATCACCGCGCCGTCGCGCCACTGGCTCGCCACGCGGAAGCCGCCGGCGGCATAGCTGTCGATGACCTGGCGGTCGGCCCGGACGATGGGGCTGATGTCCACGGGGTGCTCCTACCGCTCCAACCTCGCACGCTGCCGGTGCCCCTTTCCGGCCAGAGCATCCTGGGTCCGAACGGACGCAGATAAGATGCTCTAACTCTTTAAACTAGATCATCTTATCTGCGTTCAGATGAGTCCATCCGAACGCAGGATGATCTAGCCGGAAAGCTGCTCCACCCGCTCCTCATCGGCCGGCTTCCTGTCGTCCCGGCGCCGCAGCTTCATGAACAACAGCAGCGGCACCGCGACGAACACGCTCGAATAGGTGCCGATGACCACACCCCAGATCAGCGCGAGGGTGAAATCCCGCACGATCGGCCCCCCGAACAGGGACAGTGCGGCCAGCGCCAGCAACGTCGTGATGCTGGTCATCAAGGTCCGGGCCAGCGTCTCGTTGAGGGAGCGGTTGAGCACCTCCAGCACCGTCGCCTGCTTGTAGCGCCGCAGGTTCTCCCGCACCCGGTCGAAGACGACGACGGTGTCGTTGATGGAGTAGCCCGCGATCGTCAGCAGAGCCGCGACCGTCGCCAGGTTGAACTCGTGCTGAATGATCGCGAACAGGCCGATCGTCGAGATCACGTCGTGCAACAGTGCCGCGACCGCGCACAGCCCGAACTGCCATTCGAAGCGCAGCCAGATATAGAGCATGATCGCCGCCATCGCGAGGCTGACGGCGATGATCCCGGCCTGGATCAGCTCCTGGCCGACGGTGGGGCCGACGAACTCGGTACGGCGGTAGTCGTACGCCTCCTCCCCCAAGGCCGATTGGACCGCCTGGATGGCGGCGATTTGTTCGGCCTCTTCGCCCTGCTGCCGCTGAATGCGGATCAGGACGTCGGTCTCCGCCCCGAACTCCTGCAGGGTCACTTCGCCCAGGCCCAGCCCTTCGAGCGTATCGCGCATCTCGGCGATCTCGGCCGGGCCGTCGGTGGCGCGCACTTCCATGAGGATCCCACCCCGGAAGTCGATACCGAAATTCAGACCCAGCAGCACGGTGACGATGATCGAGCCGGCCACCAGCAGCGCCGACAGCCCGAAGGCCGGCTTGCGCAGGCGGAGGAAATCGATCGACGGTGTCTTCGGCAACAGACGGAGAAGAGCCATGACATCGAGATCCTTGCGCGTCCCGGAACCGCTTCCCGGACGGTGCGGGGACGGGAGGTGATCAGAACGCGAGCGTCTTGGGCCGGGTCCGGCGCAGCCAGACCACGACGAGCATGCGCGTGACCATCACGGCCGTGAACATCGAGCACACGATCCCGATCGCCAGCGTCACCGAGAACCCCCGCACCGGACCCGAACCGAACAGGAACAGCAGGATCGCCGCGATCAGGGTCGTGAGGTTGGAATCGATGATCGTCGTCATCGCCCGGGCGTAGCCGGCATCGATCGCCGAGATCGGCGAACGGCCGTTGCGCACCTCTTCCCGGATACGTTCGAAGATCAGCACATTGGCGTCCACCGCCATGCCGACCGTCAGCACGATGCCGGCGATCCCCGGCAGCGTCAGCGTGGCTTGCAGCAGGCTCAACAGCGCCAGGATCAGGATCAGGTTCACCACCAACGCCACATCGGCCATCAGCCCGAACCGGCCATAGCTGAGCGCCATGAACACCACCACCAGGACGAAGCCGACCAGGGCGGCGATCTCGCCCGCGGCGATGCTGTCGGCACCCAGGCCCGGACCGACGGTCCGTTCCTCCAGCACCGTCAACGGGGCCGGCAACGCGCCCGCCCGGAGCAGCAAGGCCAGGTCGTTGGCCGTCTCCACCGTGAAGCCGCCTTCGATGATCCCCTGCCCGCCCAGAATGGGGGAACGGATCACCGGGGCGGAGACCACCTGGCCATCCAGCACGATCGCCAGCACATTGCCGACATTGTCGCGCGTGACGTCGCCGAAGCGCCGCGCCCCGGCGGTGTCGAAGCTGAAGCTGACTACCGGCCGGCCGTCCTGGAAACTCGGCTGGGCGTTGGTCAGGGCATCGCCGCTGACCATCACCCGCCGACGCACGACATATTCGGTCACCGGCTCGCCATCGGCGTCGACTTCGTTGCCCGGCAGCACCTCGCTGCCGGGGGGAACCCTGCCCGCCAACGCCTCGTTCAGCGGGGTGGCGGTATCGAGCAGGTGGAAGGTCAGCCGTGCCGTCTGACCCAACAGGCTCTTGATCCGCTCGGGATCGTCGATGCCGGGGAGCTGCACCACGATCCGGTCCGCCCCTTGGCGCTGGATGTTGGGCTCGTTGGTCCCGAGTTCGTCGATCCGGCGGCGGACGATCTCGATCGACTGGGCCACCGCCGTATCGCGGAGATTGGTGATCTCCTGCTCGCTGTAGACCAGTCGGATCGTACCGTCGTCGCCGACCAGGACATCGATCGGGTCGGCCGCCGGACCGATACCGCCGAACAACCCGCCCTGGGCGCTTGCCGGTCCCCCTTCGGCCACGGTCGCCGCGGCGGCGCGAGCGGCCTCGAGATCCGCCGGGTCGCGGACGACGAACTGGGCTGCGCCGTCGACGACGCCCAGCCCGGTGTAGCCGATGCGTTCCCGCCGCAGTTCGGCCCGCAGACCGTCGACCAGAGCCTCCAGACGTTCCTGCTGGACGGCCTCATACTCCACCCGCAGCAGCAGGTGAGAGCCGCCCTGGAGGTCGAGCCCGAGATTGACTTGCTTGACGGGGAGCCAGGCCGGCAGGGTGCCGGACCATTGGGCGACCGTGTCGCGGTTGATCAGGTTCGGCGCCGCGTAAACCACCCCCAGCAGGCAGACCGCCACGATCAGCACGATCTTCCATCTCGGGAAATGCACCATGGAGGTTCGATCCTACCCTACACGCCGATCATCCCGGCCGCACGGGCCGCCGGGTTCGACCGGCGGCCCCCGCGACCACGCCTACTTCTTGCCGAACAGACCGCCGAAGCCGCCCTTCTTGTCCCCTTCGGCCGGGGCGTCGGATTTCGACTTCTGCGTGTCGTTGGCCGCCGGTTCGGTCTTGGAGACGACGTTGGTCACCGTCCCCCGCATCACCTCCACCTCGACACCGTCGGCGATCTTGACCTTGAGTTCCTGGTCGCCGGCCTTGGTGATGGTGCCGATAATGCCGCCGCCGGTGACGATACGGTCCCCCCGGCGCAACGCTTCGAGCATCGAGCGATGCTCCTTCATCCGCTTTTGCTGCGGCCGGATCAACAGGAAGTAGAAGACCACGAAAATGAGGATCAGCGGCAGCAACTGGATGAAGATGTCACCACCCCCACCGGCGGCGGCCTGGGCATAGGCCGGGGAAATCAGCATGAAGCGCTCCATGAAAGAAAAGACACCGACAAACGAACCGACACATGGGGATCATGGCATGTCGGCGCAAACGGAACGTGCCGGCCGCCGAGGACCGCACGCCTGCGCCGCGGGACTATAGCGTCGCCGGGCCGCGGCGCAACGGATGGTGTTCGGCCGCATCGGCGCTATGCCGGGCCCGGCTTGCCTGACCGAGGCTCGGGCGGTTAGGCGTCTAGATCAACCTGCGTTCGGATGGACTTATCTGAAGGCAGGTAAGTTGATCTCCTTCAAAAAGCTAGAGCATCTTATCTGCGTCCGTTCGGACGCAGATAAGATGCTCTACGGTACCCGTACCCGTTGCCGTGCCGTCAGGACACCCTCCCCATGTCCACCGATCCTCAAGCCCTTGCCCCGGCCGACGCGTTGCTCACCGCGCTCGACCGGATCGCCGAAGCGCTCGACCGCCTGGCCCCGCCCGCTCGTCCACCGGCCGATCTTGCCGCCGCCGATGCCTTCGTGTGGTACGCGAACTCGGCGCGGCTGGAACCGGTGGCGACGGTCAGCGGGGTCCGGTTGGATCTGCTGCGCGGCATCGACCGGCAACAGGACCAGCTTGTCGAGAACACCCGCCGCTTCGTCCGCGGATTGCCCGCCAACAACGCCCTGCTGTGGGGCGCTCGCGGTATGGGCAAGAGCTCCCTGGTCAAGGCCGTGCACGGTTCCCTGAACGTCGAGCGGCCGGGATCGCTGGTGCTGATCGAGATCCACCGGGAGGATATCGACAGCCTGCCCGCCCTGCTCGCCCTGCTCCGCGGCACCGACCGGCGCTGCATCGTCTTCTGCGACGATCTATCGTTCGACGGGGCGGACACGTCCTACAAGTCGCTCAAGGCGATCCTGGAAGGCGGGATCGAGGGCCGGCCGGCCAATGTACTGTTCTACGCCACCTCCAACCGGCGCCACCTGCTGGCAAGGGAGATGATCGAGAACGAACGCTCGACCGCCCTGATCGCCGGTGAGGCGGTCGAGGAAAAGGTATCCCTGTCCGACCGCTTCGGGCTGTGGCTCGGGTTCCATGCCTGCACCCAGGACGTCTATTTCTCGATGGTCGAAGGCTATGCCGCCGCCTACGGCCTCGACATTCCGGTCGACGATCTGCGCGCCCAGGCCCGGGAATGGCAGGTGACCCGCGGCTCGCGATCCGGCCGGGTGGCCTGGCAGTTCATCCAGGATCTCGCCGGGCGGACGGGAATCCGACTCGACCGGGGGTAGATGCGGGCTTTCATCACGGTGTCGCCCGACACGACGGTCCGGGCGCGTCGGTCCGATGGTTCGTCGACCGGTACGCTTGGGAGAGCGTAGCGAAACCCGGCCTGGTAGGGGCGCCGTGCTGGGTCTCCCCACGCTCTCCTCAGTCTACCTGACGCTCTTGCGGGATCTGTCTTCTCCAGGCGTCGGAGACGTCAAGGGCCGCCAAGCCACAGCACCAAGGGTCATCCCTGACGTCTTCAACGCCCGGAAACAGCCCCTATCCAGGGACAACCCGGTGCGACTCCACATCCCGCGCCCCCCGCGCAGCGACCGCGTCAAGCGGCCGGCAGGTATCGCTGCGGGTCGACCGGGATCGCATCCTGGCGGATCTGGAAGTGCAGTTGCGGCGCATCGACCGATCCGGTCTGGCCGACGGCGCCGATGCGTTGCCCCTGGGCCACGCGGGCACCGGTTTCGACCCACAGCTCCGCAGCATGGGCATAGGCGGTCACCCAGCCCCCGGCATGTCGGATCAGGACCAGATTGCCGAAGCCGCGCAACTGGTTGCCGGCATAGATCACCTCCCCGGCCGCCGCGGCGGTGATGGGCGTGCCTTCCGGTGCGGCGATGTTGACCCCGTCGTTGCGCAGCCCGTCGGGCTTGGGCCCGAAAGCGGACACCACCGGACCCGTGACCGGCCGGATGAAGCGGCCTTCGACCGGTGGCCGGGGCGGCGGTGCCGGCGTCTCGCCGGCCATGGGCGCGGCCATACGGGGCGGGATCCGCGGCGGCGGCACGCGCGGTCCAGCGGCGGCGGCCGGCGGCGTGGCGACGGGCGACGGGTCCGTCGTCGGTCGGCGCGGTGCACGCAGCCCGCTGAAGGCCGGCGGCGGCGGGGCCACCACCGCCTCGCGGGGCGGAAGCGACGGTGCCGGCACCGCGGCGACGGTCACCCCGGTGCGTTCCGGCGCCGACCGGCCCGGCGGCGGGCCGAACCCGTCGGGCCTTTCGATGCGGGGCGGCAGTGGCGGATCGATCGGTGCCTGTGCGAGCACCGGTCGATCACCGGCCCGCAACGGCAGATGCACCCGGGTCCCCGGGACGATCCGGTAGGGCGGATAGAGGTTGTTGAGCGCGGCCAGCACCTCGGCCGTCGTGCCGTAATAACGGGCAAGCCGCCAGATGGTGTCCCCGTCCACGACCGTATGGGCACGCGGCCGGGGGAGGTCGAGGATCGTCCCGGGCGTTGCGGGCAGCATCGGATCGAGGCCCGGATTGAGCCGCAAGAGATCGGCCGTCGCGATCCCGTACGCGGCGGCCAACGCGTTCGGCGTCAGAGGCTCCGCGACCGGCACCGTCGTCGGGAAGGGCGCGGGCTCCGACAGGTCGACATAGGACGGCCGGTTGCAGGCGGTGAGCAGCAGGCATCCTGCGACGACAGCGCTCAAGGCGCGGCCGAGGCCCGTTCCTACCCCTCGCCGGAGGAGGAAGCGTCGCCGGTCGCGATGTTGGGCAGCAGCGGCACGAAGCGGACCGGACACAACTCTTCGCTCTCCAGGCCAGCGGCGGTCTTGATTATCCTGTATAGATATTGTGCCCGATTCGGCTTGGTCAGCGGGATCACCAGGATCCCGCCCTGCCCGAGCTGTTCGGTCAGCGCGGCCGGCGGCACGTCGGTCCGGTGGGCGGCGGTGACGATGATCCGGTCGAACGGCGCCTGGCTCGGCCAGCCCTTGAGGCCGTCGCCGACGATCCCGGTGATGTTGGTGATGCCCAGCACGTGGAGCTGGGCCAGCGCATGATCGAGCAAGGGCTTGTGGCGTTCAACCGTATAGAGCCGGCGGCACAGCCGTGTCAGGATCGCGGCCTGGTAGCCTGACCCGGTCCCGATCTCCAGCACCTTGTGCCGATCCCCCACGGCGAGTGCCTGGGTCATCAGGGCGACGACGAAGGGCTGGCTGATGGTCTGGCCGCGGCCGATCGGCAGGGCCGTATCCTCGTAGGCCTGGTCCTGCAGGGCGGCCGGCACGAACGCTTCCCGCGGGATCCGTTCGATCGCCGCGAGCACGCGATGATCGGTAATCCCGGACCGCCGGAGCAGCATCAGCAATCGGATACGGCGGGCGGCCTGGGCCGGATCGGACGGGGGAGAGGGGACCATATCGGTGGGGCCGGCGCGTAGAGGGCGCGATCGCGCCGGTCAGGCCACGACGGCCCGCAACCGTTCGATCGTCGCATAATGGGTCAGGTCGAGATGGATCGGGGTGATCGCGATGCGGTTCTCACCGAGCGCCGCGGCATCGGTACCGGCCGGCGCCTCCTCCCCCGACAGGGCCCCTCCGATCCAGTAATAGGTTCGCCCGCGCGGATCGATCCGCTCCTCGGAGATATCACCGACCTTACGGTTGGCATGCGGGACGACCGTCATCCCGTCGATCTCCTCGGGGCCACAGGCCGGGAAGTTCACATTGATCAGCACGTTCGGTGGCCACTCGACGGAGATCACCTTGCGGACCACCTCCGGGGCCCAGCGTTCCGCCGTCCGCCAGTCGGGAGCCCGATCCGGGCTGAAGCGTTGGCTGAGGGCGACCGCCCGGACTCCGAGCAGGGTGGCCTCCATCGCCGCTGCGATCGTACCGGAATAGGTGACGTCCTCGGCGATGTTCTGGCCGTGATTGACACCCGACAGCACCAGATCGGGCTTTCTGTCGGGAAACAGCCGGTTGATGGCCAGCAATATGCAGTCCGTCGGCGTCCCGTCGACGGTGTAGCGGCGGGGCCCCTGTTCCCGCAGGCGCAACGGACGGTGCAGGGTCAGGGAATGGCTCGCCCCGCTCTGCTCGGTCTCGGGTGCGCACAGCCAGACATCGTCGCTCAGGGACCGCGCCACCCGCTCCAGGACGCCGAAGCCGGTGGATTGGATACCGTCGTCATTGCTGAGCAGGATGCGGGAATCGGCAAGGTTCATCGGGATGTGTCCTGGAACGGATGCAAAAGTGATGCCGGGGGGCAGCGTGGGCCGCGAGCCGAACCCTCAGCCCAGAGTACCGTCGGGCGCGATCGCGGAGGGATTGCCCATATAGGGGCGCAGCACCGACGGGATGGCGATCCCGCCATCCTGCTGCCGATAGGTCTCCATCACCGCGATCAGCGCCCGGCCCACCGCAACGCCGGAACCGTTGAGGGTATGCACGAAGCGGGTCTTCTTCTCACCCCGGGGCCGGCACCGGCTGTTCATCCGACGGGCCTGGAAATCGCCGCAGTTCGAGCAGGAGGAAATCTCGCGATAGCGCTGCTGCCCCGGCAGCCAGACCTCGATGTCATAGGTCTTGCGCGCCGCAAAGCCGAGATCCCCGGTGCACAGGCTGACGACCCGGTAGGGCAGCTCCAACCGCCGCAGGACGGTCTCCGCGCATGCCAGCATGCGCTCGTGTTCGTCGGCGGAATCCTCCGGCCGGGTGATCGAGACCAGTTCGACCTTGTCGAACTGGTGCTGGCGGATCATCCCGCGGGTGTCCCGGCCGGCAGCGCCGGCTTCCGACCGGAAACACGGGGTCAGCGCGGTCATCCGCAGCGGCAGCGCCTCGTCCTCCAGGATCTCATCGGCCACCGTGTTGGTCAGCGGCACCTCCGCCGTGGGGATCAGCCAATGATCGCCGGTGGTGCGGAACTGCTGGTCGGCGAATTTCGGCAGCTGGCCAGTGCCGAACAGGACATGGTCCCGGACCAGGAGCGGCGGCTGGATCTCGACATAGCCGTGCTCGGCGACATGCAGGTCCAGCATGAACTGGCCCAGCGCCCGCTCCAGCCGCGCCAGCGCCCCGCGCAGAATGACGAAGCGGGATCCGGACAGCCTGGCCGCCGTCTCGAAGTCCATCAGCCCGAGCGCTTCGCCGATCTCGAAATGCTCCGGCGCGGCGTTGGACCGGTCGGGCTCACCGACCCGATGGCGTTCGCGATTGTCTTCTTCGTCGGCACCGTCGGGAACTTCGGCATCCGGCAGGTTGGGCAAACCGGCCAGGGCCGCGGCCAAGGCCGCCGAGGCCTCCCGCTCCTCATCCTCGAGTTCCGGCAGCCGCGCCTTGATCCGTGCGACCTCCTCGATCAGCGCCGACGCATCCTCGCCCGTGCGCTTGAGCAGGCCGATCCGCTTGGAGGCGTCGTTGCGCCGGCTCTGCAGGGACTGTGCCTCGGTCTGAAGCGACCGCCGCCGTTCATCCAACGCTACAAGGGCGGCCGCCTGGGGCTCCAGGCCCCGGCGCGCCATGGCGGCATCGAACCGGGCGGGATCGTCGCGGACAAGGCGGATGTCGTGCATGGCGAGTGGCGATCGTACGGGTCGTCCTGGTGCGTCGCCGGCACGAGCGGGAATCGCCGGCACGCAGGGCGCCTGCTATAGGGCTTTCACGGTCGCGGCACCACCGGGACAGCACGAATGGCACCGTCCGACACACAACGATCCTTGCACACAGGACCGTCAAACCGCACACAACCGTCAAAGGACCGGTAGCGTACACCCCCCGGGCCCGGGGACAGGTCGGGCCTCCCCTCGACCGGGCCGCGAGAACGTCAAGGGGAGGATCGACGGCCGGCGCCGGCGGTTAACCCCCGACCTACTCGGCGGGGGTCGCTTCGGTTTCCTCATCCTCCTCCGCCTCGCGCTCCGCCCGCTTCTTCTCGATCATGCCGGCAAGGAAGATGGAGACCTCGTAGAGCAGCAGGATCGGCACGGCGAGGCCGATCTGGCTGATGATGTCGGGCGGGGTCAGGATCGCGGCGACGGCGAACACGCCGACGATCGCGTATTTGCGGCGCTTGCGAAGTCCGGAGGCACTGACGATCCCCGCCTTGGCAAGCAATGTCAGGAGCACCGGCAACTGAAACGCCAGACCGAAGGCGAAGATCAGCTTCATCACCAGATCGAGATACTCGGCCACGCGCGGCATCACGACGATGGCGAGCATGCCCTCTTCGGACGGCCGCTCGAACCCGAGGAAGAACATCCAGGCCAACGGCATGATGATGTAGTAGACCATCGCCCCGCCCAACACGAACAGGATGGGCGTGGCGATCAGAAACGGCAGGAACGCCTTCTTCTCGTTCCGATACAGGCCGGGGGCGACGAACATGTAGAGCTGGCTCGCCATCACCGGGAACGACACAAAGGCCCCGGCGAAGAACGCCACCTTGAGTTCGGTGAAGAACGCCTCGGCCAAACCGGTGAAGATCATCTGCCGGTTCTCACCCTCCAGGACCGCTGCCAGCGGCGCGACCAGGAAGGCGTAGATCTCCGTGGCGAAGACGTAGCAGGCAAGAAACGCAACCAGCAGCGCACCCACCGAGATCATCAGCCGATTGCGCAACTCGACGAGGTGCTCCATCAGGGGCATCGCCTTGTCGTCGATCTCGTCGTCGGTCTTGGCCATCGGTTCGGTCTGGGCAGTGGGTCGGACGGCCGGCGGGTCGAGGCCGGTTATGCCGCGTTGGGTGGGGCCTTGTCGGCGCTGGAGGTGTCGTCCTTGGCGGGTGCGGACGCCTCTCCGGATGGGATGTCCGCGTCCCCTGAGGTACGGGGGCGGCTCTCCGAGACCGTCGCCGGCGCGTCCGCCGTGATGCCCGCGATCCTGTTGTCCGGATCCGCCGCCGGCTTGGACTGCTGCGGGGCGGGGCGGTACTTCGACGGTGCGGTGCCGCGCCCATCGTCACGATCGAGATCGCCATCGGGGTCGATCAGGTTCTCGACCTGCTTCTTGACGTTGAAGCCGCGTGCGGCCTGCACCCCCTTCTTGACGTCTTCGAGTTCGCTTTCGCGCACCATGTCGTCGACATGCCGTTGGAACTCGCGGGTGACCTTACGGGCAGCCTTGACCCATTTGCCGACCTGGTAGAGCGCCTTGGGCAGATCCCTGGGCCCAAGCACCAGCAACGCCACCACTAGCAGGACGACAAATTCGGGCCAGCCGATATCGAACATGGGTTCTACCTCCGCCGTTCCGCCGCCGTACCGGCGAGACGGCCGCTGCTCCCCGCCCTGTCAGGCCACCGCAGACGCCCTGGCGCCCCCGAAGCCGCCGATCAGGTCTTGGCGGCCTCATCCTTGCTGGGCTGGGTCGACGCGGTGTTGGCCGTGTCGGCCTGGTCGATCTGCCGCGGTTCCGCCGGGGTGGACCCGTCGTCCTTCATGCCTTCGCGGAAGTTCTTCACGCCCTTGGCCACGTCGCCCATGACCTTGGGAAGCTTGCCGGCGCCGAAGATGATGAGGACGATCACCAAGATCAGGATGACTTGCCAAACGCCGATGCTGCCCATCGGTACCCCTCCAGTTGGTCTCGCCACGGTCCGGCGAAAGTCGCGCGGATACTGGCAGAAAGCCAGGGGGGTCGCAAGCTTGGGGAAACCCCCTCTAACTTATTGAAGTTGAAGGAAAGACAAACGCCTGGCTAGGATCGACGGAAACCAGTGCCCGGCTGCCTTCGACCGGCAGCGACAGGCCCGGGACCAGAGCGTGGAGATGGACGGGCCCCGCGTCGCCTCCCTCGATCTGCAGATGGATCAGGCTCGACCGGCCGAGCAGACGGGACGCCTGCACCCGCGACGGCACGCCCTGTGGGGTGCCGTTCGCGCCGACATAGCCGTTGGAGACCACCAGGGCCTCCGGGCGGATCAGGATCTCCACATCGGTGCCGTCCGGGACGTCGGGTGCGACCAGCGGGCCGAGCGGCGTCGCCACCCGCCCGGCCGACACCTGCCCGTGCAGCCGGTTGACCTCCCCGAAGAAGCTCGCCGCGAACGCATCCACCGGGCGGACGTAGAGATCGACGGGGCTGCCCACCTGGACCAGCCGGCCGGCCCGCATCAAGGCGATCCGGTCGGCCATGAACATCGCCTCCTCGGGATCGTGGGTCACGATCATGGTCGCCGTGCCCGCCGCCTTGAGCACGTGCAGGGTCTGGTCCCGGACCGCCCCGCGCAGCCGGACATCGAGGTTCGAGAACGGCTCGTCCAACAGCATGACACCGGGCTTCGGCGCCAACGCGCGGGCCAGCGCCACGCGCTGCTGCTGACCGCCGGAGAGCTGGTGCGGATAGGCCTGGGCGTAGTCCTGCATGCCGACCTGCTGCAGCGTCTCGAGCGCACGGGTCCGTTTCGTCGCGGTCGAGCCCGCGCCCGACAGGCCGAACCGGACATTGTCGAGCACGTTGAGATGCGGGAACAGCGCGTAGTCCTGGAACACCAGGCCGACCCCGCGCCGTTCGGGCGGGATCAGCCGGGTGCCGTCCGCCACCACCCGGCCGTCGATGCGCACTTCCCCCACCTGCAGATCTTCAAGCCCCGCGGCCACGCGCAACAGGGTGGACTTGCCGCAGCCGGACGGGCCCACCAGGCAGACGATCTCCCCTTGCTCGATCGACAGATCGACGCTGTCGAGTGCGGTAAGGCGCCCGAATCTGTGGCGAATGCTGCGCAAGGCCAGCGCGGACGGCGACGGAACGCTCATCGAACCTGCTACTCGAACACCGGTCAGCCGCCGGCCCGAGATATCGGCCGGCACCCCGTCATGTTGGGCGGGTGAAAATCAGTCGCAAGCTCCATAGCCGGTCGACGCGGTGTTGGCTATGCGTCTCCCCGGTCACGGGACGGCTCGCCCTCTAGCGGGGTGAGCAAGGAAGGCTGCAGGCTTTCCTGTTCTTCCTCCGCCGCGGCATCGTCGAGGCTGCGGTCGCCGCCCTCCTCCACCCGGCCGCCGGGCAAAGCGGTGATCGCCGGCCGGGCGTCGAGCAGACCGGCGGCGCGCAGGTCCGCCACACCGGGAAGATCGTCCAGACTGATCAGGCCGAACTGTTCCAGGAAGACAGGAGTGGTGATCCAGGTCACCGGCCGGCCGGGAGTCTGCCGGCGCCGGCCCGGCCTGATCCAACCTGCGTCCATGAGCGTGTCGAGAGTGCCACGGCTGGTCGCCACCCCGCGGATCGACTCGATCTCCGCGCGGGTGACCGGCTGATGGTAGGCAATGATCGCCAGCGTCTCGACCGCCGCGCGGGTCAGCTTCTTCGGCACCTCGACCTCCAGCCGCAACTGGCCGGTCAGATCCGGGGCGGTCCGGAATGCGTAACCCTCCCCCACCCGAGCCAGTTCGACGCCCCGGCCGTCATAGGCGGCGGCAAGATCCTCCAGCACCGCGCCGAGATCGGCCTCCGCCGGGAGGCGGGCACGCAGATCCGCCGGGGTCAAGGGACGTGCCTCGGCGAACAAGGTGGCTTCGGCCAGCCGCAGGTGCCAGCGATGGGCGTCCGGGTCGGTCATCGGGCTCCGGCGACACTGCGGACGAAAAGAGGCCCGAAAGCCTGTTCCTGACGGAGCTCGATCACGCCATCGCGCGCCAGTTCGAGCGTCGCGGCGAAGGTGGCAGCGATCTGCGACCGCGTCACCAGCGGATCGCTGGAACGGGCCGGCAGGAACGCCGACAACACGGTCCAGTGGGGCACTTCTCCGAGCATTACCGTCAACCGTTCGAGCGCCTTGTCCATCGAGTACAGCCGGGAGGCCTGGATCTCCAGCCGGGCCTGTCCTTCCGAGCGTCGACGGTGGTCCGCATACGCCCGCAGCAGATCGTACAGGCGCAGCCGGTAGACCGGCTTCTCGATCACCAGGTCGGGCTCCGGCAGACCGCGCATGAAGACGTCGCGCCCCAGGCGGGGCAAGCCGTCCAGCACCTGGCCGGCCTTGCGCATCGCCTCCAGCCGGCGCAACTGGAACTGCAAAGCGGCGGCAAGTTCTTCGCCTGTGGGTTCGTCGTCGGGCGCGACCTCCTTCTCCGGCAGCAGCAGCCGCGACTTCAGATAGGCCAGCCACGCCGCCATCACGAGATAGTCGGCCGCCAGTTCCAGCCGCAGCGAGCGGGCCCGCTCGATGAACACGAGATACTGCTCGGCCAGCGCCAGGATCGAGATCTGGGTGAGGTCGACTTTCTGGTCACGCGCCTGATCGAGCAATACGTCGATCGGCCCTTCATAGCTGTCCAGCCGCAGCAGGAAGGCGTCGTCGTCGGGCCATCGTTCGGGCGGCGGATCCTGCTCGAAACCGTCACCACCGGTCGACCGGTCCGGTCGGGCGTCGACCGTCATGGCGACCGGACGATGCAGGCCTGCCCTCGCGCTTCGAGGGCTGCGCAGACGCTTCGGGCCTCGGCCGCGTTCAGGGGACCGGCCTGCACGCGATACAGGGTCGAGCCGTTGACGACCACCGATGGCGTTACCAGCGTCAACCCGGCCAACTGCTCCGGAAAACGGTTGCGCAGACGTTCGAACTCCGCCGCCGCCGCCGCTTCCGAGGCCAAAGCCGCCACCTGCACGCGATAGGCTGCAAGGATAGCGTCTGGCGACGGTGTTGCGTCGGCCGGCGGTGTTGCGTCGGGCGACGGCGCTGCGCCGGCAGGCGGCCGCTGCACGGGCGCGGCCGGGGCGACCGCCCGTTGCGGTCCCTCCGGCGGGAGAATCTGCTCGGGCTCGGATACGGCCGGAACCGGTCCGGCCGGCGGGGGGGAGACTACGGCCGCCGTACCGGCGTCGACGGTAGCATCGGCTTGCGCGCCCGGGTCCGGGCCGGCTGCGATCGCGGCCGGCGGGTCGGCCATCTCCGGCTCGGCGGGCGCGGTGCTGCCGGCAACACCGGGGGACGGTTCGGCCGGCGGCAACGGGTCGGCCGCCTGCGCTGCGGGCAACGGCGCCGGTTCGGACGGGGACGGGGCGGAAGCGATCGCCGCCGGCGGGCTGGGCGGCAGCACGCCGGCAACGGTCTCGGGCTCCACCGTGGGCGGCGTGCCGGGTGCGGCATCCTGTCCCGGGGACGGCGTCGGGCCCGGCGGGGGGGGCGTGAACTCCGGCGGCGGCGGCAGCAGCGATTCCGCGTCGCTGAGATCGTCGGCCAGGTCGTCGCGCGCCGGCAAGGCACTCGCCGGACCGCCGTCGGCAGCGATGCCATCGGACAGGCCGATGTCCGCCGCCGCCACCTGATCGGCGGTCGGTCCCGCGGGGTCCGGCTGCCCGGCCGCCTGCTCCAGGACCCGGTCGGACTCGGCTACCGTCCGGTCGACCGCGGCGAGAAGGTCCTCGATGGTGATCCGCTGCGGCGGGGGTGCCCCGCCCTCGGACACCGCGGGCTCCCGGTCCGGATCCTGCTGTCCGTCCGGCAGGGTCAGGGTCATGCGGCCGGGATCGCCATCCTCCGTCAGCAGGCTGTCGGCCGGCAGCGGCTCCTCAGGCGGCGGCATCAGCTCGCCGACGACGGTCAGCGCTCCGGCGCTTTCCGGGTCACCCCGATCATGCAGCACCAGCCGATCCTGATTGGGGATCTCCATCCCTCCCGGATCCTCCGGCGGGACCCGAACGGGGGAAAGATCGGCGCGGATCAAAGGGGGCTCGCCCGGACGGCCGCTCCCGGTCCGCTCCTGGAACAGCATCCAGGCTCCCGCCCCGATCGCCGCAGCCACCAGCACCGACAAGACGGCCGCCAACAGCCACAGCCGGGGCCGGGTTTCGGACGGTGGCGGGCGGCGGCCATGCGGCGGCGGGCGGGACGAGGTGCTGGAACCGGCAGACACGGACATGCCCCCAGTGATAGCGCGACGACAGGGCCGGACCCAAGGGGCGAACGCCGGCGGCCCGGTACACAGATGGCAGCGACGTAACGCCCCCTCTTCACAGACGTCGGAAATGGGCCAAAATATGAGGCTCCGGATGGTGGCTTCATGTCATCGCCCTCGTGATCTCACAACAATGCAGGACGAACCGATGGCGACTTCGACCCTAGACGATCGCGCCGTCATGCTCAGCGCCAGCGCGGCTCGCCGAATCACCCAGTTGCGCCACGCCCAGGGCAATGACGGCCTGATGCTGCGGGTGGCCGTGTCCGGGGGCGGCTGCTCGGGCTTCCAATACGGCTTCAGCTTCGACGATACGGTCGGGGACGACGACCGGTTGTTCCAGCGCGACGGAGTTACGCTGGTGGTCGACGACGTCTCGCTGGACCTGCTGGCCGGCTCGGAAGTCGACTATGTGGAGGAACTGATCGGCGCATCGTTCCAAATCAAGAACCCGAATGCAGCCTCCAGTTGCGGCTGCGGAACCTCGTTCTCGATCTGACACGTCGCCACGGCGTCCCCTGGGGCGCCCGCTCCCCTCCCGTCGCGACGGACCGCTGCGACCGATGACCGACAGCCCCCTGTCCATTGCGACGTGGAACGTCAACTCGATCAAGGCGCGGCTGGCCAATGTGCTGGACTGGCTGAAGACGGCCGGTCCGGACATCGTGCTCCTGCAGGAGCTGAAATGCGAGGAAAGCGCCTTCCCCCGGCTGGAGGTCGAGGCACTGGGGTATCGGACGGCCGTGGTGGGCCAGAAGAGCTACAACGGAGTCGCCCTGCTGGCGAAAGCGGAGATCCAGGACGTGTCGACGGCCCTGCCCGGCGACGCCGACGACCATCAGGCCCGGTATATCGAGGCGACCGTCGCCGGGGTCCGGGTGGCATCGATCTATCTGCCCAACGGCAATCCGGTGGAGACCGACAAGTACCGCTACAAGCTCGCCTGGATGGATCGGCTGGCCCGCCATGCCGAACGCTTGCTCGACACCGAGATGCCGGTCGTGTTGGGGGGCGACTACAACGTCATCCCGGCACCGGAGGATTGCCACAGCCCCGCGGCCTGGGCTCAGGACGCCCTGTTCACGCCCGAGACCCGGGCCGCCTTCCGCCGTGTGCTGAACCTCGGCTACACCGAGGCTTATCGGGTGCTGCACGACGACCGCGGCGCCTACACCTTCTGGGACTATCAGCAGCGGGCCTGGGATCTCGATAACGGCATCCGCATCGACCATTTCCTGCTGTCGCCCCAGGCGGCGGATCGGCTGGTCGACTGCCGGATCGACCGGGAACCGCGCGGACGGCAGAAGGCCTCCGACCACACGCCCGTCGTGGTCACCCTCGATCGCTGAGCGCCCCTCCGATTCGCCGCCATGATCACGGCGATGCGGTCAGTTTGACCGCCGTTCCGTTGGCGCTGACCATGAGCATGGCCCCGCGGATCCCGATGACCTGGTAATCGAGGTCGACGCCGATCACCGCGTCCGCGTCGAGGGCTTCGGCGGCCTTGGCGAGATCCGCGAGAGCCAACTCCTTGGCCTCCCGGACGGTGCGCTCATAGGCGTTGGACCGGCCACCGGTGAAGTCGCCCAGCCCGGCGAGGACATCGCGGAAGACATTGCCGCCCGTCGCCGCCTCGCCGCTGACGATGCCGAGATAATGGGAGACGGCGGCGCCTTCGACACCGTCGGTGGTGGTCAACAGCATGGGGGCGATGCTCCGGCCAGATCCGCTGCGGGGTGGCGTCCGGGCTGTCGCGGGATTGGCCCCGCCGCAGCCCGGACGCGTCGTGGTCAGATATCGGCGTAGACATGGGTCTCGGCGGTCGCACCCGGATGGGTCACCGCACCCTTCTCCGCCGGGCCGACGATCTGGGCGTACTTCCAGATCACCCCGGCCTGATACTCGTGCGACCGTGGCCGCCAATCCTTCTTGCGGGCCTCGAACTCGTCGGCGGTGACGTTGACGTCGAGCCGGCCCTCGACCGCGTCGATGGTGATGATGTCGCCATCCTTGAGCAGGCCGATCGGACCCGCCACCGCGGCTTCGGGACCGACATGGCCGATGCAGAAACCGCGCGTCGCGCCGGAAAACCGGCCGTCGGTGATCAAGGCGACCTTGTTGCCCATACCCTGGCCGTAAAGGGCGGCGGTGGTGGCCAGCATCTCCCGCATCCCGGGGCCGCCTTTCGGCCCTTCCCAGCGGATGACCAGCACCTCCCCTTCCTCGTATCGGTGAGCCTGCACGGCGGCGAACGCCTCCTCCTCGCTGTCGAAGCACCGAGCCGGCCCTTCGAAGCGCAGGTTCCGCATCCCGGCCACCTTCACGATCGCGCCGCCGGGTGCGAGGTTACCGCGCAACCCGATCACGCCGCCGGTCGGGGTGATCGGGTCGGTGATCGGCCGGATCACGTCCTGATCGGTCGGGAACACCACATCGGCAAGGTTCTCGGCCACCGTCTTCCCGGTCACGGTGATGCAGTCGCCGTGCAGATAGCCGCCGTCCAACAGGGTCTTCATCAGCACCGGCACGCCGCCGATCTCATGCATGTCCTTGGCGACGTAGCGGCCCCCGGGTTTCAGATCCGCGACGTAGGGGGTCTTCTTGAAGATCTCCGCCACCGCGTGCAGGTCGAATTCGATCCCCGCTTCATGCGCGATCGCCGGCAGGTGCAGGGCCGCATTGGTGGAACCGCCGGATGCCGCGACGACGGTCGCCGCGTTCTCCAGCGCCTTGCGGGTGACGATGTCGCGCGGGCGCGGGCCGCCGGCGATCAGCCGCATGACCGCTTCGCCCGACGCCTTGGCATACTCGTCCCGGCTTTCATAGGGCGCCGGCGTGCCGGCGGATCCGGGCAGCGCCAACCCGATCGCCTCGGACACACAGGCCATCGTGTTGGCCGTGTACTGGCCCCCGCAGGCCCCGGCACTGGGGCAGGCCACACACTCCAGCTCCTTGAGCTCCTCGTCGGTGAACCGGCCGGCGGCGTACGCCCCGACCGCCTCGAACACGTCCTGGACGGTGACGTCCTTGCCCTTGTAGCGGCCCGGCAGGATCGAGCCGCCATACATGAACACCGCCGGCACGTTGAGGCGGACCATCGCCATCATCATGCCCGGCAGGCTCTTGTCGCAGCCGGCGAGCCCGACCAGGGCGTCATAGCAATGGCCGCGCATGGTCAGCTCGACCGAATCGGCGATCCAGTCCCGGCTCGGCAGGGATGACTTCATACCCTGATGCCCCATGGCGAGGCCGTCGGTCACCGTGATCGTGGTGAACTCCCGTGGCGTACCGCCGCTTGCGTCCACCCCGATCTTGACCGATTTCGCCTGCCGAGCCAGGGCGATGTTGCAGGGTGCGGCCTCGTTCCAGCAGGTCGCAACGCCGATGAAGGGCCGGTTGATCTGCTCCTCGGTCAGCCCCATAGCATAGTAGTAGGAACGATGGGGCGCCTTATCCGGGCCGATGGAGACATGACGGCTGGGCAGCCGGCTTTTGTCGAAGCCCTGAGGCGGCACGGCGGTGTCGGGCATGGGTGCCACTCCTGGTAAGCGAACGGGACGTTGTTGTTCTGTACTGACCGCGACCGCGCGGCCGACGGCTTGGCGGTGACACCGCCAAGCCCATCGAGTGGTAGCGCGAGGTCATTGTCTTCACCAAGACTTAAGGGGATGGGGTTAGGCAATGTCGCATTCCTCGCGGACGATGTCCGGGCGGCCGTATCGCCAAAGCGATCATGATGAAGGATGATCCCACCCTGGTGCTGCTGGGCCTGTCGGCCCTGTACAGCACCGACACCCCCGACGCCGGGTCCGGCGGCGCTTCATCGTCTCCGGTCAGGCGGATCGGCGATTCGGAGCGCATGGCTGCGCTGTCGACGATCGTCGATCAACTGCCCGTCGGCGTCGCGGCCTTCGACATCGACGAAGCGCTGGTCGCCTGGAACCCGGCCTATGGTGCCTTTCTTTCCGGCGCCGGCATCGATTTGCATGCCGGCATGGCGTACGAGTCGATCCTGCGGCAGTTCTACGACAATGCCGGGGCCCGCCAGGGAGATCGCGCCGAAGACGTATCCCTGGCCGATCGGCTGCGCTGGCACCGGGCCCCCAAGGGGCCCTGGCGTGTGCGCACGACTGACGGCGGCTGGTACGAGACCGAAGAGTTTCGGAAACCCGATGGCGGCTTCATCGTGCTGTGCCGCGATGTATCCGAACAGTTGAAGACCGAACGGGCACTCGACGCGGCCCGCAGTCACGCCGAAGCCAGCAATCGTGCCAAGAGCGAGTTCATGGCCACGATGAGCCATGAGTTGCGCACCCCGCTCAACGCCATCATCGGCTTCTCCGAAGCGATTGCCGATGACATGCTCGGCACCCTCGGGGACAGTCCCTATCGGGGCTATGCGGGCGACATTCTGGACGCCGGCAAGAATCTGCTGGCGATTGTCAACGATATCCTCGAGCTGTCCCGGCTGGAGGCCGGCGAGATCGACCTCAAGGAAGACCGGGTCGAACTCCGCAGCCTGCTTAACGGCGTGCTGCTCGGCCTGAGGGAGCGGATCAGCCGCAACGGCATCGACCTGGTGGTGGAGGTGACGGACGAGGCGACGGTGTACTTCGTCGATCCGCGCGCATTCCGTCAGATCCTCCATAATCTGGTCAGCAACGCGGTGAAGTTCACCCGGCCGGGCGGCCGGGTCACCATCACCAGCGAGCGCCGGCGCGACCGCTGCCTCCTGATCGTCCACGACAACGGCATCGGCATGACCGCGGACGAGATCGCCCTTGCGGTCCAACCCTTCAAGCAACTTGCCAATCCGATGGTCCGCAGCAGCAGCGGGACCGGCCTCGGTCTGCCCCTCACCAAGGCCCTGGTCGAGCTGCACGGAGGTCAGTTCGACCTCACAAGCGTCCCGGGTGCGGGAACCGAGGCCAAGGTGACCCTGCCGCTCACGCGGCTGGCGTAATCCGGGCCAGCGCCTCCTTCAGGCGGTCTCGGCTGGTCTCGAACTGGGCGCGCCGCTCCCGCTGCGCCTCGACCACGTCGGCCGGCGCCTTGGCGAGGAACTGCCGGTTGGCCAACTTCTTGTCGAGCTTGCCGATCTCCGCGTCCCATTTGCCGATTTCCCGGCTCAGCCGGGCACGCTCCCGATCGAGGTCGATCACGCCGGCAAGCGGCAGCACCAACGTGGCTTCATCCAGGACATCCTGGGCACTGCCGACCGGCACCTCGCCGACGAGCGGCGCTACCGTCTCCAATCTCGCCAGGCGCATGATCAGCGGCCGATGCCGATCCAGCCGCTCGACCGTCGACAGGGCCGGGTCCTTCAAGAACGCAGCGATGGAGGCCCCCGCCGGCACGTTCATCTCGGACCGCATCGCGCGGATTTCGGTGATCAGTCGGACGACCCAGCCCATCTCATCCCGCGCGTCCGGATCGACGGTCAACCCGGCCAGGTCGGGCCACCGTCGCCCGATCAACCGGTCGGCCTCCCCCGGGGCGAGGGACTCCCACAACGCCTCGGTGACGAACGGCATCAGCGGGTTCAGCAGGCTGATCAACTGCGACAGGGCCCAGGCGGTCGTCGCCCGGGTCTCCTCGGCAACGGTCGTATCGCCGCCGCTCAGGATCGGCTTGGTGAATTCGAGGTACCAGTCGCAGAACGTGTTCCAGGCGAACTGGTACAGGGCGGCGGCGGCCTCGTTGAACCGATAATGCTCAAGACCGGCATCGACTTTGGCCGCCGTCTCGACCACTTCGCCGACGATCCAGCGGTTGATCCGGTGACGGACCGTCGACGGGTCGAAGTCCGGCCGCGGCACGCAATCGTTCATCTCGCAATAGCGCGTGGCGTTCCACAGCTTTGTTGCGAAGTTGCGATACCCTTCCACGCGCTGGGTCGACAGCTTGATGTCCCGCCCCTGGGCGGCCATGGAGACCAGTGTGAACCGCAGCGCATCGGCGCCGTATGTCTCGATCAGCTCCAAGGGGTCGATGACGTTGCCCTTGGACTTGGACATCTTCTGTCCGTTTTCGTCCCGCACCAGGGCATGGATGTAGACCGTCCGGAACGGCACCTCGCCCATGAAATGCAGGCCCATCATCATCATCCGGGCAACCCAGAAGAAGATGATGTCGAACGCGGTGACCAGCACGTCGCCGGGATAGTAGCGCCCGACCTCCGGCACCTCATCGGGCCAGCCGAGCGTCGAGAACGGCCACAGCGCCGAGGAAAACCAGGTGTCCAGCACGTCGGGATCGTGGACCAGCGCCACCTCAGCGTCCGTGCCGTAATGCGCCTTGGCGGCGGCCTGGGCTTCCTGGGCCGAACACTCGACGAATACCGTACCGTCCGGCCCGTACCAGGCGGGGATCTGGTGCCCCCACCAGAGCTGACGGGAGATGCACCAGGGCTGGATGGTCCGCATCCACTCGAAATAGGTGTTCTCCCAGCTCTTCGGTGCGAACCGGGTCTTGCCGCTCTCCACCGCCTCGATCGCCGGCTTGGCCAGAGTCTCGGCGTCGCAGTACCACTGATCGGTCAGGAACGGCTCGATCGGCACGCCGCCGCGATCGCCGTAGGGGACCATATGGACATGGTCGTCGATCCGCTCGACCATGCCCAGAGCATCGAAGGCCTCCACGACCTTGTTCCGCGCCTCGTACCGGTCGAGACCGCGATAGGGTTCGGGCGCATTGTCGTTGATCCGCGCTTGGGGCGTCAGGATGTTGATCGTCGCCAGGCCCTGGCGCTTGCCGACCTCGAAATCGTTGAAGTCGTGCGCCGGCGTGATCTTGACCGCACCCGATCCCTGTTCGGGATCGGCATAGGCATCGGCCACGATCGGGATCTCCCGGCCGACGATCGGTAGCCGCACGGTCTTGCCGATCAGATCCCGATACCGGTCGTCGTCCGGATGCACCGCCACACCGGTATCCCCCAGCATGGTTTCAGGGCGGGTCGTGGCGACGGTGACGAAGCGGTCGGGGTCATCGGTCAGCGGGTAGCGCAAATGCCACAGCTTGCCCTTCACTTCCTTCTGCTCGACCTCGAGGTCGGAGATCGCGGTCTGCAGGGCCGGGTCCCAATTGACCAGCCGCTTGTCCCGGTAGATCAGGCCTTGCTTGTAAAGGTCCACGAACACCTTCACCACGGCGCGGCTGAGCCCTTCGTCCATGGTAAAGCGTTCCCGCGACCAGTCGGGCGTGGCCCCCAGGCGGCGCAACTGCCCGGTAATCCTGCCGCCGGACTCGGCCTTCCACGCCCAGACCCGGTCGATGAAGGCCTCCCGCCCCACCGACCAGCGATCCGTCCCCTCGCGGGCCAACTGCCGTTCCACCACCATCTGGGTGGCGATGCCGGCATGGTCGGTACCGGGCTGCCAAAGGGCGTCGTGCCCGCGTCGGCGATGCCAACGGGCCAGGACATCTTGCAACGTCATGTTGAGGGCGTGGCCCATATGCAGACTGCCGGTGACGTTCGGCGGCGGCATCATGGCGGTGAAAGGCTGGGCATTGCCGTCGACCGACGCCCCGAAAACCCCGGATGCTTCCCACTCGGCATACAGCTCGGATTCGAACGCCTTGGGATCGTAGGTCTTGTCGAGCATCTCGGATCGATCGGTTGCTTGTCTTGGCGGGCGCGGCCTGTCGCAGGTCAGGAACCACGCAAACGGCCGATACCCTTAGCAAGACCGGGCCGGACGGCAAACCGACGCCACATCACGAGCGGCATGCGGCACCAGCCGATCGCACCGGCGGACCCGCCGTACAGGCCTAGAGCGTTTTCAGGGAATGCCGCCGGTTCAGTGCCGGGTCGACCGTGCGATCCGTTCCACCTCTTCCCTGACGATCCGCTCGACCATACCGGGCAGGTTCTGGTCCAGCCATTGCTTGAGCAGGGGCCGCAACAATTCGCGGACGATCTGCTCGAGGGTGGTATCGCCACGGCCCAACGGCATCGCCCCCATTTCCGGAAGTGATCCCCGACCGTTGAGAAGACTGCCGAACGCGGCGGCGGCGGCCAGTTCGGTCGCACCGGATACCAGCCCACCCGGCGCCGCTGCCGGCGGGGCGGCCGGAGGGGGCGCATCGATCATGTCTTCAGACAGTTCCAGGACCTCTTCCTCCTCCTCGATCGCGGGCGGCGGCGGAGGGTCCGGTTGCTGCGGCGGCTCGGGTTCGGGTGGCGGTTCGTCAAACGGCATCGGCGGCTCCGGCTCGGGAGCCGACACGGGCTGTTCGGCCTCGGCGTCGGACGCCCGGCGGCTGTCGCCGCCATCGTCATCCTCACCATCCTCGTTGATGATCCGACGGATGGAGGCGAGGATTTCCTCCATCGACGGTTCCGGTTGACCCTGCGCGTCGCTCATGCCGGTTCCATCGTCCGCAGCCGCCGGGGCGGCGACGAACAGTCCAAGATGTCTCGCCCCCCAACGTAAGGGGATGCACCGACCGGATAAAGAGGAATGGTTAATGCGACGCTAAGCCCCGATCGACACCCTCGACCGGGCCGGCCGTCCCTGAAAACGCTCCACATCTAGTCGATCGACGTTCCCCACCAGCGACCGCGCGTGCGTTCGTAATCGGTGTCGAGATCGTACAGTTGCACCGGCAGCCCGAGATCGGCCGCCGTCAACGAGCCGATTGCGGAGAGGATCTGGAACCCGGCGACGACCTCGTTGCGCTGGGCCTGCACCAAGCTGACCCGGGCGTTGAGCAGTTCCTGCTCCGCATCGAGGACATCGAGCGTCGTGCGCGATCCCACCAGCGCTTCCTGCTCCACCCCTTCAAGGGCGATTTCCGCCGCGCGGACCTGGGCACGCAGCGATTCGATGCTCGCCTCTGCCGTCATCAGGCCTTCCCAGGCCGCGATACCGGCCTCGACCGCCCCGCGTTCGGCCTCGGCGACCTGGATGTCGCGCTGACCGGCGGTGTAGCGGGCCTGGCGCACCCGGGCGGAGACTTCCCCGGACTGGTACAGCGGGATGGTGAGCTGCGCCGTCAGCGAAGCGGTCGTCTGGCCGATATCGTTGGTCCCGAGATCGGCCGTCGACCGGGCGGCCTGCCCGACCACGGAGAACTCCGGCAGCAATTCGCCCAACACACTGTCGACGGCATCTTCGGCCGCAGCGGCGTTGAACCGGGCCCCCAGAACGGCCGGGCTGCGCTGCTCCGCCAACGTGATGGTCTGTTGCAGGCTCTCGGTCAGGTTGATCAGCGGCTGCGGCGGCACCAACTGGCCCGGCGCCTGGCCGACGGATCGTTCATAGGCGGCCTGGGCGTTGCGCAACTGGCCTTCGGCAGCGATCCGGTCGGCAACGGCGCCGGCCAGCCGGCTTTCCGCCTGGCTGACATCGGTCCGCGTGATCTCCCCCACGGTGAAGCGATCCTGCGCCGCTTCGAGCTGGCGGCGCAGGACATCCTCGTTGTTGCGCCGCAGTTCCAATACCGCCTGCTGCTGAACGACATCCATATAGGCCGTCGTCGCCACGAGCAGCACCTGCTGTTCGACGGACAGGTACTGGGCGCGGCCGGCCTGCACCAGGTTCTCGGCCTGCCGCACCGTCGCCGCGGTGCGGCCGCCCCGGAAGATCGGCTGGGTGACGGAGATCCCGATGCTTGCCGGGCTGACGATCTCTTCGGAGGATCCGCCCTGAACCACCGGCGACGCCGGATCGCGATAGCTGACGCCGGCCTGGCCGGTCCCCTGAATGAACGGCCGATAGCCCGACAGCGCGCGGGCCACCTGCTCGTTGGTCGCCCGCAGGGCTTCCCGCTGTGCCAGAAGGGTCGGATTGGACCGATAGGTCTGCGCCAGCGCCTCCCGCAGGGTCTGCGCCTGGGCATCGGCCGAGCCGGCCAGGCATGCCGTCACCAGCGTGCCCACCATCCCCAGGCGCACCAGTCGATGGCGCAGGCTCCGTCCAGACAGCCTTAGCGGCATTGTGTGCAACTCCTTGCGACCGATGCGGGCTGCATACCAGTATTTGCGACTCCTGCCCAGCCATAGGGCGGATCAGTGCCGCAAGAATCGAGACACGGCGAGCGTTTACGGCCCATCTCGACGATCGGATGTGAAGTCGTTCACGCTCGACGCCCGATTGCCCCCAGCCGATCGTGACGGCCCGAGCCGACCCGCCCGATTCCAGGGACTCCACGTCCGGATCATCTTCGTGTGTGCCGAGTGACTCCCTCAACACACACTAAAGATGATCGCGTTCAAGACGTTGGAGCACCTCATCTGCGCCGGTTCCGGCACCGGTCCCGCCAGAGCATCCTGCATCCGAACGGACGCAGGTCGATCTAGAACCGAAACGATGCCTTGGGCTCGAAACCCGGCAGGATCGGGGTCGCCGCATCGAACAGCGCCCGATGAGACACGTGGCCCGCGGATTTGCGATAGATCCGCGCCTCACCGACCGGACCGCGTTCACATACTACCGCAAGCAGCCGACCGCCGTCCTTCAGCTGATCCAGCAGGGCAGCCGGGACATGCGCCGCCGCCCCGTCGAGCAGGATCAGATCATACGGTCCTTGGGAGGGGTAGCCGGCCGGCAGCGGCCCCTCGACCACGGCGGCATTGTCGATGCCGAGGTCGGACAGGATCGCACTCGCCCGCCGCGCCAAGGCCGCATCCGATTCCACGGCGACAACGGTTTCTACCATCCCGGCCAACACCGCCGTCCCGTAGCCTGGCCCGGCCCCGACGACCAGCGCCAGGTCGGTCGCCTGCGGCCCGCTTTCCTGAAGCAGCCGGCCGATGATCATGGGTTCCATGAGATACCGGTCGGAACCGATATGGATGTCCTCGTCGACATAGGCGATGCCGGCGGCCGCCTTCGGCACGAACATCTCCCGGGGCAGGACGGACATCGCTTCGATCACCCGGTCATCGGTCACCTTGTTGGGCTTGATCTGACTGTCAACCATGAACTGGCGGGCGGGGGCGTAGTCGGACATGGAGGAGCACTGCCATCGTCAACGGTCGGAACGGGACGCCGGGCTTCGCACCCGGCGGGACCGCCTGCAGGGCGCTCCTATAGGCCGAGCGGCCGGGCCTGACAATTGGTCGGCCCGGCCTTGTCCGGGGCGGACGGTCTGGTACCTTGACCCGCCAAGGGGCCCTCCCCTATAGACCCCGACCACCCCGCTGGCGCGGTGGCAGAGTGGCTATGCAGAGGACTGCAAATCCTTGTACACCGGTTCGACTCCGGTCCGCGCCTCCAGGGGTTGACAGCGCGCCGGGCAAGAGGCCATCACCTTGGCATCCTGCGTGGTATAGCCGGCCATCGGATCCTCGGTAGCTCAGTTGGTAGAGCAGCTGACTGTTAATCAGCGGGTCACTGGTTCGAGTCCAGTCCGAGGAGCCAATTTCTCAAATACTTAGAAGACCGATAGCCCCATAGCAACCGATTACGGGGCCACTTTGGCGATCGCACCGCCTATCGCCACGGTCATAAGATCGCCCGTATCTATATCGTCGAGCACGGCCCGCAAGCCGGTCAATGGCTGTGGTCGCTGCACTGGATCACGTCCGACACCCAAGGGTCCGCGCCGGACCGGGCGGCCGCCTTGGCGGTCGTGAAGGCCCGGCATCAGGCCGAAGGCCGGGATCGACCCTAGGCGGCCGCTGCCGGCAACCGGCGTGACGCTCTGCATCACGCCCCCAGGCCGGACCGGATCTGCAAGAACACCCAAGCTTCTCCGCAGTTTCGGGCGCTGGAGCCGGATGGCGTTCGGTGCGATCGCATGTGAGGTCTGCATCCCGCTCCGACGCTCACCTTGGAGAACGGGATTCAGACATGAGGGTGAGGCACCCTCATGTCATCTTGCTCAGATGAAACCGCTCAGTGCCTCCTCAATCCATGGCTGAACATCATTCCAGTCGAGACCACCCATCCCACCGCCAAGGGGGGGAATGGCCATTGACCGGATTGTCATGTCCCGGATGACCTCCTGGAGATCTTGCAAGCCCGTGTCGATGGCCTCCATCCGACCCCGGTTGCACTGGAAAACGGGGATGTATGTGAGGTCGACGGACCGCTCGCTCGTTGCCAGAGGCATAAGCCGTAATACCAATATATGAATAGTCATGCCAAACACCGGGAAACAGGGTTCACTACCGGTCTTTTGGATAATTTTCCATCTCATATATAGTCCTATGAAGCAATATTCAAACATATTTCACACTGAATTTCACACTGAGATTGAGGATTCTTGAATCTGGCATGATAGGTTTGATCTTGCTACATTCCGACGACAACCAAATCCCGACAAGGAGGTGGTCCGATGCTGTTCCCGGTCGATCATGAACAGAGCTTTGCCTTTCCGCCATTGCCAGTCGATATCCGGTTCGGCTGCGGTTCGGTCGCCCAACTGCCGGCGTTGGTCGAGGGTCTGCGGGCACAGAAGGTTCTCATCGTCACCGATCCGGGTGTGGTTGAAGCGGGGCTGGTCGACGGCGTGACAGAGCTCCTCCTCGGGGCGGGGATCGCATGCCAAGTCTTCGATCAGGTACGCCCGGATTCGGGCTCGAGCCTGATCATGGCCGGCGCGTCGCTGGCTCGGGAGGGACGGTTCGGCGCGATCGTCGGCATTGGCGGGGGCAGCTCGCTCGACAGTGCCAAGGCCATTGCCGCGATGGCCACCAACGAAGGCTCCATCCTGGACTACATCGGCCTCGATCAGCTGCCGAAAGATCCGCTACCGTCGATCTGCATTCCCACCACGTCGGGAACCGGCAGCGAAGTGAGCATCTGGTCGGTGCTGACGGATGATACGACCGGCAACAAGGTGTCCGCGGGCGGCGCCAGGTTCATGGCCAAGGTGGCGCTTTGCGACCCTGACCTGACGGTCACGCTGCCCGCCACGGTGACCGCCACGACCGGCATGGATGCCTTGGGACATGCGGTCGAGTGCTTCGTCAACCGCGCCTGTCAGCCCATATCAGGCGCCCTTGCGCTGCAAAGCATCGCGCTGATCGGAAAGAGCCTTAGGACGGCAGTGGCCGACGGTGGCAACAGATCCGCGCGTTACGACATGATGCTGGCCAGCATTCTCGCCGGCATGGCCATGAACCCGACCCGCCTGGGGTTGGCCCACGCGCTGGCGATGCCGCTGGGCAGCGGCAACATCAAGATCCCGCATGGCACGATCATCGCGACCACCTTACCGGCCGTCATGGCGTTCAACGCCGAGGTCGTGCCGGAGCGTTATGCGGCTGTCGCCCGGGCGTTGGGTGCGGATGAGGATCGCCTGCCCGCGCCTGAAGCAGCACGCGCAGGCGTCCGGGCGGTACGACAGCTCAAGGACGATGTCGGCATTCCTTCCGGACTGGCGGCATGCGGCTTCGAGGAGGCCATGGTCGAAGCGGTCGTCGAGGAAGCGATGAAGAGCGGCAACGTTCCGGTCAATCCGCGCGCCACCCAGCCACATGATCTGGCCCAAATCCTGCGCAGCGCACTGTAATCCCAAGATCCTCAGAAGGCCGATCATGACGTTTGACAACTACATCAATGGCGCCTGGCAGGCGCCGTCCACCGGCCGGTACGCCGCCAATATCAATCCGGCCCGGCCGCAGCACGTGCTGGGCGAATTCGCCGATTCAGCCGCGGCGGACGTCGATCAGGCGGTGGCGGCAGCCAGGCAGGCCTTCGCCGGCTTCAGGACGGCACCACCGCCGCAGCGGGCAGGCCTGCTCAACCGTCTGGCCGACCTGATGGAGCGCGACCGCGATCAGCTTGCGCACGTCATCGTCAAGGAGATGGGCAAGGTTCTTGCCGAAGCGCGCGGCGAAGTGGCGCGCGCGGTAGCCGAATGCCGTTTCATGGCTGGCGAAGCCCATCGCGTCGGATCGAGCGGCTATTCGTCCGAACGGCCCGGCATCGACATCGTCGCCCACCGCGTGCCGCTGGGTCCGGTTGCGCTGATCTCGCCCTGGAACTTTCCCGTGGTGACGCCGATCCGCAAACTGGCGCCGGCCATCGCCTATGGCTGCACGGCGGTGATGAAGCCGGCGTCGATCACGCCCTGGTCGTCTGTGAAGCTCGCCGAGCTGATCGACGAGGCTGGCTTTCCCGCCGGTGTCGTCAACCTTGTGATGGGGGGCGGCCGGTCGGTCGGCCAGGTGTTGACCGACCATCCCGACATTGCCGGCGTATCGTTCACCGGCTCGACCGAGACGGGCTCCGGCATCTATGAGGCAGCCGCAAAACGCCTTGCCAGGGTTCAGCTTGAACTGGGTGGCAAGAACCCCGCCATCGTGATGCGCTACGCCGACCTCAAGGGCGCGGCGCGGGAGATCGCCAGCGCCGCCTTCCAGGCGGCCGGACAGCGCTGCACGGCCCTTAGCCGCGTCATCGTGCTGGAAAGCCAGGCCGACGCGCTGGTTGAAGAGTTGGCCGCCGTGACCCGCGCCATGAAGGTGGCCGAAGGGTTTGCCGAGGGCGCTCAGATCGGCCCGATGGTCAGCCGCGATCAGTTCGACCGCGTGATGCGCTATATGGAGATTGGACGATCCGACAAGGCGAAGCTGGTCGTCGATGGCAGGTCGACGGTCAACGACCCGGACACCGATGGCTATTTCCACGGTCCGGCGCTTTTCGATCAGGTGGAGCGCGATTCCCCATTGGCGGTGGACGAGATTTTCGGGCCTGTCTTGCCGGTGCTCAGGGTGGCGGATCCCGCCGAAGCCTTGGCGATCGCCAACAGTTCCGCCTACGGCCTTGCCGCATCGGTCTTCACCGACGAGCCGGGTCTGGCCGGCTTTTTCGCAAGTAGGCTCGAATGCGGCATGGTCCATGTCAATCACGGCACCGCCAGCCAGCCTCATGTGCCCTTTGGCGGCGTCAAGAACTCCGGTGAAGGCGCCTACTCCATCGGCCCGTCCGCATGCGGATTCTACACGGCCACCAAAGTCGTCTACCGGCTTGACCGCATGCCGGACTGAACGGCGACCGCCACCCCGCGTTCGAGCATGACCCTCATGCGCCCAAGCGCGCCTGCCAGAACTCCCAGGCAAGGGTCAGGTGTTTCTCCATAGCGCGTTCGGCCGCATCGGCATCGCGCATCGCTATGCTCTCGAAGATTTCCACATGACCCGCATGCGAGGCCTGGTCGCGCTCCAAGGGGCGGTCCAGTTGCCTCCAGCGCTCGGTCAACCAGACGTCGAGGGCCCGGTGAACCACAACGAACACCGGGTTGCCGGCGGCGTTGAACAGAACACGATGAAAAGCGATGTCCGCTCGCTCGTAACGTTCACGATCACCCAGCGCCGCGTCGCTTTCTTCGAGCGCTCGCTTGAGCGCGCGCATGTCCTGCGCGTCGCCGTCAAGCGCGGCGTGGCGCGCCAGGGCCTTTTCCAGGAAGAGCCTGGCGAAGAACAGATCGCGCAGCGTGCCGGGATTGCCCAGAAGGTTTTGCACCGCCGGCGTCGAGTTGGACAGGATCATATCGGCGTCCGGCTGGCGCACTTGCGCGCGCCGGCCATTGTGCAGGGCCACAAGACCGTTGTTGTGCAGCACCAGCAGGGCCTCCCTGATCGCCGGCCGGCCCACGTCGAACATCTGCATCAGTGCCCGTTCCGACGGCAAACGGTCGCCGGGCTTGAGGCCCTCGCCGATGATCATGTCGGTGAGCTTGTCCGAGATGATCTCGTAGAGCTTCTTGCCGCTCTCATCGTCCATGCCGTTTGCCCCGGAACTCATGAATCGACCGAACCTGACGTCTCATCGGCCGCTTTCTGCGAGGCCAAGTCGGCCTTGGGCGCGGCGCGGACCGAACGAACCCCCTCCCTCACCGCTTGGCGAAACAGCGGCAGGGCGGGGTTGACGTTGTCGCGCCGCCAGGCGAGTGCGATTTCGACCGGCTCAATCGGCTGTGCCACGGAAAGGAAACGGACCCGCGGCATGGACAGCTTGAGCGCCGCATCGGGCATCAGCGCAATGCCGAGTCCCGCGCCCACAAGCCCCACGACGGTATGAATCTGGATCGCTTCCTGTGCCACTCGCGGTGTGAAGCCCGCCGCTTCGCAGGACGTCATGATACGTTCATGAAACAAAGGGCTTTGGCGCCGATCGAACATGATGAACTGTTCCTGTGCCAGTTCAGGCAGCGTGACGTCCTTGCGACCGGCCAGCTTGTGATGCTGTGGCACGGCGAGCACGAAGCTTTCTTTCATGACGCTTTCGAACGCCAGATCGCGGTCTTCGATCGGCGGTCGCAGCAGGCCGATATCGATGTCGCCCAGACTGATCGCCCGCTTCTGGCCGATCACCGTCATCTCCTGCAGATCGACGCAGATTCCCGGATGGCGCGAAGCGAAGATGTTCAGCGCGGTCGGTGTCAGACTGTAGGTTGATGAATGAATGAAGGCGACCCGCAGGCGACCGGTCTGACCGCCTGCGATCCGGTTGGCTTCCGCGACCGCGCGTCCCACCTCGTCGAGGATGCGCCTGCTGCGCTCCAGAAAGGCCTGTCCCGGCATGGTCAGCGCGACGGATCGCTGAGTACGCGCCAGCAAGGTGGTGCCGACTTCTTCTTCCAGCCTTCGGATCTGTCGGCTCAAGGCCGGCTGAGCGATGTGAAGGCGGCGCGCGGCTCGGCCGAAATGCAGTTCGTCGGCGACGGCGCAGAAGTAGCGCAGATGGCGAAGCTCAATCATATTAATGCTTCTAAGGCATCAAAACGGTCCTAACAATATATTGGACGATCATTTTTGGGCGGCCTAAGGGTCGTTCCAATCAACGGTTTCCGCCACGATGCGGGATCAAGGGAGAATGCCAATGGCCGTCGGGTTCCGCGTGGTTCGGGAACGGGTCCGGGCAGACGCTGCCATCATCGAGGCTTTTGCGGGGATCCCGGTCGCCAATATCAGCGACACCATGCATCGGGTGTTCGCGGCTGGACCGGACATTCGCCCGCTTGACCCGGCCATGCGGGTGGCCGGTGTCGCCCTGACGGTTCGGACGCGGCCGGGCGACAATCTCATGCTCCACAAAGCCGTCGACATAGCCGAACCGGGAGATGTGATCGTGGTCGAGGCTGGCGGCGACACGACCAATGCCTTGATCGGCGAAATCATCGTCCGCTTGTCGCACAAGCGCCGGGTGGCCGGCTGGGTGATCGATGGCGCGGTCCGCGATTTCGACGCGCTGTCGAAGGGCATGCCGGTCTTCGCCCGTGGCGTGACCCACCGCGGTCCCTACAAGGACGGCCCCGGCGAGATCAACGTGCCGATCAGCCTGGCGGGCATGCCCGTTGCACCGGGCGACATCGTCGTCGGCGACGGTGACGGCGTTCTGGCAGTTCCTCTCGACCAGGCACCTGACATCCTGGCCAAGGCCGAGGCGCACAACGCCCAGGAAGAAAAGCTGCTTCGCCAGATAGAGGACGGCACCGTCGATCGCTCATGGGTCGATGAGGCGTTGAAGACGCGGGGCTGCGTGCTGGAATGAGCGCGATCGATCCCGACCGCCTCGCCCGGTTCTGCCAGGAGCTGTTCACCGCAACCGGTACGCCGGCCGAAACGGCACAGATTGTCGCGCAATCACTCGTTTACGCCGATCTGCGCGGCGTCGATTCACACGGCGTCGTGCGTAGCGAGATCTATCTCGAGCGGATCGCCAAAGGCATGATCGATCCCAAAGCGAACGTGACCTTCGTGTGCGATGATGGCCCCATCGGGCTGATGGACGGTGGCAACGGTTTCGGCGCGTTCGTCGGCGTCAAGGCGCTTGAGGCATGCATGGAGCGCGCGGAGCGCTTCGGTGTCTGTGCGCTTGGCGTACGCCATTCCAACCATTTCGGCACGGGTGCGTTTTATGTGGAGCGGGCGGTGGAGCGGAACCTGGCGCTCATCGTCCTGTCCAACGCGTCCCAGACCATGCCGGCCACGGGCGGAGCACGGCCCTTTCTGGGTACCAATCCCATCGCCTTGGGGTTTCCGACCGGCCGAGAGGTTCCATTCGTCTTGGATATGGCGACGAGTCTTGTGGCACGTGGCAAGATCATCATGGCAGCCAAGAAGGGGCTCGATATTCCGCTGGGATGGGCTGTCGATGAGCACGGCGCCCCCACCACGAACGCCCAGGCCGCCTTGAATGGCGCCGTGCTTCCGATGGGCGGGCCAAAAGGTTCGGGCCTTTCCATGGCCATCGATATTCTGTCTGGTGTTCTGACGGGCGCAGGCTTCGGTCCGTCGGTGCGCAATATGTATGAGGACTGGAACAGGCCGCAGAATGTCGGTCACTTCTTCATTGCCATTGATGTCGCGCGTTTCCTTGAACCCGAATGCTTTCGGCAGCGCGTCGGTCATTACATCGATCAATTGAAAGCGGAACCGCGCGCCGAGGGTGTTGCCGAGATCCTTTACGCCGGCGAGGCCGAAGACCGCATCGCGAAGCGGAAGCGGTCCGAGGGGCTGATACTGCCCGAACAGCTCAAAGCCGACCTGATACGCCTGGGATCAGACTATGGGGTGCCCTGGCCCGGAGACACGATGGCGTAATCGTCGAAACCACAATCAGATCATGCATGCGCATGAAAAACGGCCCCGATGGTGCGGGTCGAAACAGCGGAGGAAGCAATGCAAAGCAAAGCCCTGAAGCGAAACCTGGCATCGCTGGTCGTTGCCGTTGCGGCCGGTTGCGCGTTCGCCACAGTAGCCTATGCCGAGACCGAACTGCGGCTGGGACATGTCTGGCCGCCGACCGAGATTCACGCCCAGGCGGCCGAACAGTTCGCCCAAGAGGTTTTGGAAGTAACCGGCGGCGAGGTGACGGTCGAGATTTTCGGTGGAAGCTCGCTCGGCTCGGACCGGGAGATTCTCGAAGGCCTTCGCCTCGGCACCGCGGATATCTGGCTGGGCGGCGCCGGCGTCTTGTCGTCAGCGTCCGATACGGCGCGGATCTTCACCGTTCCGTTCATGTTCGACGATCTGGATCATTTCCAAGCGGTCTACAATGGCGATGTCGGCCGGGGCATCGCGGACGCCATCGAGTCCGAGAGCGGCTATCAGGTCGTGTCTTACTGGATGCGGGGACCGCGCTGGCTGACGACCAAGGAGCGCGTGGAGACGCCCGAGGATCTGGCCGGCATGAAGATCCGCGTGCCCGACAGCCTCGTTTTCGTGCGCTCCTGGGAGCAGCTTGGCGCCGCGCCGACGCCGATGAATTTCGGCGAGGTGTTCACCGCCCTGCAACAGGGTGTCATCGACGGGCAGGAAAACCCGCTGTCGCTGATCTACACCGCGCAGTTCCCCGAAGTCGTCAGCTATCTGGGCCAGACCGAACATGTCATGGAGCCGATCACCATGGTCGTCACCTCCCGGCGTTTTCAGGAGCTTTCCGACGAACACCAAGAGGCCGTCATCGCCGCTGCCAACGGTGCCGCGCAGGCATTCGTCGCCGAACAGGTGCTGGCGGGCGAGACCGATTTCCTGCAAAGGCTTCAGGATGCCGGCATGACGCTTGTCGAGGTCGATAAGGACGCATTCCGCGCCGAGCTCGAAGGCTTTGTCGGCGACAACTTCCCCGAACTGACCATGGTCCATCAACAAATCCGCGACGCGGCACAGTGAAGCGACCACAGGCTGACGGTTGGACCGGGCGCCTTCGCGCCCGGTTCGGCTTCATCGACACGGTTCTGGCCGTGGTCGATGGGCTGAACAAGGGTCTGCTTTGGGTGTTGTGTGGTCTACTGGCAGGGATGGCGGCTCTGGGCTTCGCGCAGGTCATCGCGCGCTATTTCCTCGGCGCGCCGCTGACATGGTCCGAAGAGATTCTGCGTTTCGCGCTGATCTCGCTGCCGTTTCTGGGCGTCGGCATCGTCATGCGCAAGGGCCAGCTCATTGCCGTGGAATTCCTGGTCGGGGTTCTGCCCGGTGGCCTTGCCGAAGCCCTGCGGATCGCGGTCTTGGCCCTGTCGGGCCTGTTCTGGCTGCTTTTGGCCGTCCATGGCTTCGCCGTTCTGGACGTCGTGCATGGCATGCGCACTGGGGCGACCGAAATGCCCATCTGGATCATCTATTCAGTGATCCCGTTCGGCGCGAGCCTCGCCCTGGTCAACACCGTCGCCGCGCTGGTCGATCCGCCCGAGATCATCCTGACGGAGTCGGACTGATGAGCCCGTTGGTGTTCGGTGTGATGCTGCTGGCGCTTTTCGCGCTCAGCGTTCCGGTCGTGATCGCTCTGGGCCTGACGGCGATGAGCTATATGGCGAGTGCCGGGATACCGCTTCAGGCGGCGGTGCAGCGCATGTTCGCCGGTCTCGATTCCTTTCCGCTGGCGGCCATCCCGTTCTTCATCCTCTCCGGCGCGCTGATGGAGGCGTCCGGCATCTCCACGCGCCTGATCAATTTCGCGCAGTCGCTGGTGGGCCGTTTCGCCGGCGGGCTGGGGCTCGTCACGGTGATCTCGGCGATGTTCTTTGCCGCCATTTCCGGTTCGAGCGCCGCGACCACCGCCGCGATCGGCGCGATCCTCATTCCCGCCATGGCCAAGCGCGGTTACCCGCGGCGCTTTGCTGCCTCCACGCAGGCCGCATCGGGCGAGCTGGGCGTGATCATTCCACCGTCGATCCCGATGATCATATTCGCGCTGACGGCCGGGGTGTCGGTGTCCATCGGTGACCTGTTCATGGCCGGGATCGTTCCCGGAATCCTGATCGCCGCTTCGCTGTTGGGCACTGTTTACATCATCGCCAAACTGAAGGGCTACGGCGTCATGCATGATGAGGCGGGCAATGTGGAACTGCCGCGCGTCTGGCCGAGCTTCAAGGCGGCCATCCTTCCGCTACTGATGCCCTTCATCATTCTCGGCGGCATCTATGGCGGTGTCTTCACACCCACCGAGGCGGCGGTGGTTGCCGTCTTCTACGCTCTCTTTCTGGGTGTGTTCATCTTCCGCACGCTCAACGTGACAAGCATCGGCTCCGCGTTGGCCGCTTCGGTCAGATCCTCGATCGTCATCTTGCTGATCATCAGTGCCGCCAGCGCGTTCGGCTGGGTTCTGACGGCCAATCGCATACCCGATACGGTCGCTTCGGCTTTCATCGCCGCATCGGAGAACCCGATCTACTTTCTCCTGATGATCAACCTGCTGCTGCTTCTTGTGGGCATGTTCCTCGAGACCGGGGCGGCCATCATCATCCTGGCGCCGATTCTCACGCCGGTGGCGGTGCAGTACGGCATCGACCCGGTGCATTTCGGGATCGTCATGATCGTCAACCTCGCGGTCGGCATGACGACGCCACCGGTCGGCGTGAACCTTTTTATCGCCTGTCAGGTCGCCGGTTTGCGCATCGAGCAGATCATCAAGAGCATGCTGCCCTTCTACTTAGTGCTGTTGCTGAACATTGCGCTCATCACTTATCTGCCGGGGCTATCGACTTTCTTACCGGGAATGCTTCGCTGAAGCAGGATGACATGAGAGTGACTGTCGCTAACCCGTCATCTGTCCGGCGAATGCAGCAAGTGATCTGTCCGGTTTTAGAGCGGCTCCGGAAAGGGGAGCCGGGATGGGACGGACGGAGGTGCTGCAGGAGCTTCGGCTGATGAAGTTCGAGGAGATCAACGATCGGTATTGCCGGGGACGGCTGAGCGCGGGTGCGCCCGGCGCCGAGGCGGCCGGCCCATCGCAAGCGGTGCGCTGCCCGGGATGATGCTGCACCAGGACGCCTCGCGGCATCTGTGGCTGCCGGCATGGGCCGGCAGATCGACCTGGTTGCGATGGGCGTCGCGTGTCGTCACGACAAGGATTGGGGGGTCATGTCGCGCTCCTGGAAACCGAACCCTGGGGACGGCGCGACATCGCGCGGCGCAAGAGGCCCGGCAGAAGCGAAACCACCATGATCGCAAGCAGGGCCAAAGTGATCGGGCGCTCGAGAATGAAGGCCGGATCGCCCCCTGAGATCTGCCAGGACCGCACAAGCTCCCCTTCGGCGAGGCCGCCGACAAGAAGCCCCACCACGGTCGCCGTCACCGGGTAGCGGTAGCGCTTCATCAGCCAACCGAGCGCTCCGGCGCCCGCCACCGTCAAAGGGCCGACCATGCTGCCCGTGATCGCGTAGGCGCCCATCATCGAGATCGAGATGACGATCGGGATCAGGAAACGTAAGGGCGTTCTGATGATGTAGCCCGACAGGAAGACAAACCCGATCCCCAGACCGAACAACATCACCGTTTGCGCCATGTTGCCCAGGATCAGCGCATAAACAACGTCGGTGTTCTCCGCGATGAAGCGGGGCCCACCGGTCACGTTGTGCATCGCAAATGCCCCCAGAAGGATGGCCGTACCCGCCCCTGCGGGGATGCCGAGCGCAAGCAAGGTGACCATTCCGCCCCCTTCAGAACTCGAATTGGCTGCCTCCGATGCAATGACACCGCGCCGATCGCCCTTGCCGAACGCCGCAGGATCGGCGCGACGGGCGACCGCGTAGGAGGCCAGATTTGCCACGCTTGCGCCGACGCCCGGCACCGTCCCGATGCAGGTACCGATCAAGCTTCCCCTGATCAGTCCGATGGGCTGCTGCAGCGTCTTCTTCACGCCCATCAGGATCGACGCCATCTTGACCGCCCGCAGGCCGGCATCGCGGATGATGTAGTCGCGCCCCGCAAGGCCGTACAGTTCCGCTGCGGCGAATAGGCCGATGAGCGCTGGGATCGCCGGGATTCCGTCAAGCAGGTACATGCTGCCGAACGTACCGCGCATCATGCCGGTGTTTGAGTAACCGACCGTGGAGATCAGAAGGCCAAGGGCACCGGCGGCAAGCCCTTTGGCCACGGTGGAGTCGTTCAAGATCGCGATAAGAAGCAAGCCCCAGCTTGCGACGACAAGCATCTCCGTCGGTCCCAGCAGCAAGACCCAGCCGGCGACGAAATCGACGATCAGCAGAAGCAGCGCATATCCGACGAAGGTCCCGATCACCGAAGCGGCAAGCCCGGCGCCGAGCGCCTCGCCATGACGGCCCTGCCTGGACATCGGATAACCGTCGATCGCAGTGGCGACCGCCGCGGATGTCCCTGGTATGTTCATCAGGATCGCGGGAATGGCGCCCCCAAAACCGCCGCCGGTGAAGATGGCCGTCAGAAAAAGGATCGCGGGAAGAAAATCCATGTAAAGGGTCGCGGGCAGAAAAACCGCCATCGCGATTGAGATCGACAAGCCTGGCACGGCCCCGAAGATCAGGCCGATGACGAGGCCCGGCGGCACGACGAGCCAGGCCATTGGGCTCGTCGAAAGGATGTCGATGGCGCCTTGGAAAGCAACCGTGTCGATCATGACGGCCTTAGATCAAGCTGGAAGGCACAGGGATACCCATCACATGCCGGAACAGCCAAACAAGCAGTCCGGCGGTCAGCAGGCTTACGGGCAGCACGACCTTCAGGCGGCGTTCGCCTTGCAGAACGAGTGCCAGGGCAATGAAGATGGCCGTTGCCACATCGAACCCGATCCAGGGGATGGAGCCGACATAGGCGAGGACGAGCACCACAAGGGCAGCACCGATTTTGCCATCGCCCTCGCCCCGCGCCGGTGCCCGCCCCAGCCGGCCCTGCCGCCAGTCATCGAGGGCGGCCACGGCAAGCGTCGCGATGCCGAGCACCGCGACCGGCACTATCAGCAACCAGTCGGTCACCCGTCTTGCATGTTCGAACACGCTCAGGGCGTAAGCTGCCATGGCCATGCCCAGGAACAGCGCAAGGAGTATGGAGCCGAGCGGGAAACGAGGGGGCGTTACCGGCGCGACGCCGGGCACCTCATCGCCTGGAGATGAATCGGACATCCTTCGTCCCCTGGAATTGTGGCGCGCCCAATCAAGCGCGCGCCGGTGACGACGGAAGCGTTCAGTTTAGCACCCCCGCAAGTGACGACAGTGCCTCGAAGGCCTCGTTGCCCATTTTCTGGCTGGCCTCGGGTCCCACCCAATCGGCACCGACGCGAGCTTCGGCCGCTGCCGCTTGGTAAGCCTCGCTGTTGACCACCGCTTCGTAGGCGGCGACCAACGTTGCGTAGCGCTCAGGGTGCTCCTGTTGGAGTTCGGAACGGACCAGCAAACCCGAAACGTTACCGCCGATGATGGCGATCGGGTCAAGCCCGAGCTCTGCCAGCGCATCGTTCAGCAGCGGCGCGTCGAAACCATCCGGGTTCGCCGTATTGGCCACGGCCAGAACGCGCAGTCTATCCATGATGCCAGCGGCACCTCCGGCCGCCAGGACCTGGAAATCCACCTGATTGCCCGCCAGAGCGGCGCGCAAAGGAGCGCCGCCATCATAGGTGACGAAGCGCACATTGCTCTGGGGAATGCCCAGCGCCTCCATGAAAAGGACCGTCTGCAGATGCCCGCCATTTCCGTAGATGATGCCTGAGGAAACCTCGCCGGGCTCACGCATCGCAGCGACCAGTTCCGCAAAGGTCTGGTACGGACTATCGTTGTGCACAACAACGATACCATAATCATTCCATTGCGCATTCAGAAAACTGAAATCGTCCCAGGCGATCGGAGCACCGCCAAAGATGATGGCGCCAGCTAAGTAGGGCGTTGCCTGCATCAGCAGCAGCGTATTGCCGTCTGCCGGTTGCCGGGCCACCCAGGCAGCGCCAAGCCCTCCGGAGCCGCCCGGTCGGTTCTCCACGGTGACCGGTACGCCGAGTTCTTCACCGAGCGGACCCGACAGGCTGCGCGCCATACGATCGGCGCTGCCGCCTGCATTGAACGGGACGACGATAGTGATCGGCTCGTCAGGCCATGCATCTTCCGCGTTACCCGGCGCGACGCCGACACAGACCGCCAGCACGAGCCCTGCCGCCGCCGCCCTTCCCACGGAGCCCATCAAACGGCCCAAAACCGCGGTTGTTCTGCCTATCATGATACTCCTCCCTTTTGCCTCCAGGCGGGAAACCATCCCACTTAACAAAGGCAAACATAGTCATAATATCATGTCAATAATACAAGTTTCTTGCCCGGCAGTCTGGCAACCCTATGATGCCGACTGGAGAAGTGCTCGCACGCAGCGCGTTGGGGCCAATGACTGACACATGGACGGCCTGTCGGAGGGGCCGGATGGCTGAAGCGGGGCCTTGGCCTTAGAGTCGGTTGCGGAATTCATGGAGCTCCGGCCAGTCGTCCGATGGGGAGAATGGCGGAAGCGGCATAGAGGAAGGCGATGGCGGTCGCCCGTGCCATCCGGTCCCGGCATAGCCGCTGTCGGCGAACACGGTCTCCATGAAGGGAATGGGGCGCCTGGACGCCGCAAGCTGCGGGACACCGCCATCCCGGTCCTGAACATCGGCCCGATGAGGTTCGATCACAAGGGTGCGGCCATCGGCATCAACCGGGGCGTGGCGCTTGCGACCCCTCCCCTTCCTTGCCGTGTCGTACCGCCGGCTTCGGTGGTCTTGACGCTCCGGCTGAAGACAGGGTCTCCGTCGCCGTCCAGCTCAAGCAGACACTACTGCGGATTCTTTAAGGTAGGGCTCTTTGTCTTACGCGGCGTTGCTCAACGATCGTCAGCTTGCCGGTGAATGTCAGCTCTGGAGCATCCTGCGTCCGAACGGACGCAGGATGCTCTAAATCTTTGAAATAGATCAACCTGCGTTCAGATGAGTCCATCTGAACGCAGGTTGATCTGGTGATTGCATGACCGATGTGAGCCGATCTGCACGCATATCCGGAGCGAGCGTCGGTAGGAACACGATGATGGCACCCACGGCCGGCAAACGGTTGCGGAAGAGAAGATCGCCGAAATCGAAATCCTCCGTGACGATGATCCGCTTTTCCGCGTTCGCTATGGCAAGCAGGTCGGTGTCGGAGGAGCGCGCATCGGTCTCGGCGGCATAGCCGACATCCAGACCAACATGCCGCATCGCCTCGACGACTGCGCGCGGGCAGCACTCGTCGGCGAGAACTCTCATCTATTCGGCGGCGACCGTGATGTCGTTGGCGAGATAGTCAGCCGCGTAAGCGAGCGCCGCGAGCACATCCGTCTCGGTGAGACGTGGATATTGGTGTACCACTTCGGCAGCGGTCAGCCCGCGGGCGCACTCACGCACGATCTGCTCCACCGTCACCCGTGTATCGCGGATAACGGGCTTTCCCTGCATGACGCCTGGATGGGTTTCGATACGCTCGTGAGCCATAAAGCCAAGATAGTTCCTTCTCCGCAAAACCGCCAGCGATCACGGCATACCAAGCACTTTCAGATGGCCAGAGCCTGATTTTCAATCGGTCACTTCGGGACGCACTACGCCGCCTTCTGGCCTGCGCGATACGGCCCATAGCCGACCTTATCCAAAAGGCCTTCCTCACACAGGCAGGCCAAGTAGCGCCGGTGCACACCGATCTCGGTGAACTCCGCCATGCGCACCATGCTCTTACTTCTCGGCGAAATCGACCGCGATCTCTCTCAAGGTCGGCTTTGGCCCATCGGCAAGGTGCGGGGATTCGGCACGCTCCCGATCGCGTTTGCACATTTTAGCATATGTTGACGATGGGTCCTTGAAACCCGCCAACGGGCGCGGCGGCCGGGAGGATCATCCAGTTCCGACGTCAATGTCCAACAGTAAGAGCACGGCATGGTTCGGAAGGCAAGAAAACGGAAGACGGCAACAAAAACAGCCACCGACAACAGTGCAATGCCCATATCCGGAACAACATCCAAATCGAGTCGGAGAAATTCCTGCTTAAGTTCGGGCTTTGTACGGACTTCCCCTTCAATTGAAGCTTGTTGAGTAGCCGCTGTCTTTCACTTGACAACCGAGTTTCACAGCATGTCTCCGTCATCGGCCTGAAACACCGGCAGTTCAAATGCCGTCACCGGTGGCGGATCCACGGCGAGACGGACATCGACCAGGCATGACTGCGCCGCGCATCCTTGCGACAGCGAGGATGCACCGACGTCCCGGGTCAGAACGTTGGGGTTTCCGTGCTTGTCCCGACCGGTTTCATCCGGATCGTACCAGGCTCCCGTCGCGATGCGAACGACACCCGGCATCATGACGTCCGCCACAACTGCCGCAGCAAGGCAGCAGCCGCGAGCATTGAAGACCTCGACGACATCGCCGTCCTCGATGCGTCGGTCCGCAGCGTCCTGCGGTGACATATAGATCGGTTCCCGCCCTGCGATCTTTCCCGCCGCGCTGTAGGGAGCGCAGTCGAGCTGGCTGTGCAACTTGCGCGCCGGCTGATCCGTCAGGAGGTGTAACGGATAGGTATCGGCAAGCGGACCGCCCAACCATTCGGTTGGCGGCATCCAGGTCGGATGCCCTGGACAGTCCGCCAGCCCGAACGAGGCGATCTGCTCGGAGAAGAGTTCAATCCGGCCCGACGGCGTGTCGAGCCTGTGCAAGTCGGGGTCGTTGCGAAAATCCCCGAGCATGTCGATCGATCGCGTCCGGGCAGGCAGCTCGACCAGACCTCGTTCCCAGAACGCGTCGAAGTCCGGCAGTTCGATATCGTCGCCTTTCCATCGCTCGGAGAGATCGTCGTACATGCGGCGAAGCCAGTCCTCCGCCCGGCGTCCTTCGGTAAAGGCGTCCGCCACGCCCATACCCGCCGCGATCTTCGACAGGATGTCGTAGTCCGACAAGGCCAGTCCCGGAGCCTGAGCGACCTGCTTCATGGCGACCAGCACGCCTTCCTGCTTGGCATTGCCTATATCGTTGCGTTCCAGCGTCGTGTTCACCGGCAAGACGATGTCGGCGCGCTTGGCCGTCGCCGTCCAGTAGGGCTCGTGCACGATGACGGTTTCCGGCTTCTGCCATGCCGCGGCCAGGCGCGACAGATCCTGATGATGGTGAAACGGATTGCCGCCCGCCCAGTAGACCAGCCGGATATCCGGATAGGTCAATCGGCGGCCATTGTAGGAGACTGTTCCGCCCGGATTGAGGAGCATGTCCGCGATGCGCGCGACCGGTATGAAGTCGGCGACCGGGTTGGTCCCTTGGGGCAATGACGGTCCGGGCAGCGCATGGAACGGCGTTCCCATGGTGTTGGCCGGGCCGTACCCCACACCAAATCCGCCCCCGGGCAACCCGATCTGCCCCAGCATCGCCGCAAGCGTCACCAGCATCCAGAAGGGCTGTTCTCCGGACTCGGCCCGCTGCAACGACCAGGCGACGCTCAGCATCGTGCGGGACGCCGACATGGCATCGGCGAGTTGCCGAATGGTCGGTGCGGATACGCCCGTAATCGTCGATGCCCATTCCGGCGTCTTGGCGACACCGTCGGTTTCGCCGCGAAGATAGGCCTCGAACGTCGGATAGCCGGTACAGTACGTGTCCAGGAACGCGCGGTCGTGTCGCCCTTCCGCCTGAAGCTGCCAGGCGAGCCCCAGCATCAGCGCCGTGTCCGTGTTGGGTCGGATCCTGATCCAGTCCGCGGTCTCTACGGCATCCAGATTGTCGTTGACGGGGCTGACGTTGACGAACCGCGTGCCACCTCGCGCCATGGCCTGAAGACCGGGGCCGACGCGGTGACGGCCGACGCCACCGGGCGATACTTGCGCGTTCTTGGTCGGCACGCCGCCGAATGCGACGAACAATTGCGTGTGTTCGGCCATCACGTCCCAGGTCGTATGCTGGGCGATCAGCGTGGCCATGGGCGCAACGACATGCGGCATCACCACATGCCCGGCTCCGAGACTGTAGGATTCCGTGTGGCGGACATAGCCGCCGATACAGTTCAGGAACCGGTGGATCTGGCTCTGGGCATGGTGGAACCGGCCGGCACTGGCCCATCCGTAGGACCCGCCGAAGATCGCCCTGTTCCCATAGGTGTCGCGGACCCGTTGCAGTTCTTCGGCGCAGAGCCGGGCGGCGACATCCCAACTCACTTCCACGAATGAATCCTCGCCGCGGCGGCGGCCGCTCGGATGTCCGGTCTTGCGGCTTTCCAGCCAGCCACGGCGCACCGCCGGGCGTCTGACCCGTTGCCGCATGACGGTTTCCGTCACCTGATCCAGGCCGATGCCTGAGGGCGCCGGATCCCCGGAGAACGGCGCGATCGCAATGCGGCTGGCCGAATCTTGCGAGCCTCCCGAGGCTTCGGAGATTTCGTAGATACCCCAATGTGCGGCGTTGTATAGCGGCATGGCGGTCTCCTAGAGCAAGAGGACATGAGGGTGGATCACCCTCATATCCGCCTCTTGCTCTCCAAGCTGAGAGTGAGAGCAGGGTTCAGACGTCATGCGCGATCGCAACAGCGATCGCACCGAACGCCCATCCCGCTCTAGAGCGTTTTCAGGGACTATCGGGTCGATCTGTTGGCGTGTGCCGGATCGATCCGTGGAGGCGCGTAGCACGGCGCGATGCGGTGCCATCGGGCAAGCGGCGCAACGCAGCGGGCGGCC